>JANNDM010000048.1:0-68085 GCA_031387725.1 Verrucomicrobiota bacterium | reverse complement strand
GGGTGGCGCCACGTTCTGCACGCGACTGGGACGGCTGGGGGCGACCGTCGCCTCCACGGCGGCTCAGGGTCTGGTGGCACTGGCGGTGATCTGGGCTTTTTTCGGTTTTCGTTACAGCGTCTACAACCCCGCGCTGCCCGCGGGCGACTTCAACCTGCCGTGGGCCATCGTGCTTTCTTACGGCGGCCTGAAGGCGCAATGCCTCGAGTTCTGCCGCGCCTGGCACCTGCTGCCGGAAGGCTGGCTCTACGGGCTGGCCTTCGTGCTGAAACACGCCGAGGCGCGCGCGGCGTTTCTCGACGGCGACTACAGCATCTTCGGCTGGGTGAGTTTTTTCCCAAAAACCTTTATCTATAAAACCCCGCCCGCCCTGCTCGCCGGACTGGCCACGAGCGCGGGCCTGCTCGCGTGGCGGTTTCGGACGATGGCCAGATCGAACCTGGGCCGGCACCTTTACCGGGTCACGCCGCTGCTGACGCTGTTTGCGGTCTATTGGTTTTTCTCGCTGACCAGCCACCTCAATATCGGCCACCGCCATATCCTGCCGACTTATCCGGTGCTCTATCTGTTTGCCGGGGCGCTCGGTTGGGCTCTGCGGCGCGCCTGGACCCATTCGCGGCCGACCGGACTGGCGTTCGGCCTCGGCCTCGCGGCGTTGGTGGGCTGGCAGACGGTGACGGCGGCGCAGATTTATCCCCATTTCCTGGCCTATTTCAGCCCCCTCGCCGGCGGACCGACCAACGGCTACCGACACCTCGTGGACAGCTCACTTGATTGGGGGCAGGATCTGCCCACGCTAAAAAAATGGCTGCAGGCCAATCGCCGCCCGAATGAACGCGTCTATCTTTCCTATTTCGGCACCGATGAGCCGGCCCGCTACGTGCCCGACGCCGTGTTGCTGCCCCGTCTGCCCGGTTTCGATCGGCCGCGTCCCTGGTATTGGTGTGAACCCGGCCTTTACGCTCTCGGCGCCACCATGCTCCAACACGTCTACCAGGCTCACCGCGGGCCGTGGACCCTGGAAAACGAACGCCTCTACCAGCAGCTGCGTCTGAATGATGTTAACTTCCGCAGCCTGAAGCTTGACCCGCAGGGTCGGCCGGAAGCGGCGCAGGGCTTCACCCCCGAAGAGTGGACCAAGGCCTGGAAGCAATTCGAGCAGTTGCGCTTCGCCCGGCTCTGCCACTACCTGCGCGCCCGCCACCCCGAGGCGCAACCGGGCTACTCGATCCTTGTCTACCGGCTGGATCAGGCGGAAATCGACGACGCCTTGAACGGAGATCTCCGGCAGCTCGCGGCGGCCATCAAACGAGCGCTGGCGCAGCCGGCGCGCTGATTGCTCACGGCACCAACCGCACCAGCGGGAGCTTTCGGGCAATCGCACCCGGCACGGGCTTGGGAAAATCCACCGTCACCAAGGCGAGAACGTCCGCCGGCACGGGCACGTCCAGCACGAGACGGGCACCCCCTGGCACCACCTCAGCCATGCCAGTTAGCGGCGTGCGCAGCTCAAAGCGGCAGTCCGTCGCATCCGGGTTGAAAAACTCCAGACGCACCGGCGCATCGCTCCAAGTGCGCAGCAAGAGTTCCCGTCGCGGCCGCCCATCCACTGCGGTCGAGCTGCTGCGGTAAAGCAAAGGTTTCGGTCGCTCCCCGGGCAGAAGCGCGCGGTAGGCGGCGATAGTGAAACCAGTCCGGCCCATGACGCGCCCTTCCCGGCCCATGAAGTGCTCCAACGGCACCACGAGCCAACCCGGGGCGGTGGCTACGGCGGCTTCCGCTGTGATGGCGTTCATCCCCGATAGCCGCTCCAACCCGACCAGCCGGGGTGGCTCCAGCCGGAAGAAAGACGCCAACGCGCGGTCGATCGGAAAAGCCAGGCGCAACGGCTCCGCCGGCCGATCAAGTTGCCCGGCCCATGCCCGCCAGTGGCTGTAATAATAATACGAGGCGGACCGCTCGGGGTGCGTCAGCGCCTGCCAGGCCGCCTGACTCGTCCGCCACTGGACAAACCCGAACACCTCCGCCGCTGATACGAGTGCCACCGCCCACGCCGCCACCCGCAATTTCCCCGGCAGGCGACCCAAGCCCCAGGCCCCCACCACCGCCACCCACGGAGCCGCCAGCACCATGAAGCGGAACGCCCAATGATGCCATTGGACGAGCGCGTGCTGCATGACGAGATAACCGATGACCCCGGTCCCCCACACCAACAGCTGTGCGGCGGTCGCGGCCGACTTGCGCTGCCATGCGGCCAGCAACAGGCCGCAGAAAAACAGGAGCACACCGATCAGCCCACATGTGACCACATCCGCATCGGGCTCCGGCAGCTGCATCACCCGCTCAAGCTGGGTCCGTCGCGATTGCCCGATGAAGACAAAAGGATCGGCTTCCGCCGGAAGTTTGCCGGTCAGTTTATCGCCCGTCGTCCGGGCCAGACCCTGCAGCCAGAAAGGCTGGGCCGTGGGTTCAAGGAGTTGCACGGCGGAAGTGCCAAGATTCCAGACGAGTTTCTCAGCATAATGCGCCGGCGACGCAAATTCCCCGTGGTGCAGCACCACCGCCTCGTGCGGGCCAAACCAAGAACCGTAGCTTTGCTGGTTTCTCCAATAGCCGGGCGCCACCAGTATCAACGCAGCAACGAGAAGCCCCGCAGCGGTCGGAGCCAGCGCCCGCCAGCCCACCCGATGCCGCCAGATGAGCCAGCCCACCCAGAATGCCGCGCCCGGAGCCAGATAAAACATTGTCCCTTTCGAACCGAACGCCAGCGCCACGCCGATGCCGGCAACGCAGGAGCCTTCGCCACGCTGCCAAGCCCGGTGCCACAGCAGATAACTCGCGGCGAATACGCCACCGGTAAACAAGTCGCTCTGGACCGTGGTGAACTGCACGGCGACATTCGCCATGCCGAGCACCAAGGCGACCGCACCCAAGGCCGACAGCCGCGTGAGCCCGACGGTTCGGGCCAGACCAAACGTGGCACCTAGCAACAAAATCCCGCCTGCGATCTGGGACCATGGCGCCAAAGAGAATCCCGCGTTGGTGGCGCCCAGCAACCAAGCGATAACGACATCCGGCGCCACTGGCATGTAATTCAACCGCGGATCGTCGGTCGCGTAATGCCGGATCCAACCATCCTGCAGCCAGGCTCCGATTCGGGAGAGGCGATAGGTCAGTGCATCATAAATAATCGGCTCAACTTGCGCCGCCAGCACCGCCAAAAGGATCATCAGGAGAATCAGACCGGCCGCGAGCCGGCCCTCGATCGTGCCGCCGCGAATCAGCCGCCACCAAGCCGCGAGCCAATCCAACAAACACCGGCCGTCTTCCCGCCAGGCCCGCCGCCAGGCGAGCAACCCGGCAAATCCCACGGCATGCACCGTAAAAAATCCCGGCCGCCCCAATCCGCCACCCAAACCAAGCAAGACCCCGGAAGCGGCCACCCAAGCCAGCGCCAGCAACAACCAACCAAGAGAAGCTTCGATCAATCCCCGACGGTTCAGTCTCGCGATACAAACGGCCATCCACATCGACCACGCGACCGTGATGACATCTGCCAGAAAAAGTAATTGGGGCAACATGGTGGTCATGGGCGAGCGGCAGGCAGGCCGCAACTATTGCTCATGCCGCAGGCTCCACCACTCCTTCGCCATGACCAGCGCCCCTTCGATCAGCCAGCCCGCGAGCATAATCATCAGTAGCCAATGCAGCGGCTGGGTCCAATGGCGCCAGATGACATCCAAGTGATCCTGCCAGGCTTGGGCGTATTGAGCAAAAAACAGATTCACCATCGCGCACAAGACCCCATCCAGCCACAAACAGAGCAACACGAGGACACAGGCCAGCCGTGCGGCCCAGCGCTCCCGGGTTGGGAGCGATGCATCCGCCGCCTGCCGCCATAACCAAATAGCCGGCCACAGGACAAAGATCCACCGGTAGGCGTAATTCACGCCGGCCAAAAAACACGTGAGCAACACGATGGCGCCAAGCGCCGCCAGCAGGCGTCCTTTGGGCTCGCCGCGCGTGGCCAATCCAGTGGTCAACCGGCTCCAAGCCAGGCCCAACGCCGGAAGCACGATCAAGAGCAGGCCGGGCAAGGCCACCTCCTTGTCCTGCCACCCAAAGTCGCGCCACCAGAGCGGCGCACCCATCGTGTAGACTCCCGACGCAATGGTGAACCGGCTGCGCTCCACCTGGGTCCAGACGCTGAGCAGTGCCACCACCACCACCACTAGGCCGGCCAGGAGCACAGCCGGCGCCCGCCGCACCGGCCGGACCCACAGGAAAGCCAGCGCGGCCGGCGCAGGAAAATATTTCAGCCCGGTGGCGAGACCGAGGCAAGCCGCCGACAAGACCACGCGCCACCAGGCCGGTGTGACGGCCACCAACCCGCATCCCGCCAACACCACGAATATCAGCAAATCGTTATTGGCTCGGTTGACCACGAGCATGAACGCGGGAGAGATCATCAGCGCGGCCAGCCAGAGTGCCTCGGCCAAGTTGCGGGGCCGCGCCGAGATCCACGCGGTCAAAGCGAAGGCGCCAACCCAGGCCGTGCCGACAAGCATGTTTTGCTCCCGAGTCAGGCCCGACCAGCGGAGCGCCAGCCACCAATCGGAATAGACGTGCGGACGGGACAGCACATCAAGGGCATTGGCCGCGTGGGGATCCGCTCCCGCCCGCACGGCATCGAGTGCAGCCAGCACCGCGTAAGAATCTAGGTAGACCCGGCCGTAATTGTAGATGCCAACAGTGAGCAACAACTGCGGCCACATCGCACCCAGCACCCAACCCACCACGCAGATGAAGGCCAGCAGCAGAACCGGACGTCGCGTAGTATCGGCGGGCGCTGGCATCAGGCGTGGGGTTGGGACCAGCTGTGGCCTTTCTTGTCGATAGGCAGTATCGATTCCGGTGAACTCAACCAGGCTCGTTGTGGATCAGTATTGGCTTTCAAGGCGACAACGCGGCGGGATTGGCCCCATCCGCGGGTAGTTGGACCGAGACCAGCCGGCTGATGCGGGAAATCTTGGTGCCAAAACGCTTTTCCACCATGAGTTCGAGGGTGAAACCCGGCGGCAAGCGATCCTCGGGCACCAATTGGTGGTCGCCCTCGGCCGTGGTGGGGCGCAGCGCCTGCACCACCAGGATATCCCGGTAGGGCCCCTGCTCGAGCTGGTATTTGAGCCGGTCGGCCACCAGCCGCGCCCGGCCGATCAGGATGGAGGATTTTTTCACCAGCAGCCACGGGAGGGTGGATTTGTTGCTGATGATTATGCGTTCGCCCGGCGGCAACGCGGCCACGTAACGTTTCTCCCACTCAACCTCATCAATGCCGAGGTAGGAATAGAGGTGCTGCGCATGGCGGGTGGTCGTGACCCCCAGGGCGAACACGGTCATGCCGCCCAGCAGCGCCCAGCTCACGGGCCACCGGCGGTCGAACGCGGCGGCGGCTACCACCACCGCAAACGCCAGCACGAGGTGAAATGGCAGGCTGAAGCGGGAAGCCAGAGGATCGCCCAGATTGGACCAGTAATAAAAAAGGATGAGCACCGTGTTGGCTACCATCCCCAAACTCAGCAGCAGGAGCGCGGTGTGCTCGGTGTTCGCGCCACCAGGCGCCGGCCGCGCCCGGAGCAATCGCGCGAGCACCCAGACCATCGCGAGCAAACCCAGCACCGTCAACGGCCAGGAATTGGCCAGCCGGGCATTGGTGTTGAAGAAAAAATCCCGCGCCCCGCCGAGATTTTCCCAAAAATAGTCGAGGCTGAACCGGGTCTCCCGGTTGTCCCGCAGCTCCCACATCCACTTGGAGTTGGAAAGCACCTTGTTCTGGAGCGCATAAGGCAGCAGCAGCAGCGGCGCCAGCACCGCGACCCAAGACACAATCACCCGCCGTTCCCGCCACCAACCCAGCGCAATAATGACGGAGACGGGCGCAACGTAGATGGCCGACTCATATCGTGTCTGGGCCAGCAGCACCGCGCCCAGCACCAAGGCCGACAGCCGCGTGTCGTCGGGCCGCCTCAGGTAGGCGGCGCCGAGCGCCGCCACGGCCAGAAGCATTGTTACGTTGAGCAGCTCCATGCTCGAGCCGGTGGCGTTCTGTCCGAGCAGCGGCAGCGACCCCAGCAGCAACACCGCCAGCAAGCCACCGCGCAGGCCGTTCAGGCGCCGCCCGAGGTAATAAACCAGCCCCAGCGCAACCGGCAGCAGCACGGCGTTGAGCAGGTAGGCGTTCAGCGGGCGATAGCCGGTGAAATCATGGAGGAGCGAGACGAGGAACGGATAAAAGTTCGGACGCTTGTCGAGAAAGTTGTCCGTGGAGAGGAAAACCCCAAGGATATCGTAGCCGCGCACCATCGTCGCCGTGTCACGAAAATAATGCATGTTGTAAGCCGTGGATTGGAGGACGAACTCGTCATAGAGCACCTTGCTCCGGAATGACTCCGCGCCGATAGCCACCAGCGAAAGCGAGGCTATGGCCAGACCGGCCCACAAATATTCCCGGCGGCTCGGGTAATCGTCGGCCGCCCGCCGCCGCCACAACCGCCCCAGCGCGACCACCCAAAGAGCGAAAGCGGTCAGCAGGAAATAATAACCGTAGCGCTTCACCACCATGCCGCCCACCTCCACCTCCAGGCCGATAAAACCGAAATAAACCGCCACCACTGCACTCAGGCCCAATCCGGCCAGCCGGAGGTCGGGACGCTGCAACAGTTTGAGAAGTCTATCGTTCACCGGGTCAACGGGGGGCACCGGCCTAGGGCAGGCGTTTGATGAACTTATCCATATACTCCAGCCGGATTTTCTCCCGTTCCGCCTCTGAAGTCTTGTCCAATGAGACTGGCGGGCGCGTCGGAGGGGTGGTGGAACCTTCGCGAATGGAAACCACCCGGCTGATACGGCTGACCGTCAGCGGGGTGAAACGCCGTTCGACCACGGGCTCGAGCTGGTAGTCCGGACCCGGGTCATCCTCGGCCGGCACGCTCAGGCGGCCGCTGGCCGGATCGATGCTCAAGCGCTGAAAGACATAGATCGCCGAAAAGATCCGGTTCCGGAAATTGAAGATGATCTTTCCCTTCTGATCCAGCGCCTGCCTGACCGGGGTGGCTGAGACCAGGTGCGTGATCCAGATGATGGAGTTATTGTCGATGAACAGGTAATCGCGTTCCGGATGGGCGGCCATGAATTCGCGCCGCCAATCCATCTCCCGCCCGACGTAATATTCACCCGAGTAGCCATGTCGCGCCATCGCCGGCAAGGAATGAGCGAAAAACCCGGCTCCGATCACCACGGCCAGGAATCGCCAAATCACACCACTCCTGGTCAACTCGGCCGCGACGGTGATGGTGGCGATGACCAGCGTGAGATTCAGCGGCAGGCTGAGGCGGCGGATGACCGGATCGTCAAACCGGCCCCAAAAATAGCAAAGCATCAGCAGGGTGTGCGCGGCAAACCCGAGAGAAAAGACCGCCAGCGCGGCCCGGGCCGGTGGGGCGTCCCGCAACACGCGCAACGTTTTGAGCGTCCACAGGGCAAAAAACGGGAGGGCCACGAAACCGAGGACGGACAGCACCAACGAATTGGAATGCTCGCCGGAAGTGTTGAAAAAGAAATTCAAACCATGCGCGATGTTATCGGGAATATAAGAGAAGGAGAATGGGGTGTCGTAACCCGGCTGGCTGGCCATTTCCCATGATGCCGCACGGACCGTGAACACTTTGTTATGGAGGGCATACGGCAGCAGCAGCAATGGCATGAGGATCACAAGCCAGGTCAGCGTCGGCCGGCGGTCATTCCACCAGACCCAGAGCACCGTCAAGCCGACGGGGAGCAAAAATACCGCCGATTCATAGCGCGTGTTTGCCAGCAGGATGCCGGAAACTCCGAATGCTTCCAATGAGTTTCCATCCCGGCGCGCAACGTAACGCATACCCAAAAGCAGAGTCCCAAGGATCATCACGAGGTTGAGCAACTCGAACCCGCCGCCGGTGGCATTTTGGGCGAGCAAGGGCAGGCTGGTCAGCAGCAGCACCGCCACCGCGCCTGCACTCCGTCCGTTGATCCGGCAACCGGTGAGGTAGGCGAGGGTCAACAGCACGAAAGTGAGCACGGTGTTGAGCGCAAAGACGTTCTCCGGCCGGTAGCCCGTGAGATCGTGCAGCAATGACACCAAAAAGGGCTGGAACAGCGGCCGTTTGTCGAGTTGTCCGGCCAAGAGTTGGAATGCACCCTGTATATCATGCCCTCGCATCGGCACGAGGGCGGTCTTGTCGAAATGCATGCTCATCGAGGTGCCAAGCAACATCACCTCATCCATCAGAATCTTGAACCCATAGGTCTCGTGCAGCAGCAGGAGCAAACCGCTGCCAATGATCAATGCAGCCGGCCAGCGCGGTTTGTCTCTCCAGCCGATCAGGTCGGCCTGGGAATCACGGGCCAGTTTCAGTAGCGACCAGCCGAAAAGCAGCGTCAGCAACAACATGGCCCAGTATCCCCCGTAAATCACCGCCTGCAGGGACTGCTCGGGATTAACGGCGATAAAGCCCAGAATCACGGCCAGGGCCGCAGTGAGCAGAAGTAAAACAAGGCGACGATCCATAGGGTTAGAGCCGGCCGGTAAGTAGAACCGTTCAGCTCAGGATGAACGGCTCCACGCGAAAATAGAAGCTTCGTTTCGTTTTCGCCCGGCCCGGATTCGTGGGGGAAAGAAAAAGGCCGCCCCTCGCAGGGCGGCCTTGCTAAATGACTCCTACGAGTATTACGGCGCGTAGGTGATCGTGCGGGCCCCGGCGACGCCGGAGATCGTGATCGTGATACCCTGCGTGTAACCGGCGGGATAGGTCTCGCTGGCGACCGTGTTGACCGCTTTCACGTAGTTCGTCGCGCCCACGAGGCTCGCCTGAGCCGCGGATGAGACACCGTTCTCCAGGAAGAACTGGTCGGCGGCCGCGGACAGCTGGCGGGCGTTGTTCAGAACCGCTTTGTCCTGCGAGGACTGGCGGACCTTTTGGAACGCGGGAATGGCCATCGCGGCCAGCAGGCCGATGATGACCACGACGATCATGATTTCTACGAGCGTGAAGCCCTTGTTGGAACGTGTATTCATTTTTATTTGGATTATGTGTTTATTATTTTCGCCCACGAAATGTGAGCGAGGGTCATATTAGAGATAGTTAGTGCTATCTCCTCAAGAGTTAATTGCTAAAAAAAGAGTAAACCCTCTCCGTCGATGGAGAGGGTCCGTTGTTAAATCCTTATGACTAATACTTTACGGCGCGTAGGTGATCGTGCGGGCCCCGGCGACGCCCGAGATCGTGATCGTGATACCCTGCGTGTAACCGGCGGGATAGGTCTCGCTGGCGACCGTGTTGACCGCCTTCACGTAGTTCGTCGCGCCAATCAGACTGGTATCGGCCGCGGAAGAGACACCGTTCTCCAGGAAGAACTGGTCGGCGGCCGCGGACAGCTGGCGGGCGTTGTTCAGAACCGCTTTGTCCTGCGAGGACTGGCGGACCTTCTGGAACGCGGGAATGGCCATCGCGGCCAGCAGGCCGATGATGACCACGACGATCATGATTTCTACGAGCGTGAAGCCCTTGGTGGAACGTGTATTCATTTTTATTGGGATTTTATGTTGTTTTTTATGCAAACGTTATGCGCATCACTCAAAGCCCGCTTGCGGGTCTTGCCAAGACAAGACGTTATCTGATTACCAGCCAACCCACCCCGTTTTACCAATACCGAGCAGTTGGACCCTGTTTTTTACAAATTCCGATTATTTTAGGAATTTTGCCGCCGGCAGTTCGGTCGCGTCGCGCCAGAGCAATTCCATGCGATACTTGCCCCGATTCTCAGGTGTAAAGAGATGCACCATCACATCAAAGGCGTCCAGCACGGTCCAACCACTGCCCTTGGCGGTATCCACCGCCAATATCCGGGCCTGCTGCTCATCGAGCACGCGCTCGACCTCAATCCGCAAGGCGCGCAGATGTGGCTCCGAGGTGCCCGATGCCAAGACGAGATAGTCCGTTATGCTGGAGAGCCGGCTCACATCCAGCACCCGCAAATCCTCCGCTTTCTTGGCGTCCAGCGCCTGCACGATCTGTTTGAGCAGCTTTGTCACCGGTGTGTCCCGTGGGGCGGACCGGACCGGCCCCTTGGTTTTGCGGGCAGGGGCGGATGTTTTTTTGGTGGCTTTGGCTTTCATCAAGATCAGCGATACAGTTTCTTGTCCTCAATATAGGCGATAACTTTCTGCGGACAGAAGTAATGCAGGGAACGGCCGGCCAGCACGCGCTCCCGGAGTTCGCTTGAGCTGATTTCAATCAAGTGGCCATCGCAGCGGTGCAGGCGCAGTCCGTCTATCTCAACGTGGGGCTTGGACGGGTGTTTCGGCCGCTCCAGAAAGATGAACTCGATCATTTTCACCAGTTCGCCGATCTCTTTCCATTTGTGCAGCAGCGGCAGCTGATCACCGCCGATGATCCAGAACAGCTCGTCCTGGGGAAACTGGGTCCGGAAATGCCGCACGGAATCGACCGTGTAGCTGATGCCACCCTTGCGCAGTTCGTAATCGGAGATTTCCAGCCGTCGGTCCCATTCGGTCGCAGAACGAAGCATGGCCAGCCGGTCCTCCGGGGTGGACTGGATGTCATTGGGTTTTAGCGGCGCCTGGGCCGCCGGCACCAGCAGGAGCCGGTCGAGTTGGAACTGCTCCAACACATCCTGCGCCGCGATCAGGTGCCCGAAATGCACCGGATCGAAACTGCCGCCCAGAAAACCGATCTTCATGCGCGCAGGCCGGCGCGGCCGCGACGGCCGGACCGGGAAACAGGCGATGGGAACACTCTTGCCACGCGGCCCACTTCATTCCGCAATCCTGTTTCGGCAATCCCAAACCTCGCCCGGGTGGCGGAATTGGCATACGCATCGGACTTAAAATCCGTGACCTGAAAAGGAGTGTGGGTTCGAGTCCCACCCCGGGCACCAGCCTTCGCCGAAAACAATGAGGACAAAGGCTGCCCTCCGTAGGCTTGGCGAAGGAGGGCATTTCATCCCCGTCGACGCTTCAGTGGCTACGGCTGGCGGGCCCTATTCGTCACTCCGGCAACCGGCCTTAATGTCTTCACTTGGCCGTCGGCCGTGAAGCGTGGCCGGAAACAGCACCGTGCCTTTCGCGCTTCCCCTTTGTGCATCCAGCCCCCAGAAAATGGCCCCATGCGTCGCCCCGCCTGGCAGCTTTCAACTTCAACATGAATCGGCGCGATGCCCTCATTGCCGGGCTGCTGGCCTTGAGCCTGGCGGTCCTGCTGCTGCCGTTTGCCCGCCAAGGCATTGATCCGCACCACGACGGCATCATGCTCAAGCCGGCCCTTGATGTGTTGTCGGGCCAGGTGCTGTTCCGCGACACCTTCTCCCAATACGGCGCCCTGACCACCTACCTGCAGACGACGGCCCTCTGGTTCCAGCCCACCCTGTTGTTGATTCGTTACCAAACGGTGGCGGCTTATGCGGTGACTTTGTTTTTCCTCTATGCCGCGTGGCGCATGATTCTGCCCCGTTCCCTCGCCATCGTTTCCTGCGCCCTGTTCATCCTCTTCATTCCGGCTTACGAGAAGAACTGGCTGGACCAATACTGGATGCTGGTCCCCTGGTCCTCGGTCTTCGCATTGCTGTTTCAGGCCATCGGCCTCTATGCCCTGTTCCGGCTGATTGCCGGGACACAAGCAACCTGCTGGGGATTGTTATTGGGCGCAGCCTGCGCGTGCGCCTTTTGGTGCCGGCAGCCGGTCGGAATCATCATGGCCGGCTGCCTGGTAGTCATATGGCTCGCCCTGTGGTGGACGAATTGGGCCCCCGCCGACCAATCGCGGCGATCGGTCCTGGCCGGCCACATCGTTGGGTTCGTCGTGGTGCATGTCGCATTTCTTGGTGGCTTCTTGCTCTCGGGCGCGGGGCCGGAGTGGTGGTATCAGAATTTCACCTGGCCCCGCAAGTGGGTGACAGGTAGCATCAATGTCGGTTTGCACGATTTCGTGCGGGTCTTTGTCCATCCGGCCGCAGGCTTCGGGTTGTTGCTGTTGTTCGCCGCCGCGGCCGTCCCCCAGATGGTCCAACGCTTCTGGCCCGAGCTCTCCGGCCGTGTCATCACCGGCTTCTATTTTTGCCTGGGGGGGGGGCTGCTCTGGCAACACGAGCGGATGCTGCAGGTGCTGGCTTTGCGCGAGGGGGGATGGACCGCCCTGCTGCCTGTGGTGATAATAGTGCAAGGCGTCGTCAGCCTCGTCTCGGTCTTTCCGGCCCGTGCCACCCCGCGAACCTCCGAGTATCACCTGGTCGGAGGTCTTGCAGCGATGTCACTCGGTTCTTTGCTCCAATATTATCCCGTGCCGGATTCCTGGCATATCCTGTGGTCGCTGGGCCCGGCCTTTGGGCTGGCGGTTTTTGTCTGCTGGCGCTGTTTGGGCTGGCCGGCTCCCGTGCTGGCGCTGGTGCTGACCGCAGCACTGCTGCCCTCGGTTTACGCCAAGGCGCGGCTGGCGGCGAGCAGCCTGACCCGGCCGATGGTGACGCTCAGCGCTCCCGCTGTCCTGCGCGGCATGCAAGTCCCGCCGGAGCAGGCGAAGAGCTATGATCTGATCGCCGAGGCCCTGGCCCGGATCCAGCAACACCAGCCAGACTTACCTGCGGCCTTGATCGGCAACGACGCCTTGTTCCTTTGCTTCGTCCTCAATCGCGCGAACCCCACGCCCTATTATGTCACCTGGATGGGTCTGGCCGACAACACCGACAACCTAAAGCGCTGGAGCTATATTCAGAGCGTCCGACCGCTGATGTTCCTGCACAAGGCCCAATGGGACGCGGTCGGAGATTTCTATCGACGCGCCCACTACATCCCGCTGCTTTATCTGCCGGAAGAAGCGCTGGAAATCGCCGTCCCACAGGAACTGGCCGACGCCATGGGCCTCAAGGCTTATGGGGCCGCCTCCAGGGGCGAGGCGATCAAGCAGACATCGAAGCCATGAAAAAAATTTCTGTCGTTAGCGGTTGTTACAACGAGGAGGGCAACCTCGGGGAACTGCTGCGCCAGCTCCGCATCGTCGCCGCCAAGTTTCCCCAATACGAATGGGATTACCTGATCGTGGACAACTGCTCGACCGACCGCTCGCCCGAAATCCTGCGCCAAGCGGCGGCGGCGGACCGGCAGCTGAAGGTCATCTTCAACGCCCGCAACTTTGGCCACATCCGCTCACCCTATCACGGCCTGCTGCAGGCCCAAGGCGATGCGGTGATCTTCCTCGCCTCCGACCTGCAGGATCCACCGGAGCTGATCGAGAAGTTCATCCCGCTGTGGGAGCAGGGCTGGAAAGCCGTGGCGGGAGTGAAAAATGACAGCGCGGAATCGCCGCTCTTTTTCCTCGTCCGCAAAATCTACTACAAGGCCGTGGCCGGGCTGGCGGATGTCGACCTGCTGCTCAACTTCACCGGCTTCGGGCTTTACGACCGGGCCCTGATCGAACACCTCCGCTCCAGCGAGGATCCCTACCCCTACCTGCGCGGGCAGATCTCCGAAATCGGCTATCCGGTCGCCCGCGTGCCTTTCGTCCAGCCGCGCCGCACCCGTGGTTTCACCAAGAATAATTTCTACACCTTGTTCGACATCGCCATGCTCGGATTCACCAACCACACAAAGGTGCCGCTGCGCCTCGCGACCATGGTGGGGTTCTTCATGTCGATGCTCTGTCTCGGCGTGAGCCTCGGTTACCTCGTCTACAAGCTGCTCAAGTGGGACAGCTTCACCCTCGGCACAGCGCCGGTGGTGGTGGGGTTGTTCTTCATCGGATCGGTTCAGTTGTTTTTCATCGGCGTGCTCGGCGAATACATCGGCGCCATCCACACCAAGGTGACGAAGCGTCCGCTCGTGGTGGAGCGGGAGCGACTCAATTTCTGAACCGGCGCGATCCGCGACCTAGGTGGGCTGGATCTTCTCGGATTTGGGATGTAGCGGCACCTGCAGATTTTCCCGCAGTGTGTCGCGTGACAGGAAGGGCGACAAATCCTCGAGCGGCGGCGAGATGAGCGTGCCGTCCGGCTGCACGCCCACCCCGAGCTTGGGGTGGAATAACTGCTCGGGCGCCATGAACACCTCGCAGATGACGGGCCCGGTCGCGGCCAGCACCTTTGGCATCTCCCGGTCAAAATCAGCCCAAGTGCGAATTTGAAAAGCCGGCATCCCGAACGCAACCGCCAGCTTGCTGAAATCCGGGCACGATACCCCCGACTTGGCGTCGGTGCCGGCATAGCGGCCCTTGAGCACCGCCTTCTGGGTATGTTTGATCATCAGGTAGCCGTCGTTGTTGAAGATGATGAGCTTGATCGGCAGCTGGTGGTGCGCGACTGTCTGCAGTTCCTGCAGGTTCATCATCATGCCGCCGTCGCAGTTGAGGCACAGCACCTCGCGGCGGTTCAACGCGAACGAGGCCCCGATCGCGCCAGGCAGGCCGAAGCCCATCTCACCGAGGCCCAGCGAAGTTATCAACCGCTGGGGCGGCGTTATCCGCAGGGCTTGGTGGCCGCTGAGCAACGCCGTGCCCATGTCGGTCACGATCACCTGGTCCCGCTTTAACAGCGCGACCAACCGGTCCATGAATTGATAGGAGTTGATAAAACCGTCCTTGTCGGCGTGCTCGGGTCCAATCCAGGGGAATCGGACGCGGACTTGAGCGCACCAACCCAGCCATTCGCGCGTAGAAGGCATCGGCGCAACCGACACCTGCCGCATGGTTTCACGGATGAATTCACCGGCATCGGCCCGCACGGGATGATTGAAGCGCTCCGGGTATTTCTTCAGTTCCGTTGGATCAATATCAACGACGGTGATATCCTTGGCCGAGCGCGCCAGCTCCCCGATCTCATAGCCGATCTGGGGAATCGCCAGCCGGGTGCCGATCGTCACAAGGCAATCACAGCTTTGGAGAATCAGGTTGGCCGCGCGTTGGCCATAAACACCCGCGCTGCCGATCACCAGCGGATGCCCGGCCGGCAGGAGGTCAATCGCCGACCAAGTCAGGAGCGCTGGCACACCGAGTGACTCCACGAATCGATTCACTTCATCTTGTGCACGGGCCAGCCGGAGGCCCACCCCCAGCCAGAGGAGCGGCCGTTTCGCGGTGCGAAGGCGAGCCAGTGTTGCAGCCACTTCCCGGCAGAGCGCCTCGCCTTGCAACGGCGCGGCGGGGAGGGGCGGCGCCTCCGGCATGTAGTGCGGCAGCGTGCTTTCCTCCACCATCGCCGTTTGCACACTCAACGGGAAATCCAGCCAGCACGGTCCGGGCCGGCCGGTAGTCGCCGCGTGCCACGCCTTTTCCAATTCATAGAGCGTCTGCTCCGGCGCCATGACGCGCGCCGCGTATTTCGTCATTTTGCTGACGGCGAAGGGGCTGTCGTAACCCTGGATGCCATACATGCGGCGGTCGAAATCCGGGGTGATGTAACGCGCATTTTCCTGACCGGAGATGATCAGGCAAGGAATGGAATCCGCCCACGCCGAGAGCACACCGGTGATGGCGTTGCTGGAGCCGGCCCCGGCCGTGACCAGCGCGAAGGTCGGCTGCCCGCTCACCTTCCAGTAGGTCTGCACCGCCATGGTGGCGGCTTGCTCGTGATGCGGGCAGATCAGCTCGATCTTCGAATTGTAGAAGATCGAGTCGAAGATGTGCGCGTTGGCGGAACCGATGATGCCAAAGGTGTGCTTGACGCCTTTCTTCTCGAAAAACTCCGCGATCAGGTCGCTGACTTTGCGTTGCATGGGAAATCAGAGGCGCTCAGCTTTGCACAAGCCGGTGCCACTCGATGGTTTTCTGGAGCGCAGTATCCAGCGGCACCGTGGCCTTGAAGCCGAGGTTATGCGCCATCCGCGCCATGTCGGGCACCAGCCGGTTGCAGTCATGGCCCGTCTGGCCGACGCGCAGCCGGATCTCGGGCACCGGCGAAAAATGCCGGGTTATTTTCTGCGCCAGCGTCAGCAGGTCAACTGGTTCGTCGCTGCCGAGGTTGTAAGTTGTGCGCGGCCGTCCCGCCGCCAGTGCGAGCAGCACCCCATAGGCAAAATCGCTGTAATACATCACGCTGCGCACCGTGGCGCCGTCGCCCATAATGCGGATCGGACCACCGCGAAAACTGTCGCGGATGAAATCCGTCACCGCCCAAGGCAGTTGGAGCGACTGGTAGGGTCCGACAAAGGCGAACGGCCGGAGCGTCACCACCGGCAGCTTGCTTTCACTGATGGCGCAGTGGGCCATGACCTCGGCGAGGCGCTTGGACTCGGGATAAACCGCGTTAACGTCGTTACACCGCAGGACACCGCCAAAATCCTCGTTGATGCGGGGCAGATCCCATGGTTGCGCGCCGTAAACGAGGCCCGAACTCAGGAGGACACATTTTTGCAGGTCCTCGAGCAGGGTGGCAGCGCGCAGGATTCGCAGGGTGCCCACCGTGTTGGTTTCCGCCACCGCGCTGGGATGGGAGGCGAACACCCGCCGGTCGGTGAGCGCGGCAGCGTGGATGACATAGCGGACATCGCGCGGCAGTTCCGTGAAGTAGCGGATGTCGCCATCCTGCAGCGTCACCCCCTTTCCCTTCCCCAGGTGCGGCCAACGTGCGGCGAAAGCCTGGGTGTTGCGGCTGAAAACCGTGACGCGCAGCCCAAACTGGTGTTGCTCGTTCAAAACTTTCGCCAGTTCCAGCAACCAGGTGCCGAGGATGCCGGTGCCGCCGGTGATGAACACATGTTGCCCGCGCAACGCGGCCAAGCACTCGAGGCGGCCTTGCAGCACGGCTTCGGCGTCGGCGTGGACGAGGGCGAGGGCCGGGTTCATGACGCCGGCGGGCTTTTCCCCGCCTCCTTGTTGCGCCGCGCGAGCGTGTCGGCCACTTCGAGAATCAAATCTTCCTGACCGCCGACGACCTTGCGCCGGCCCAGCTCAAAGAAAATGTCGCGCCCATCCACCCCCAGCTGCTTGGCGACCCGCTGCACGGGCTTGGCGAAACCGGAGAAGACCCCGGTTATGCCGCTGACAATGGTCACGCCGTTCGACTCGGGGAGCGAGCCCGCGAATAACTTCGCCGCGAGGTCGCCGGCATCGAGCGCCTTGTAGAGATCAAGGGAGGTGGTATAGCCCTGTTTGATCAGCACGGCCGCGATAAGCTCGATGGGGGCGTTGCCCGCACCGGCACCGAAACCCCGGCCGGTGCCATCGATCATGCGGGCTCCCGCTTCCAGCGCCGCGATCGAGTTCGCGACGGCGAGCCCGAGGTTGTTGTGCGCGTGGAAGCCCACCGGCACTTCCAGCTTCGCCGCGAGCAAGCCAACCTTCGCGGTCACATCCGCCGGGAAATAGGCCCCCGCCGAATCCATGAGCACGATGCCCTGCGCGCCGTAGGACTGCATTTTCTTGGTTTCCTCCAGCAACACCTCGGCGGAAACCATATGGCTCATCATCAGCACGCCCCATGCCTCGCGGCCGGTCGAGCGCACATGGCCGATGTGCCGCTGCGTGATGTCCGCCTCGGTGCAGTGGCAGCCCACGCGGAACAATTCGACACCCACCTCCATCGCCTGGGCGATCTCACGGTTGATGGTGGCAAAACCGGGAATGACATGGACGCTCAGCTTGGTGTGCTGCAAGCAGGCCTTGGCCGCGCGCAACATCTCGCCCTCGGGCACGAGGCTTTCCCCGACCTGTAGCGAGGAGGCTCCGAGGCCGTTGCCATGCCCGACTTCAAGGAAGGAAAATCCGGCCGCCTCCGCGGCGGTCGCATAGGCCCGCACCTGCTCCACGGTGATCTGGTGGCTGCACGCGTGCGAACCGTCGCGCAGCGTCGCGTCGCAGACCGTGATGGTGGGTTTGCCGTCAGACATGGAGATCAGGATGGGGCGGTCCGTTGCCGGGCGTAGGCTTCGGCAAAAGCAATCGCCGCGCAGTTGATGATGTCAAGGTTGCCGGCGTAGCGCGGCAGGTAGTCGCCGAGTCCGTCCACCCGCACCATCGCCACAAGGCGCCCACCCTCCACCATGGGCTCAAGAATCAGCTGGTAGCCCGGAATGTAGGTTTTGATGCGGGCCACCATCTCTGCGACCGCCGCGCGGGTGCGCGCCAGGTCGGGTTGGGCGATCTTCGCCATCACGGTGGTCTGCATGTGCACGCAGGGCTGGGCGGGGTTGAGGTTGAGGATCGCCTTGGTCCGCTCGCAGCCACCAAAAAGCTGGAGCCCCTGCTCCGTGGTCTGGAGATATTCGTCGAGATTGATGCGCGTGGCCGGGCCGGCACTCCGTGAGGCGATGCTGGAAACGGCCTCAAGATATTTCACGCTCGGGTTGGCCGACTTGATCGCATGAGCCAGCGGGATGGCGGCCTGGCCGCCGCAGGTTATCATGTTGATGTTCGGCTCGCGCAGGCACTCGGTGAGGTTGACCGCCGGGACGCACATCCGGCCGACCTTGGCCGGGGTGAGGTCGACGGCGACCAGGCCCATTTCCGCGAGCCAGGGCGCATGCTTCACGTGATCCAGCGCGCTCGTCGCATCAAACACCAGCACGAGCTCGTCCTTCCGGTCGACGATGCTCTGGAAGCCCTTCGCCGAGACCGGCACGCCGAGCAGGCTGGCCTTGGTCATGCCGGGTGAGGAGAGGTTGCGGCCGGCGAACAACCGGCACTCCAGCACCGGGGAGCGCCGCACCTTGACCAGCAGGTCCGTGCCGATGTTGCCGGTGCCCAGGATCGCGACGCCGAGTTTCTTCGCGCTCATGGGGAAACCGCTGCCCTCCCGCCGCGCTGCCAGGCGATGGTTTTGCGGATCGCCTCGCCCAGCGGGATCCATACGCGCAGGCCGAGTTCAGTTTCAGCCCGCCCGACCGCCGGCACATAACGGTCGAGCGACCGGCCCGGGGTGGCGGTGCTGGCAATCTCCACCCGCAATGAGGCCCCGGAAGCCGTCGCCACGGCGCGCGCGAGGTCCGCGATGCTCACGCTGTCGGGTGAACCGACGTTGTAGGCCCGGCCCGCGGTCCCCGCAAAGAGCAGCGTCCACAGCCAGATCGCGAGATCGGCGGCGTAAAGACAGGAGCGATGCGGTGTGCCATCGCCCGTCACCAGGATGGGCCGGCCCTGCAGTGCATCCCGGATGAAATTTCCGACGGCGTAGTTTTCATCGAGATGCGGTCCGACAAAGGCAAAACAGCGGGCAATCTTGAGCGCATAGTCATGCTGGCTCCCGTGGGTGAGGCAAAGTTGCTCGGCCAGGCGTTTGCCTTCCGCCCAAGCCGCGTCGGAGGGGAGCGGTTGCGTGATGCCGGGATAATCTTCGGGCACATGCGACAATCCTCCTGGCTGGGGCCCGTAAACCGCGCCGGAGCTGATGTGCAGGAAATTCCTGACGCCCGCGGTGGCCGCAAAATCGAGCAGGTGTCGCAAACCGGCGCTGATGCGCTCCAGCAGACCGGCGGGTGTTTCGTTCTTCGTCCAGACCCCGGTGTCCGCCGCCGCGTGGATGAGGTCGGTAAACGAGCCGGCGGGAAACGCGAAGGACCGCAGATCCCCCTGATGAAATTCCAAATCCTCCCGTGCCACTAGGTGGGGTGCCTTCCGGGCGAAGGCCGCCGGATCGCGCGTCAGCACTGTCGCATGCATGTCCAACCCGAACCGGTCGTTGGCGCGGGCGAAACTCTCCAGCAGCCACATCCCGAAAAAACCGGTGCCCCCGGTGATAAAGATTCTCGCGCCGCGCGCCCCGGGCCAGAGCCGTCCGGTGTGGGCGAGCACATGGTCGAGATCATCGACGGGCAGCGGTGGCAACGCGGCGGACATCAGCGGGCGCGGACGAAATCGTGGATGACCTGCAACTCGTAATCCAGCATTGCCGGCGTCAGGCCGGGATAAGTGCCGAGGAAGAGCGAGCGCTGCATGAGCTCGTCGGCGCCGGGCATGTCACCCACGACGCGGATTGCTTGCGGCCGGTCTTTCTTGAGCTGGATGAACGCGGGCTGGCGGAGCAAATTTCCGCCAAACAGCGCGCGATTGCCGATCTTCTTGGATTCCAAGTGCCGCGCGAGCTGGGTTTGGCTAAACGGGGCGGAGGGTCGCACGCGCAGCATGAAGCCGAACCAGCTCGGATCGCACCGCGCCCCCGCGCCGTCCCAACCGAAGCCGCCCTTCGACCAGTTCGTCGCGTGCGTCGGCAGCGTGAATTCGAAATACTCGTCCAGGTCCGCGAGCCCGGCGCGCAACACGATCCAGTTGTGCTTTCGCGCCGTGATGAAGGCCGGCAGTTTCTTCAACTGCTGGCGGCCGATGGCGGCCTGCGGGTCGAGCGGCTTCAGGTTGTAGCCGAGGTGGCTGTAGATGTATTTGTGGTCGTAGCCTTTCGGCAGTTCGCCGAGCTGCCACTGGAAGCGTTTGCCACAGGTGTCGTCCTTGCCGCTCGCGCACCAGCAGTCGCGGCCCCAATCGCGGAAGCTCTCGGCGTAGGTCTTGAGTGGCGGCCGGTGGACAATGTTGACCGCCCCGCCCTCGCCCATCGTCAGGTGGTGCGGCGGATAAAACGACTGCGTGGAAAGATCGCCCCACGTGCCGGTGTAGCGCGTGATGTGAGTGCCGTTCGCCGGAATCCCCGGCGAATTTTCCGTGAACCCCAGCGCCTTGGCGCGGACGACCGGCAGCGAATAGGTGGCGCCAAGCGCGTCGCAATTGTCCTCGATCAACCACAGGTCGTGTCGGCGGCAGAATTCCAGCACGGCGCCGAGATCGAAGGGATTGCCCAGTGTATGCGCCATCATCACGGCCTTGGTCTTGCCGGGCGCGAAGGCCGCCTCGAGCTGGTCCACCCGCGCGTTGCCGGTGACCGGGTCGTTGTCGATGAAGACGGGCACCGCGCCGCACTGGATGATCGGCGTCACCGTCGTCGGGAATCCGGCCGCCACGGTGATGACTTCGTCGCCGGGCCCGACGCGCTTCGCCGCCGGCAGCTTGTGGGTGGTCAGCGTCGAGAAGGCCACCAGGTTGGCCGACGAACCGGAGTTGACCAACAGCGAATGCTTCACGCCGAGCAACGCGGCGAGCTCCGACTCGAAGGCCGCGCCCTCGGGCCCAAGCGTCAGCCAGAAATCGAGCGTTGCGCCGACGGCCGCCTCGACCTCGTCGGCGTTGAAGACGCGAGCGGCGTAGGGCACGGTCGTCTGGCCGGGCACAAACGGTGCGGTGTTGTCCGCGCCGGCACGGTTGGCGCCGTGCATCAGCGCGGAATATTCGCGGGTCAGGCGCAGGATCTCCGCCTTCAGTTGTGCCGGGGTCTGGTTCATTGCGCCCAGGAAATTTGGCGATGGCGGGCGGCGGCTTCGTAGGCCGTGATTTGCAGGCGGGTGTGCGTGGAGGCGGTGGCGGCATCCGCGGAAACGGCCCGATACCACGCGATGGTGTGGGCGATGGTCGCGGCAAAGTCCCACACCGGTTTCCAGCCGAGCACGCGTTCCGCCTTGCCGATGGCGAGGCTGAGCAGGGCCGCCTCGTGCACCGCCTGCGGATCGCCCCTGTCCGCCCATTGGCCGGGCCAGTGCTTCAACACTTCCTCGACCAGCGCGAGCACCGGGCGGGTGGCCTCGGGCGATGGTCCGAAATTAAAGGCGGTGGCGAACTGACCGGTCGTGTCGATTTTGTTCAGCTGCGCCGCCAGCCAGAGATAGCCGCCCAGCGGCTCGAGCACATGCTGCCACGGCCGGGTGGCGGCCGGGTGGCGCACCGGAATGACTTCGCCGCGATGCAGACTGCGGACACAATCGGGCACGATCCGGTCCGGCGCCCAGTCACCGCCGCCGATGACATTTCCAGCCCGCGCGGAAGCCAGCCGCACCGGCGAATCCGGCGCGGAGAAATACGACCGGCGGTAGGCGGAAACCACCAGCTCGACTGCGCCCTTCGATGAGCTGTAGGGATCGTAGCCGCCCAACGGCTCCTCCTCGTGATAGGCATGGGCGCGGCCCGTGTTTTCATAACACTTGTCGGTGGTCACGACGACGACGGCACAGGCTTGGCCGGCGAGCCGCACCGCCTCCAGCAAGTGCACCGTGCCCATGACGTTGGTCGCGTAGGTCTCCACCGGCTGGGCATACGACAGTCGGACGATCGGCTGAGCCGCGAGATGAAAGACAAAGTCCGGCCGCGCCGCATCGACGGTGGTGCGCACGGCGGCGAGGTCGCGGATGTCGCCGCGCCGGTCGTTGATCCGTGGGGCGAGCCCGAGCTGCTCGAACAGCGCCGGCACGGTCGGCGGCGACAGCGCGAAGCCCGTGACGTCGGCGCCGAGCGCCAGCAGCCATTCGCACAGCCACGCGCCCTTGAATCCGGTGTGGCCGGTCACGAGCACGCGTTGGCCCGCAAAGGCCCCGGCAAAAGCTCGTGACACGGCAGGGTTCGCTTTCACCAGACTTTCCATGGCGCCTTGCCCGCAGCCCACAGCTGGTTGAGATGCTGCGACTCCTGGTAGGTGTCCATCGGTTGCCAGAAACCCTCGTGCTGATAGGCGTTGAGCTGGCCGTCGCGCACCAATTTTTCCATCGGCTGCCGCTCCAGCATGACCGCCGGGTCTGCCGGCAGATAATCGAAGTAGCGATGCTCGCACACCATGTAGCCGCCGTTCACATGGGCGTCTTCGAACTGGGGTTTTTCGCTGAAAGTCTGGATGCGGCCGTCGGCCTCGATGCGCAGCGCGCCGAACCGCCCGGCCGGGTGCACCGCCGTCAGCGTGCAGACCTTGGCGGCCTTCTGGTGCGCGGCGACCAACGCCTTGAGGTCGATCGTCGCCAGCCCGTCGCCGTAAGTGAGCATGAAGGGCTCGCCTTTCGGGATGTAGCGCTGGATCTGTTTCACGCGCCAAGCCGTCATGGAGTCCTCCCCGGTGTCTGCCAGCGTCACCTTCCAATCCTCCTCGCCGTGCCCGTCGTGGAACTTCGGTGCGGATTGCTGGCCCAGGGAGAGCGTGATATCGCAGGTGTTCCAGAGGTAGTTGCGGAAAAACTCCTTGATCATGTCACCCTTGTAGCCGAGGCACAGGACGAAGTCCCGGTGGCCGTGATGAGCATAGGTCTTCATGATGTGCCAGAGGATCGGCCGGTTGCCGATCGGCACCATGGGCTTGGGCCGGTATTCCGTCTCCTCGCGCAGACGGGTGCCCTTGCCCCCGCAAAGTATGACGACTTTCATAAGCGCTAATCTCACCCATCGGGACCGGGTTGGGCAAGTGCCAAGACCGGGGGCCTTCACCTATAAGGGCTAATCACAATTCCCGGCCGGTTCCCCCCTTCCCTCCGTCTCGACAACGCGCCCCCTGTGGCGCAATCTGTCCGGCCTATGTCACCCGGTGCCAGATTTCGCGCGGCGCCCTGCCGCGCCGTAGCTCGGTTAAGAGCGAAGGCCGGTCGCCGCTGATTTTCCAACCATGCCCTCACCCGGATCAAAGTTTCGCGCCGCCCTGACGGCTGAATGCCCCTTGCAGCTGGTGGGCACCATCAACGCTTACTCGGCACTATTGGCCGAGCGCGCCGGCTTCCGCGCCCTCTATCTCTCCGGCGCGGGCGTCGCCAACCACTCCTACGGCTGGCCCGACACCGGCAAAACGGAACTCGCTGACGTCCTCATCGATGCCCGCCGCATCACGTCGCGCGTCGCCCTGCCCCTGTTGGTGGACATCGACACCGGCTGGGATGATCCCGCCCGCGCTGTCCGTGAAATGGCCGCCGCCGGCGTCGCCGCCGTGCACCTCGAGGATCAGGTTCCGGCCAAGCTTTGCGGCCACCTCCCGGGCAAGCACCTCGTCTCCACCGCCGACATGGTCGCGCGCGTCAAGGCCGCCGTCGCCGGCAAACCCGACCACGACTTCGTCGTCATGGCGCGCACCGACGCCGCCGCCAACGAGGGCGTGCCCGCCGCCATCGCCCGCGCCCAGGCCTACGTGGACGCCGGAGCTGACATGATCTTCGCCGAGGCCCTGCGCTCGCTCGACGATTTTCGCGCCTTCACCGCCGCCGTGAAAGTTCCTGTTCTCGCCAACCTCACCGAGTTTGGCCAGACTCCCTGTTTCACCCTCGACGAGATCCGCGCGGCCGGGGTCGCGCTGGCGCTCTACCCGCTCGGCGCTTCCCGCGCCGCCGCCGCCGCCTCACTCGAAGTCTACCACGCCATCCGGAAAGACGGCACACAGCAGGCCGTCATCGCCAAAATGCAGACCCGCGCCGACCTCTACACCACCCTCGGCTACACCCCGCCGCAATAGATTCTGCCTGTCCTCTGTCTTCCGTCCTCTGCCATCTGATCCAGCCATGTCTTCCGACCCCGCCCCCAAGGCCAAGAAATCTGTCGCGCTCTCCGGCGTGGCCGCCGGCAACACCGCCCTCTGCACCGTCGGCCACACCGGCAACGACCTGCATTACCGCGGCTACGACATCGCCGACATCGCCACCCACGCCACCTACGAGGAGGTCGCCTACCTGCTCATCCACGAACAGCTGCCCAACACCGCGCAACTGCTCGGATACCGCGAGAAATTGAAAAAACTCCGCGGCCTGCCCGTCCCGCTGCGCGCCGTGCTGGAGCAAATCCCGGCCACCGCGCACCCGATGGATGTCCTGCGCACCGGCTGCTCCTTTCTCGGCACGCTCGAGACGGAGAAGCTCCCCTCGGCCGGCGCCGGCGCGGCCTCGGCCCCTGGCGCGCGCGAGCTGGCCGACCGCCTGCTCGCCTGTTTCCCGTCGATGCTGCTCTACTGGCACCACTCCG
Source organism: Verrucomicrobiota bacterium (assembly GCA_031387725.1). Classification (GTDB taxonomy): domain Bacteria; phylum Verrucomicrobiota; class Verrucomicrobiia; order Opitutales; family Opitutaceae; genus Lacunisphaera. The sequence goes on along the minus strand of JANNDM010000048.1, from coordinate 43,255 downwards.
CGCGCCATGGGAAACGCATCATGACTGATACGGCCGACGATTCCGTCGCCGGGCATTTTCTGCACCTGCTGCACCAGCGCCCGCCGGCCGCCTCCCACATCCGTGCGCTCGACCGCTCGCTCATCCTCTACGCCGAGCACGAGTTCAACGCCTCCACCTTTACGGCCCGCGTCATCGCCGGCACGGCCGCGGATTTCCACTCCGCCGTCACCGGCGCCATCGGCGCGCTCCGCGGTCCCAAGCACGGCGGCGCCAACGAGGTCGCCTACGAGATCCAGCAGCGCTACCGCACGCCCGATGAGGCCGAGGCCGACATCCGCGCGCGCCTCGACCGCAAAGAGATCGTCATCGGTTTCGGCCACCCGGTCTACACGGTCTCCGACCCGCGCAACGCCATCATCAAGGAAATCGCGCGCCAGCTCTGCACGGAGAACGGCCACCACAACCTCTTCAGCGTCGCCGAGCGCATCGAGACGCTCCTCTGGAACGAGAAGAAGATGTTCCCCAACCTCGACTGGTTCAGCGCCGTGGCCTACCATGAGATGGGCGTGCCCACCGCCATGTTCACGCCGCTCTTCGTCCTCGCCCGCACCGCCGGCTGGGCCGCGCACATCATCGAGCAGCGCATCGACGGCAAGATCATCCGCCCCAGCGCCAACTACACCGGTCCCGACAACCGGCCCTTTCCGCCGCTCGCGCAGCGGTAAGCTGTAAGCTCCGAACCGTTCCCCTACTCGCTACCCGCTACTCACTACTCGCTACTCTATCATGGGTTCCCCCATCTCCAACGTCCGTCCCGCCCCCGACCAGCTCCTCGTCGCCCTCGCCGACTACGCGCTCAGCGCCAAGATCACGAGCGACGAGGCCTACGACACCGCCCGCTGGTGCCTGGCCGACACGCTCGCCTGTGGCATCATGGCCCTCGCCTACCCGGCCTGCACCAAGCTCCTCGGCCCGGTCGTGCCCGGCACCACGATAAAAAACGGCGCGCGCGTCCCCGGCACCAGCTACGAACTCGATCCTGTGCAGGGCGCGTTCAACATCGGCACCATCGTCCGCTGGCTCGACTTCAACGACACCTGGCTTGCCGCCGAATGGGGCCACCCCTCCGACAATCTCGGCGCCATCTTGGCAACGGCGGATTGGCTCTCGCGCCAGCAAGCCGCCGGCACCGGCCCGGTCGCGTTCCACACGCCCCTCCCCGCCTACGGTCGCGAGCAGATCTCCGCGCCCGGCGCGCCCTCGCGACCCGTCCGCGCTCCGCTCACCATGCGCGATGTTCTCACCGCGATGATCAAGGCTCACGAAATCCAAGGTGTGCTCGCCCTCGAAAATTCCTTCAACCGCGTCGGCCTCGATCACGTCATCCTCGTCCGCGTCGCCTCCACCGCCGTCACCGCCGCGATGCTCGGCGGCACGCGCGACCAGGTCATCAACGCCATCTCGCACGCCTGGCTCGACGGTTCCGCGCTCCGCACCTACCGCCACGCGCCCAACACCGGCTCGCGTAAATCCTGGGCCGCCGGCGACGCCACCAGCCGCGCCGTCCGCCTTGCGCTCATCGCGATGACCGGCGAAATGGGCTACCCGTCCGTCCTCACCGCCAAGACCTGGGGTTTTCAGGACGTTTCCTTCAGGGGCAACGCGCTAAAGCTCGCCCGACCGCTCGGCAGCTACGTCATGGAGCAGGTGCTCTTCAAGATTTCCTTCCCCGCCGAGTTCCACGCGCAGACCGCCGTCGAATGCGCGATGCAGCTCCACCCGCTGGTGAAGGACCGCCTCGAGGCCATCGAGCGCGTCGAGCTGACCACGCACGAGTCGGCCATCCGCATCATCGACAAGTCCGGCCCGCTGAACAATCCGGCCGACCGCGATCACTGCCTCCAATACATGACGGCGGTCGGCCTCATCTTCGGCGCGCTCACCGCCGACCACTACGAGGACAAGGTCGCCGCCGACCCGCGCATCGACGACCTCCGCGCCAGGATGAAGGTCACCGAGGACAAATCCTACACGAAGGACTATCTCGACGCCGACAAGCGCTCCATCGCCAACGCCGTGCAGGTTTTCTTCAAGGACGGCACCAAGACGGACCGCGTCGAAGTCCACTACCCCATCGGCCACCGCCGCCGCCGCGCCGAGGGCATCCCCGTTCTCCAGCAAAAAGCCCAAGCCGCCTTCGCCGCGCACTACGGCAAACCCAAGGCTGCGCAGCTCATGTCTCTTTTCGCGGATCGCTCGAAGCTGGAGGCGATGCCCGTGCACGAGTTCGTGACTGCGTTTGTGCGTTAAGATGCGCCAGTTGGCGGCGATTGACGTAAAAATCTTTCGAGGTTTTCCCACAACTCGAAGACATCTCCGGGCGCCATAAAATTAAAGAATGCCTGCGTGCCTTGAAGCGCAGCCGTGATTTCACGGCCTTGAAATGTTGCAGGCCTACGAGGTTCACCCGACGAAAAGTGAAACCGATTGCCGTGCCCTAGCGCGTTGCGAAGATGTCGATAGAACTCCAGTTCCGGCGTTTTCTCATAATAAGCATTCCGCGATAACATATCGCCAATCTGAACGACCATCGACTGGAGCAACAGCCCCATATAATTGACATTGAATTGAGGATTTCCACGCAAGCTCTCCACAAGGGGGCCATAGTTGGCGATAGAATATGGCGTGTCACGCCCGACACGTCCGAGATTGAGATTAGTGTCGGAGCTTGGGAATAGATGCCCCTTCATCGTCTGGAAGAAATCCTCGCGATTTAGCATATACAAAAACATCTGAGTCCCCACAAACACCTCACGAGCGACCTTGATTCGATCTGCGATGTATTCCCGAGAAGGATTATCCGGTGTCATGCCAAGTGAACTGCTAGCTCAGCGGAGAGAAGCCGCAATCATGATTAGCTGAAAGGTGTAGCGTGCGGAGCCAGAAGGGGCCAGGCGCGTATATCGATGTCAGCTGCTTCGCCGGCTCGACGCTCCGGCTGCTTTCTGCATCGTTTCCATCACGGGCCGTCACTTATGTCGCGTCCCAAGAAATCCCCCGCCCCGCTCTCTGCGGTTGAGAGCGTCATCCACATCAGCCTTCGCCAAGGCTACGGCTGACAGGCCGTCCGCACCCTACGCTGCTTGTCCGCCATAGGCTAGGCGACGGCGGAATCTGGCCAAGCTCTATGGCGCCCCAACTAAAGTGCTGAATCGCGCCGTGCAGCGCAATCGGGAGAAGTTTCCCCGGATTTCATGTTCCATCTCACCTCCCGGGAGCATGAATCCTTGAGGTTCCAATTTGGCACCTCAAACATCGGTCGTGGCGGCCGCCATTATCTCCCCTTCGCCTTCACCGAGCACGGCGCGATCTTGGCGGCCAACATTCTGAACAGCCCGCAGGCCGTTTCGATGAGCGTGTTTATCGTCCGTGCGTTCATCAAGATGCGCCGCCTGCTCACCGCCACCCGCGAGCTGGCGAAGAAACTGGCCTCGATGGAAAAGGAACTCACGGCCCGGCTGGACTCGCATGAGACGACCATCAGCGAATTCATGCGGCGTATCATGCTCCTGCTCGATCCACCGCCCTCGCCCAAGATTCCCGCCAAGGAACTGGGCTTCCACACCACCCTGAAAAAACGTCCCTGCGTGCCTGTTGCACTTGCCATCTAATGGATGACAAACAGCTCGGGCGACATCGTGTGGTTTGTCATTTATTCTATGACAATCATCCGAAGTCATCCGTGCAACGAGCCGTGACTGCTCAACCGCCCTCCCGCTCGATCAAATCCCGCAGCAGGAATCGGTGGCATTCCTTGGCATCCTCGGCGCCGGGGCTGAGGAGCGTGACAACTTACATCTCGATCAGCCCGGCACCGAGCCACCGGTAATTTGTCAATTAATACGTTACAAGTTACCCGCATCGAGAGTGTCTGGATACGGCAGGCTTTGACTCGCGACTGAGCTGTCGGGCTCGCGCGTCTCCCGCGCGATCAAATAACCGGTGGCACTGCGTGGCGTCCTCGGCGCAGGGGTAGTGGAGCGGGACGTTACGTCGGTGTTCGCACGGCTTGCGCCGCGCGGCCCTGCCGTCAGGCTCGCCCCCATGAACTCAGCCGCGAAGAGTGTGTTTGTTTTCGACTTCTGCCTCGTGCTGCTTGCTTCCTGTTTTTGCCTCGCGGTGCTCACCGGCTGTTACCGCCAGGCCACGGATGCGACCGCGGCGTCCACCCAGCAGCGCTACACGAGGATTGAGCCGTGGAAGATCGACGGCGTGCGGCCCGGGCAGGCTTTCGCAGAGGTGAAGCAACTGTTCGGTGAACCACGGGAAATCCGGGGGAAGACGGGCCCGCGCACCGCCTTCTGGGCCGGCCGCGATACGGCGGTCACCTATGACCAGAACGGCCGGGTGCTCGAGGTGATGGGCTCCTCGGTGATAGCAGGTGACAAAACCCTGGTCACGTCCGGGGCCAACGAGGTTGAGGTCGTGCAGATCCTCGGCCCGGGCAAGGTGCGGAAAAGCTCCCGGCCCAAAGGCAGCGGGGTAATCTCTTTCGGCCAAGAGCATATCGGCACAACCCTGATTTACGAGAATGGCGGCGTGCGCTTCGAACTGCCGGTTTTCGGTGAGGCGACCGGCCACTTCCTGGCCCGCCGTTCGCCCTAGGACCACGCAGCTGCAAAAAGGCGTAAGACGGACCTGAATGCGCTAGGGTCTAGAATCTTTTCTGAGCTGCCGGGTTAGTGTGTTTCCCGGTTGATCAAATCCCGCAGCAGGAACCGGTGGCACAGCGTCGCGTCCTCGGCGCAGTGGCAGAGGAGCGTGACGTTCCCCGATTCCGCCATTGCTCGCGCGGCTTGCGCGACACGGTCATGCCGACATGCTCGCCGCCATGAATCCAGCCGCGAAGAGTGTCTTCGTCTTCGGCCTCTACCTGGTGGTGGTCGGGCTCGGCCTGTTGCTCGCGCCCAATGCGTTCCTCGCCCCGCTCGGGTTTCCGCCGGTGGCGGACCCGACGTGGCTCCGCGTGCTGGGGGTGCTTTCGCTCTGTCTCGCGGCCTATTACGTCGTGGCCGCGCGCGCCAATCTTGTGCCGCTCATCCGCGCCACGGTGTTCGTGCGCGGTGGCGTGTTTGTCGTCTTCGGCGCGCTCGTGCTGTTGAAACTCGCTCCGGCTCCGCTCGCCCTGCTCGGAACCGTGGATCTCGCCGCCGCGCTGTGGACCTGGTCCGCCCTGCGAGCTTCCACCTAAGCAACTGGGTCCGTCCTATACAACCACCTGTGCGCACCTGGATCGGAAGACCAGCACCACACAGACCACCGGCACCAGGCCCATCCCCAACGCCTCGGGGGCGTGCAGCGCCCACAGCGTCATGGCACTGAACAGGCCCCACCCTACCGGCACGATCCACAACCACCACGGCGGGCGCTTCGCCCCGAGCAACAGGCCCAGCGTGGCCAGCACGGTCGGGTCGGGTGTCAGGCCGAACACCTCCGCTTGCATCCACGGTCGCCCCAGCAGACGCCCGACGAGCGGATACAGCAGGATCGAAAACAACAACAGCCCCAAGCCCGTGCGGCTGCGAGCCGTGAACTTGGCTTCCCATTCGAGCTGCGGCCGCACCACGCCGCCCCATGCGAGCGCCAGGGCCTGCGCCGCGAAGGCAGCGGCGAACCAGCGTCCGCCGGTGTGAATCGTCGCATAGCGCAGCCAGAAATATCCGATCGCCACAATGAACCAGCTGGCGACCAGCCCGCCGCAGGCGATCCGGGTGGTGCGTTGGTCCGGCCGGCGCCACAGCAGTGCGAACACAAACGCGCCGGCCAGCAGCGCCATGAACTGTCCGGGCCACAGCGCCGCGTTGTGCCGCTCAAACAGCCGGTAATACGTCCGCGCCGAGAACATCAGGAAGTTCGCCGGCGAATATGTCCACCACTCCGTCATCAGAGGGACTCGACATGGGCGATCATGCGCCGCCGCATCGTGGCATCGGGCAGCCGCCCGTAGGCCGCGCCCATGTTCTCGATCACATGGGCGGGATTGCTGGTGGCGGGAATCGCGCACGTCACCGCCGGATGCGACACGATGAATTTGAGGAGGAACTGCGCCCAATTCTGGCAATCGCACTCCGCCGCCCACGCCGGCAACGGGTGCCGCTGCATCGCCTTGATCAATGCGCCCTCGCGGAACGGCCGGTTGACGATCACGGCGATGCCGCGCTCCTGCGCCAGCGGGAGCAGGCGCTGCTCCAGCTCGCGGTCGGCCGCGTTGTAGGTCACCTGCACGAAGTCCAGCGGCTGCGTCCGCATGATCTGCTCCGTCTCCGCCGTGCGCCGCCCGTGCGAGGTGGTGATGCCGACGTAGCGCAGCTTCTTCGCCGCCTTCATCTCGAACAGCAGCGGCAGGTGCGTCTCCCAGTTGTCGAGGTTGTGGACCTGCAGCAAGTCGAAGCCCGGCACGCCCCAGCGCCGGCGCGTCTCCTCGATCTGCGCCGCGCCGTCGCGACCCGAAGTCCAGACTTTCTCGGCGGAAAACACGTCCTGGGCACGGCCCAGTTTCGCGAGGCCGTGGCCGATGACCGCCGGCGAGGAGCCATACATCGGCGACGAGTCGATCAGCCGTCCGCCCAGGCCGAAAAACCGGCGCATCACCTCGGTGCACTCGGCGCGCGCCTCCGGGTCATCACCAACATTGAACGTGATCCAGCTGCCGAGCCCCACGACAGGAATCTCCTCGCCGCTGGCAGGGATGCGACGCGTCAACAGCGGGTTCGGCCGGAGATCGGCCGCGCCGAGGCGCCCCAACAGCGCGGTCGCGCCGATCACAACGAAGCCCTGCAGGGCTTCCCGGCGGGTGATGGAAGGGGTTGAACTCACAGAAATACTGAACGGGTTTCCGGGAATCATTGTGCCCGACAAGCACTATACGCCGCAAGCGCGCTCCTCTTAGAAGAAGGATGACAAAATCATCCCGCCAATACTTTGCGCCAGAACGCACACCGGGCAGGGGCAACTCATGTCTGCCACCGACCTGCTGATTGAACGCCGCCCCTCCGCCAGCGCTACTCCTCGGGGCAAGCCCCGAGGATTCTCCGCGCGTCTTGTACAGCCCCGCCCCGGCGGGGCTGACCGGGCGGCGTCCTAATCCCACTTGGGAAACCCCGCGGCAAGCCGCGGGGAATGCTTCAGTATTCAATTCTTGGCCGCCGCGCGCAGCATCGCGGCGACACTTTTGTCGACGTCGGCGTCGGTCGTGGCCCACGACGACACGCTGAGGCGCATGGCGGTGCGCCCTTGCCACACCGTGATGCCCGCCCAGCACGTGCCCTCCTCCTGGATGGCCGAGATGACGCGCTTGGTTTTCTCAGCGTCGCCGAATGTGACCAGAACCTGGTTCAGCACGATGTCATTGAGGATCTCGCAACCACCGGCCTGTAGTTTATCCGCGAAACGCCGGGCCTGCGCGCAATTGCGCTCGAACATCTCCGCCAGACCCGCGCGCCCCAGCGAGCGCAGCGCCGCCCACACCTCCACGCCGCGCGCCCGGCGCGACAACTCCGGCGTGAAATCCGCGGGGTTGCGGCACTCGGTCTGCGTCAGCAGGTATTCGGCGGTGATGGCCATGGCGGCCTGGAGCGCGAGCGGGTCGCGCACGAAAGCCAGCCCGCTGTCGTAGGGCACATTGAGCCACTTGTGCGCGTCGGTCGCCCACGAATCGGCGGCTTCCAGGCCGCGGCAGAGCGGCGCGAGTTTCACTGACGCCGCCGCCCAGAGGCCGAAGGCACCGTCGACATGCACCCACGCGCCGGCCGCATGCGCCTGGGCGCAGATTTCCGCAATGGGATCGAAGGCCCCGGTGTTCACGTTGCCCGCCTGCACGATCACGATGGTGGGTCCGGAAATTTTTGGCAGGGCGTCCGCCCGCATGCGGCCCTGTCCGTCCACCGGCACCTTGACCACGCGGTTGCGGCCGAGCCCGAGCATGCCGAGGGATTTCGTGACCGAGGGATGCACCTCGGCGCTGACGATGACCGTGATCGGCGGCGCGCCGAAGAGGCCATCGGCCTCGACGTTCCAGCCCGCGCGCTTGAGGACAACATGGCGCGCGGCGGCCAGCGCGGTGAGATTGGCGACGGTCGCGCCCGTGACAAAAGCCCCGGTCGCGTCCGCGGGCAGGCGGAGCACGTCAAGCATCCAGCGCAGGGCGACCTGTTCAAGGTGGGCCACGCCGGGCGTGGCGCGATACATCGCGGCGTTCTGGTCCCAGGCACCCGCCAGCCAGTTGGCGGCGAGCGTGACCGGCAGCGAGCCGCCGATGACAAAACCAAAAAAACGCGGCCCAGCCATGCCCATCGTGGCGGGCGAACCGACCTCATCGAGCAGCCGCAGCGTGTCCGCCGGATCGGTGGGCCCGACGGGCAGCGGCTCGTCGAAGGCCCGGAGCGCGGCGACCGCGGCGACCGAGGGCGCGACGGCGCGGCTCTGGATTTCCTGGAGATAGCGGGCGGACCGCGTGGCGGCGTCGGAAAGCAGTTGGCTCATGATCGTGCGGCAACCTACCTGCGGCCGCCGGGGCGCGTCAATCCGTCCGGCTGGGACCAACGACACAGTGCTGCCATGGATTTACCCGCGACTGCCGCCGCGCCCGAGTATTTTCTGGCGGCAATCCCGTCAATGCTGATTCCTTTGTCCGCATGAAGCTCGCCCTGCCCCTGTTTGTTCTCGCCCTCGCCGCCACCACCTTTGCCGCCAACCCGGCTGATTTTCTGCCGCCCGTCCCACCGTGGCACGGCGCCAGCGAGGCGCTCATCGCCAAGCCGGACAATCCTTGGATCACGCCGTCGGAAAAGACCGGCCTCACCGACACGCCCAATTACGACGAAACCATCGCCTACCTCAAACGGCTCGCCGAGGCCTCCCGGTTGATCAAACTGCTGCCCTTCGGCCGGACCGCGCAGGGGCGAACTCTTTACGTCGTGCTGGCCGCCAAGGGCAATCCCCAGGACATTCGCAGTAACAGCCGGCCCACGCTGCTCGCGCAGGCCGGCATTCATTCCGGCGAGATCGACGGCAAGGATGCCGGGTTGATGCTGCTGCGCGACCTCGCGTTCGGCGGCAAGGCCGCGCTGCTGGACCACGCGAATTTCCTCTTCGTCCCGATCTTCAATGCCGACGGCCACGAGCGGAGCTCCGAGTGGAACCGCCCCAACCAGCGCGGCCCGGTCCACCAGGGCTGGCGCACCACGGCGCAGAACCTGAATCTCAACCGCGACTATATGAAGGCCGACGCGCCCGAGATGAAGGCGATGCTGCACCTGATCAACACCTGGAAGCCTTCGCTCTACCTCGACCTGCACGTCACCGACGGCATCGACTACCAATACGACATCACCTACGGCTTCCACGGGTGGGACGGCACGCCCGCCTGGTCGCCGCAAATCGGCGCGTGGCTGGACAAGACGTGGCGACCGGCGGTGGACGCCGCGCTCAAGGCCGCCGGCCACATCCCCGGTCCGCTCATCAACGCCGTCAACAACCGCGACCTGCTGGCCGGCATCCCCAGCGGCCCGGGCAATCCGCGTTTCTCGAATTGCTACGGCGACCTGCGCCACCTGCCGTCCGTGCTGGTTGAGAACCACTCGCTCAAACCCTACCAGCAACGCGTGCTCGGCACCTACGTGTTGCTCGTGGCCTCATTGCGGGTGCTGGGGGAGCACATCGCCACCCTCGATCCCGCCGTGAGCGCTGATGCCAAAGCCCGGCCCGCCACGGTCCCCATGAACTGGACCGGCAATTCCGACCGGCAGGACACGATGGATTTCGCCGGCATCGCCTACGAGGAATACGTCTCGCCCGCCTCGGGCACCAAGGAGATCCGCTGGCTCGGCACGCCCAAGACCTACGAGAAAATCCCGGTGCACGTGAACACCAAACCCGGCCTGCTTCTCTCCCGCCCGCAAGCCTACTGGGTGCCCGTGACCAAACCCGAGGTCATAGCCCGGCTGAAACTCCACGGCATCGCCCTTGAAACCCTGACCGAGCCGCGGACCGTGACCGTCGGCATGTATCGCTTGGTGGATCCCAAGCCCCAACCCGGCGAGGGCTTCCATCCCTTCGAGGGTCGCCACACGCTCACCACCAGTGTCGAACACCTGACCCGCACTGAGAATTTCCCCGCCGGCTCCGTCCGCGTTTCAACCGACCAACCGCTCGGCGATCTCGCTGTGTCTTTGCTGGAACCCGAGAGCGCCGACTCGCTGCTCGCCTGGGGCTTTTTCAACGAAATCCTCCAGCGGACGGAATACATCGAGGGCTACGTCATCGCCCCGCTCGCGGAGAAGATGCTGGCCGATGACCCGCAGCTGAAGGCTGAGTTCGAGGCGAAGCTCGCCGCGGAGCCGAAGTTCGCCGCCGACCCGACGGCGCGGCTCCAGTGGTTCTACGCGCAAAGCAAATTCTACGACGACCGCTACCTGCTCTATCCCGTCGGCATCGAGCGGTAGTATTTAGCGCGGCGCGAGCCCGGCGGCGACGGCGGCCGCCTCGGGGGCGGTGCCGCGGGCGATGCTGGCCCGCGCGACGATGACGGCATCGAGCGGCGGCTCGAGCAACACGTGGAGCCGCTGCAATTCCTCCGATGTCAGCCCTTCGATTGTCAGATAGCTGCCGGCGGTCCGACGGATTTCCAATCCGACCAGGGCCGGCGTGCCGCCGGAACTCCCGCTATAGGTGCTGGCAAAGGTCTGCGGCCGCACGAACTGGATGTCCGCCCACGGGATGATCCGCAATGAATTCATCGAGGAACCGAGCGCCAGGCCGTCGCTGCGGAATTCCACCGTGCAGCTCCGGCGGGCGCGCCACCATTTGCCGCCCGCGATGAGCGCACCGAGCACGCACATGATCGCGACCACCGCGGGCCAGTCGCCTTTCGCCTCCAGCGCGTCCCCGGCCAGGATCGCTCCGACGGCGCCGGCCACGGCCAGCGGTGCCAGCCAGAACGGGATGATGGAAAACTTGAACAGCAGCGGTTGCTGCCAGCGGAGGCGCTGGAGCTCGGGGATTTTTGCCTCCGCCCGTTTCGCCCCGCGGAAAATCTCGTCGATGTAGTCGAGGATGCTGCGCTGGATGCGTGCCACATTGGGGCTGAACACATCCCAGCCGAAGGCCACCAGCCCCTGCGTGGTCGTCTGGATGCGCAACTCCTGCTCCAGCGGGACGCCGTTGACGCGATACGTGAAAGCTTCCGTCTGGCCGAAGTCCGTCCACGGGATCCAATAGTCGTGCACCCGGTAATACGGCAGGAAAAACCCGGTGAACCCGGTGCCGCGCCAGCAGCGGAGCTTCACGCCCTCGGGACTCAGGAGCAAAGACGGCGGCCGGAGCAGGGCATGGACGTTGCGGCAACCCGCGAGGGCAAAGCCGAGCGCGATCGCGCCGAAGGACGCCCCGAAGATCAGTTGTTCGCCCCGTTCGGCCATCCGCTCGTCCAGGAAGCCGAATTGGATGGCGAGAAAACCGAGCAAGGCCGCGAGGCCGAAGTGGAGCAGTCCCTTGACCACATGGTTGATCACGGCGGGGCGGATGCTGCTGGCGGGATTGCTCATGAGAGTGGGGTTGTAGCCATACGGTGCCGGCGTGTCAGGGAGCACAAGAAATACCCGGCCGGCCTGCAATCCCAATACCCGCCCGGCCGCCCGCCATTTCAGGCTTCTGCAACCGCACCCATCCGTGTAATCGTGGGCGCTAATCCTCCCCATGCTCCGCACCCTCGTCAAAGACGCCCTCAACGCCACCGCACCGGCCGACGCCATCTTCCTCCAGGGCTGGGTCCGCACTCGGCGCGACGCCAAGGCCTTCTCGTTCATCGAGCTGAACGACGGCTCCTGCCTGAAGGGCCTGCAGATCATCGTGGATGCCGCCTTGCCCGACTACGCCCACGTCGCCCGCGCCAACACCGGCGCCTCCGTCGAGGTGAGCGGCAGGCTCGTCGAGTCCAAGGGCGGCGGCCAGAAATGGGAGGTCGTCGCGGAAAAGTTCACCGTGCTCGGCGAGGCCGACGCCACCTACCCGCTCCAGAAGAAGGGCCATACGCTGGAATTCCTCCGTGAGATCGCCCACCTGCGTCCGCGCTCGAATCTCTTCGGCGCGGTCTTCCGCGTGCGCAGCCGGCTGGCCTACGCCGTCCACCAGTTTTTTCAGGAACGCAACTTCCACTACGTCCACACGCCCATCATCACCGCCAGCGACGCCGAGGGCGCGGGCAACATGTTCCGCGTGACCGCGCTCGACCTTGAGAACCCGCCGCGCGGCGCGGACAAGCACGTGGACCATGCCAAGGATTTCTTCGGGAAAAAAACCTTCCTCACCGTCTCCGGCCAGCTCGAGGGCGAGATCTTCGCTCACGCGCTGTCCAGCGTTTACACCTTCGGCCCGACCTTCCGCGCCGAGAACAGCAACACCTCGCGCCACGCCGCCGAGTTCTGGATGATCGAGCCCGAAGTGGCGTTCTGCGACCTCAGCGGCAATATGGATCTCGCCGAGAAATTCGTGAAACACCTCATCCGCGACGCCAAGCAACACTGTGCCGCCGACCTCGAGTTCTTCTCCAAATTCGTGGACAAGGAACTGCTCGCCCGCCTTGATTTCGTTTTGGAGAAACCGTTTGTCCGCTGCAGTTACACCGACGCGGTCGAAATCCTGAACCAGTCGGGCAAGACCTGGGAGCACCCCGTGTCGTGGGGCGCCAACCTTCAGGCCGAGCACGAGCGCTACCTCACCGAGGAGCATTTCAAGTGCCCGGTCACGGTCTTCAACTACCCGCGCGCGATCAAGGCGTTCTACATGCGCCAGAACGACGGTTGCGCTCCCGGCCGCGAAACCGTCGCCGCGATGGACCTGCTCGTGCCCGGCATCGGGGAGATCATCGGCGGCAGCCAGCGCGAGGAGCGCCTGGAGCAGCTCCGCGCCGGCATGATGCTGCACCACCTCAACGAAAAGGATTACTGGTGGTATCTCGACCTGCGCCGCTACGGCAGCGTGCCGCACGCGGGCTTCGGCCTCGGCTTCGAGCGCATGCTGATGTTCGTCACCGGCGTGGCCAACATCCGCGACGTCATCCCCTTCGCCCGCACGCCGGGCACGGCCGAGTTTTAGGCCCATCGGCGAGACGCTCTACGCCAAAAGAGCCAAATCGGCTCCCGGCCCGGCCCGCCCGTTCTCTCGGCCATTGCGCCCGGCGGATTCCTCCCTTTCCTAGCCACCATGGCTGCAGCCAAGTCCCCCACCCCGCTCCGCATCCTCACCGCCGTGCCGGTGTGCGACGGGCACGACAGCGCCGTCACCACCATCAACATCGAGCTGGCCCGCCACGGGATCGAGGTCATCTACCTCGGCTACCACCAGGCCGCCTCCGCCATCGTCCGCGCCGCCATCCAGGAGGACGTCAACGTCGTCGGCCTCTCATCCTACAACGGCGGTCACATTGTCTTTTTCAAGGAGGTCTCCGACCAGCTGAAGAAATCCGGCAACGGCGACATCCCCGTCTTCGGCGGCGGCGGCGGCACGATCACCCACGCCGACGAGCGTGTGATGAAACGCCAGGGCACCGACCGCATCTATTTCGCCGGCACACCGCTCGAGCAGATGATGGCGGAGATCAAGCGCGACTACGCCCGCGCCGCGAAGCCGAACGCCAAGTTCAAGGGCGACCGCGCGCTGGCCCGGGCGATCACGATCGCCGAATCCGGATCTACCCGCTACCCGCTACCCGCTACCCGCTCCTCGAACGGCGCCAAGCGCCGTTCGTATGTCGTCGGCGTCGCCGGCCCGGGCGGCGCGGGCAAGTCCACGCTCATCGATGAGCTGACCTCGCGCTTCCTGCGGTCCAATCCCACCGGCCGCATCGCCCTGCTCGCCAACGACCCGTCGCACCCCGACTCCGGCGGTGCCATCCTCGGCGATCGCGTCAGCGCCATCTATGCGCAGGACGACCGCGTGTTCTTCCGTTCCCTCGCCACGCGCGGCAGCCTCACCGGTCTCTCCGCCGCCGCCCCGGCCGCGATTGATATTCTCAAAAACTCCGGCGAGTTCGATCTCATCTTCGTCGAGTCCGTCGGCGTCGGTCAGGAAAGCGACCCGTTCCGCATTTTCGGGAAGGGTCCGTCGCTCGTGGACGCCACGCTCTTCGTCCTCGCGCCGCATTACGGCGGCCTGATCCAGCTCCAGAAGATCGCGCTGCTCAACGGCGCCGACCTCATCGCCCTCAACAAGTGCGATCACGCCATGGCGCACACCGCCAAGGCCGAAATTCAGGCCCGCCTCAACCAGAACGGCAAGGGCCAGACCCTCCACGCCACGACGGCCGCCAGGCATTTCGACCCGGGGGTGGACGCGCTCTACGCCGCGATCGCGAAACTCGACGGCCTCGACGTTGCGCACGGCGGCGAGAAGGCCTGTCAACTGGAGGTCACGTCGTGAATCGCAGCATCACTCGCCGCCCTGTAGGTTGCGCGCTCGTGCGCAACGTGGCGTGCAAGCACGCCACCTACAAGATTCCAACCTCATACCTCATGCCTCTCACTTCAAACCTCGGCACCGGAGGTGCCGCATGAGCTCGCTCGGAAAAATCGCCGACTCGGTCGACGCCTACAACGCCCACGTCACCGCCGAGGTGGCGCGCGCCCGCACCGACCCCAAGTTCGCCGCCGAGCTCCGCGCCAAGTGGGCGCAGCTGCGCGCCTCGGTCGGGATGACCCAGTCGCCCACCGGCACGCTGCTGCCGCGCCTCGCGCTGCCCGACACCGACGAACCCGGCGCCATTGCCGACTATCTGCTCGGCCAGGGTTTCCCCGGCCAGTTTCCCTACGCCACCGCCGCCTACCGCGAGATGTATCTGGATCGCGGTGCCGAGGCGACCGCGGGCAAGGTGAACGAGGAGCCGATGCGCCTCTTCGCCGGACTCGGCCTCGCTGAGGACACCAACGCGCGCTTCAAATATCTCAACACGCACCAGAAAAGCCTGCGCCTCTCCACCGCGTTCGACGGCCCCACCCTCTACGGCCTCGACTCCGACCACGAAGGCGTGCTCGGCAAGGTCGGCGAGGGTGGCGTGGCCATCGACACGGTCGAAGACATGGGACGGCTTTTCGCCGGCTTCGACCTGACGCGCTCCGACGCCTCGGTCTCGATGACCATGAACGCCCCCGCGCCGGTCATCCTCGCGATGTTCATCGCCTCCGCCAAGCGCCGCTTCGGTCCCGGTTGCGTCGCCAATCTCCGCGGCACCATCCAGGCCGACATGCTCAAGGAAGTGCAGGCGCAAAACGAGGTCATCTTCCCGGTGGACGCCTCGCTGCGCTTCCTCTGCGACATGATCGAGTGGTGCGTGCCGAACATGCCCAAGTGGTATCCCGTCTCGATCTCCGGTTACCACATCGCCGAGGCGGGGGCCACGCCGGTGCAGCAGGCGGCCTTCACGCTCTCCAACGGCTTCACTTATGCGGAGCTGCTCAAGAATCGCGGCGCCGACGTCAACCAGTTCGGCCCGCGCCTTTCCTTCTTTTTGGACTGCGGCCTCGACGTCGAATACCTCGTGCTCGGCCGCGTCTGCCGCCGCATCTGGGCCATCGGTATGCGCGATGTCTTCGGGGCCAACGCCAAGGCGCAGGCCCTCAAGCTGCACACGCAGACCTCCGGCCGCTCGCTCATCGCCGCCGAGTTCCAGAACAACCTCACGCGCACCGCCGCCGAGCTGATGATCGCCTACATGAATTACACCAATTCATGCCACTCGAACTCCGCCGACGAGCCCTTCACCACGCCGACGGAAAAATACGCGCTGCTCGCCTCGCACGGCCAGTCCATCCTCCTCGAGGAGTCGGGCCTCTTCAAACACACGATGAATCTCTTCGGCGGCGCGCCCGGCCTGCTCATGCTCGAGCGCCAAGTCGAGAAGGCCATCCTCGCTGTCTTTCGCGAGATGGACACCCTCGGCGGCGTCATCGCCGCCATGGAGCAGCGCTACCAGCGCAGCAAAATCCAGGAATCCGGCCACCGCATCGAGACGCAGATCTACTCCGGCGAGCGCCCGATCATCGGCCTCAACAAATACATTTCGCACGAGCCGATGCCGAGCGTCCCCCTCGCCCGCACCCCGCCGCGCCAACAGCGCCTGCAGGTTGAACGCCTCAAGGCCTTCAAGAAGAAACACGCGAAGAAAGCCCCCGCGGCGCTCCAACGCCTCGAGAACGTCGCCCGCTCCGGCGGCAACGTCTTCGCCGAGCTGGTGAGCACCGTGGAAGTTTGCTCCTTAGGTCAGATCACGGCCTGCCTCGCCGGCGTGGTGGGAAAGTTCCGGCCGATGGTGTGAGCCCTGTCATCCTCTTGGGGAGAGGGCATATCTCAATATTTTGTAACGGCGGTCTATGACCGCCGGGAGCACGGGGCAGCCTTCAACGGCGGTCATAGACCGCCGCTACAAGTGCAGAAAACAAGTTCGCGCTTCACCCGCCGCGCCGGGCGTTGGATTGACAGACCCGTCCTCTGTATTACAGTGTAATACATGCCCACGCTCACCCTCCGCCTGCCCGCCAAGCTCAGCCGCGACCTCACCGCCGCGAGCAAGCAGGCCAAGCTTACCAAGAGCGATCTCGCCCGCGACGCCATCGAGCGCCAGATGCGTGTCTGGCGCTTCGAGCAGGCCCGCGCCCGCGCCGTCCCGCATGCCCAAAAGCTGGGCATCTTTACGGACGAGGACGTCTTCCGGCACCTTGGCGTCAGGACCAAGTGATCGTCACATTGGACACCTCGGTGCTGGTCGCCGCCCAGATCACCACGACCGGCACCTGCGCCGATGTCGTCAAGCTCACCCTTCGCGAGCACCGGCTGGTCCTCTCCGACTACATCTTGGATGAATTCGAGCGCACGATGATCAAAAAACTCCGCTACACCCCCGAGACGGCCCGTTCGTTCGTGGATGACTATCGCGCCGTGGCACTCATTGTGGCACCCCTCCCCGTAGCCGCCGACCTTTGTCGCGATCCCGCCGATGCCGCCATCCTTGGCACCGCCCTCGCGGCCAAAGCCGACATGCTGGTCACCGTGGACAAGGATCTCCTCGACATCACCGCCAAGGTCGTCGTGGACATAGTCAACCCGCGGGAGTTCTTCCGTCGCACCCATTCATGAGCACCGCTATCCAGCCCGCCCGCTCCGGCGGCACCGTCTTCGCCGAGCTGGTGAACACCGCCGAGGGGTGTCTTGTCGCGCCCGTAGCTTCCAGCGGAGGCGGATCGCTGGGCCAGATCACCGCCTGTCTCACCGGCGTCGTCGACAAATTCCGCCCGATGGTTTGATTGGCCAGCGATCACCCCGGCAGCTTGAAGCCTTCCATCCGGCTCTTCACTTCCTGCAGGAAGGCCGCGGCGGTGGCGCCGTTGACGACCTTGTGGTCGAAAGTGAGCGACAGCGTGACGACCTCGGCGGGGTGGATGACGCCGCCGTCGTTGATCAGGCGCTCGTGCGCCGTGCCGATGAAAAGCGTGCCCATGGAGGGCGGCACCACGATGGGCGTGGCGCTCTCGACGCCAAAGGCACCAAGGCTCGTCAGATTCACCGGGGCCTGCACGTCGCTGAGCTTGCCCGCGCGCGTTTCCTCGACGGCCCGGTTGTAGGCCGTCACGAAGTCGCCCCAGGAAAGTTTGTTCGCGTTGACCACCGGTGCGGTGGCGAGCCGGTCGCCGTCCAGCGCCACGGCGACGCCGAGTTCGAAATCGACCTGCTCGAGGATGGCGCCGTCCTTGTTCACGATGCAGCGGAAGGCTGCGTGCTTCTCCTGGGCGCGGACGACACACCACGCCATCATTGCCGAGGGTGACGCGGCGGCCTTGCCGTGTTTCTGTTTCGCGGCCTCGCGCGCGGCGCGCAGCCCGTCCCAGCGGACATCCATGAGCATGTTGGCGGGGACGACGGCATCGAGTCGCTTGGTGATGGCCGGATGCAAAGCGGGCGGGCGAACATTACCTTTCATGGGAACGGGGGTTGAGGAAATGACGTGCGCCGGCCCGGCGGACCGAGCGACGGTTTTCTGTAGGTCGGGGTTTATCCCCGACTTCGAAGCGTCGGGCGTAAAGCCCGACCTACCTTCGATCATCAGGCCGGCCGTGCTGGCGGCGTCGCCAGTGACGAGCGCGATCTCCTGCCCGATGAGCACGGTGTCATCGAGCTTGATCTGCCACGCCTTGAACTTGCCGGCGAACGACGCCTCGATCGGATAGACGGCCTTGTCGGTCTCGACCTCGCAAAGCACGTCGTCGTGCTTCACGGGATCGCCGGGCTGCTTGTTGAGCGCGACGACGCGGGCCGAGCGCAGGCCCTCGCCCATGATCGGCACCCGCACGATGATGTCGCTCGTGCCGGCGACCAGGGTGTTCTGCGGGGCATGGGCGGCGCCGGTGGGAGCGACCTTGGTTGCGACCGGCTGGGCAGAGAGAGTCGCGAGCAAGCTCCCTCCCACCTGTTCGCCGCGCGTGACGTTCACCGCCACCGTGCGCCAGATGGCGTCGAGGATGCGGGGCACGTCGGGCAGCGCGGCGTATTCGTAGATGGGATTGTAGCCGATCATCACGTGGCCCTTCGAGACGAGCACCGGCGGGGCTTTCAGCGCGGCCCAGAGGTCGGGCTGGCTCATGATGTGGGTGATGATCATCTGGCCGACCGAGCAGTTCTCGGTGTCCTCCTGCACGATAATGAGACGGCCGGTCTTGCGGACGGAAGCCTCGATCATGGCCTTGTCCCACGGCGCGATGGAGCGCAGGTCGATGAGGTCCACGCCGACCTCGCCTTTCAGCTCGGCGAGAGCCTCGTAGGATTTTTCCATCGTGTTGCCCCACGCGACGAGCGTGAGGTCGTCGCCCTCGCGGCAGCGGCGCGCGACGCCGAGCGGAATGGAGACGACCGGCGTGGTGGTCTCGCGCTCGGCCCAGAGCAGGTGCTTCGGCACGAGGAAGAGCACCAGGTCCTCGGCGTGCATCGCGGTCCAGAGCAAACCGGCGGCATCCTCGGGGGTGCTGGGGATGACGACGTTGATGCCGGGGAAGTGCGCGAAGACCGACTCGTTGGCCTGCGAGTGCCAGATGCCGCCGCCGGGCAGGTAGGCGCCGTAGGGCGCGTAGATGACCGCCGGCACCTTCCATTCGCCGTTGGAGCGCCAGCGCAGGTTGGCCAGGTTGGCCGTGAGCTGGTTGAAGGCGGGAAAGATGAAATCGATGAACTGGATCTCGAACACCGGCCGGCGGCCGTAGAGCGCGAGCCCGCCGGCGAGGCCGATGATGGTGGATTCGGCCAGCGGTGAGTTGAACACCTGGCCCGGAAAATCCACCGTGAGCTTCTGCGTGAGCCGGAACACCCCGCCCTTCGGGTCCTCGACATCCTCGCCGAAGATGAGGCGGCCCGGATCGGCGTCGAGCCCGGCCCGCAGCGTGCGGTTGATCAGGTCGCCCATGCGGTATTTGCCGGCGGGGAACAGCTCCTCGTTGAGGTCGGGCGACGGCCCCAGGGTCTCCAAAAACAGCTCGTCGGCCCGCGGATTCTCGGCCGCCTCGGCGGCGGCGTAATCCTGCCGCACCTTTTCCTTCAACTCGGTTTCGAGCGCCGCATAATCCTTCTCGGTCAGCTCGCCGCGCTGGATCATGCCGTCCTTCAAGTGGCGGATGGGATCGGCCTGCTCCAGCGACGCGAGGTCAGCCTTCGAGCGGTAAAGGGAGTGGTCGTCGGAGCTGGTGTGACTGGAGAGCCGCTCGACCTTCACCCAGAAGAACACCGGGCCCCGGCCCGCGCGGAGGTCGGCGAGCGCCTGCTGGGTGGCGGCGTGGACCGCCCCGGGATCGCGGCCGTCCACGAGGCGCCACTGCGCCTGGTTGAGCACCTCGAGCGCAAGCGGATTGCTGGCCTTGGTCGGCGTCGAGATGCCGTAGCCGTTGTCCTCGACGAGGAGCAGCAGGGGCAGTTTCTTTTCCAGCGCAAAGCTCGCCGCCTCGTAGAAATCCCCCTGCCGCGCCGCAGCGTCGCCGATGGTGGTGACGACCACGCCATCCTTCTGGTCGAGCTGCAAACCCCAGGCGATGCCGCAGGCCGGCAACAGCTGCGAACCGGTCGGCGTCGGCACGCTCACGATGTTGTGTTCCCGCGAGCAGAAATGCGACGGCATCATCCGGCCGCGCGAGGCCGAGTCGCGCTTGGCGAAATATTCCAGGGCGAGGTAGCGCGTCGTCAGGCCGCGGCCCAGGCACAGGCCGCGATCGCGGTAATACGGCACGATGAAATCACTGTCGCGCAGCTGGGCGCCGATGGCCGCCAGCGCCTCGTGGCCCCGGCCGGAGACGTGAAAGTGCCCCTTGCCCTGCCGGTTCAGGCTCTCTTCGCGCAGGTCGCCGAGCCGGCTCTCCAGCATCGTCAGCAACAGGTGGCGCTTCTGTTCTTTGTTGAGGGTGGCGGCGGTAGCCATGGGAATGGCGGGAAATTTCCCGCCAAAGCGGGCGCCCTGCAACGCATTTATCCGCCGCGCGGCGGGCGCGGGGCCGGGTTACCCCCTTTGGCTGAGACTGATTCGGGTGGTCGCCGATTTCCATATCGGCGACAGGCCTTCACCAAGACCCTGGCCCGCAGGCTGGCGTCGGTGTGGAAACCGACGCCCACCGCCCTACCCTCCTACCCGGCAAACAGACCGCGGCTCTTCGCGTGGTGCATGAGGCCGCCGCGGATGATCGGGAAGCCGGTGCCGAGCAGCAGGGCGAGGTCGGCCTCCTCCGGCGTCTTGAGCACGCCCTCGGCCAGCACGCGCTTCGTCTCCTCGATCATCACGCCGTTGAGCTGGTCCGCCAGAGCGGAGGCCTCGGGCGCGGCGCTCGCGGCGGGCGTGAACGGCGCCAGCGCGGGGTTCAGCTTTTCCTTGCCGTCGGTGTAGTCGTAGAAGCCGGTGCTCGCGCCGTTCTTACGGCCTTTCTTGCCGGCGGCGAGCAGCTGCGAACAGATCTTCGTGCTCGTGAAGCGGTCGGGGAAATAGTGCGCCATCTCCTGGAAAATAAAATCCGTCACATCCACGCCGACCTCGTCGATCAGCCGCATCGGGCCCATCGGCCAGCCCCAGTCGCGCATGGCGCGGTCGATGACCTCCGTGGCCACGCCCTGCTCCCAGAGCCGACACGCCTCGTTGAGATAGAAAAACAACACGCGCGTGACCAAAAAACCCGGCGCGGAACGGCAGACCACCGCGGTCTTGCCCAGCGTCTGGGTGAGCGCGAGCGCGCGGTCCGCCGCGGCGCGGGTCGTCTCCTTCCCCAGCACGAGCTCGACCAGCGGCATGCGGCCGACCGGGTTGAAAAAATGCAGCCCGACGAAGCGCCCCGGGTTGGTGGCGGTGGCGGCCAGCTCCTCGATCGGCAGCGCCGAGGTGTTCGAGGCGAACACGCAGTCGGGCGCCATGATCTTGGACAGTTGGGCGTAAAGTTTTTGCTTCGCCCCCACATTCTCGACGATGGCCTCGATCACGAGGTCGCACATCTCAAAGTCCTCCAGACTGGTGGTGACGCCGATGCCGCCCATCATCTTGTGGGCCTGCGCATGGGTCAGCTGCCCGCGCTCCTCCTGTTGCTTGAACAGCTCGCGAATGACCGTGATGCCCTGCTCCACCGCCGAGCGATCCGTATCGCACATGATGACCCCGAGACCGCGCGAGGCGCAGAGGTGCGCGATGCCGGTGCCCATGACACCGGCCCCGAGGATGCCGACGATGCGGAAGGACTCGGGCACCGCCGCGGTTTTTTCCGCCGGATACCAGACGTCCAGGCTGGTTTTCTTGCCCCGCTCCCGGAGATGAAAGACGTAGATGAGATTCTTCGCCACTTCGCCCGCCGCAACTCCGCCGAACAGCGCGGCCTCCAAGTCGAAAGCCGGGCCGAGCGGCAGGCCCGCGCCCTTCTCCACGGCGTCGAGCACCGCGAGCGGGGCCGGCTGACCGCGCAATTTCGTGAGCGCATGCTTGCGCTGGCTGGCAAAGAAATCCGCCGGCGCCGCGGCCGGGACGCGCCGCGTCGGCAAGCCCTCGGCGGCCAGCCGCATCGCCGTGGCTTTGGCCCGGGCCTTCAGTTCGGCCGCGGGCACCACCTCGTCCACCAGTCCCGCCGTGAGCGCGGCCGCCGCCGGCACGAGCGCGGCCTTGAGCATGTGGTTCACGGCGGCCTCGGCCCCGATGAGCCGCGGCAATCGCGCGCAGCCGCCCCAGCCCGGAATCAGGCCGAGCCCCACCTCGGGCAGACCGAGGACGGTCGCTTTGGCGTCGGTCGCGATCCGCCAGTGGCAGGCGAGCGCCAGTTCGTAGCCGCCGCCGGCACAGGCGCCATGGATGGCGGCCACGACGGGCACCTTGAGATTGTCGAGTTGGGCGAACAAGGCCTGACCCTCCCGCGCTAGCTGGGTCGCGGT
Organism: Verrucomicrobiota bacterium; assembly: GCA_031387725.1. Classification (GTDB taxonomy): domain Bacteria; phylum Verrucomicrobiota; class Verrucomicrobiia; order Opitutales; family Opitutaceae; genus Lacunisphaera. The sequence goes on along the minus strand of JANNDM010000048.1, from coordinate 20,797 downwards.
GGTGGCATCCGGCAGCGCGGCGAGCCACTTGAGGTCGGCGCCGGCGATGAAGATTTTCTCCTTGGCGCTGAGCACGACCACGGCTTTCAACGGCTGGGCCGCCAGCGCCGCCACGGCCGCGCGCAGCGCGGCCTGGACCGGCGGGTTGAAGATATTGGCGCGGCTGGCGGGATCGTCGAAAGTCAGCCAACCAATGCCCTCCGCATCCACACTGTAAGTAACCGGAGATGAATCGCTCATGAGATAAATTATCTGCCGCCCATCCAACCGGCTTCCGGCTGGAAGTAAAGCCCGGGCCCGCCTCAGCGCCGGATAGCCGGGCGGGCGAACTTGCGCAGGTATTTCAAAGCGACCGCCAGATCGTTCGGCAGCGGCGCCGTGAGGGTCATCGGCTCGCGGCTCAGCGGATGGGTGAAGGTCAGGCCGCTGGCGTGCAGTGCCAGCCGGTCGATCAACGGCTTCTCATCGGCCCGGCCCTTGTAGCCGCGCTTCAAGTCGGAAAGCAGGAGCCGCGTTTCGTTCCCATAGAGCGGATCGTTGAGAACCGGCGTGCCCGCCACCGCGAGATGGAGCCGGATCTGGTGCGGCCGGCCGGTCAAGGGCCGGCACTCGACGCAGGCGAAGCTCGCCCGCCCGGCCGGCTGCGGAAATTTCTCCCGCACGGTGAACCCGGTCTGGCTGGCCTTGCCGTGTTTTTTCACCACGCACATCACGCCCGGCTTGGCCTCGTCCTCCTTCATCACCAGGTCCACCGTGAATTCATCCCGGGCGGGCAGGCCGACGGTGAGGGCGAGGCAGATTTTCCCGACGGTCTTGGACTGGAACTGCCCGCTGAGGAAATCGAGGGCGGGCTTCGTCTTCGCACACAGCACCAGCCCGCTCATCTCGGTGTCGATGCGGTGCACGTTGGCCACGTCGGACCCCCACTTGGCGAGCACCAGGTCCATCAGGTTCTCGCCGGGCTTGCCGCCCCGGCCGGGCGCGACCGGCAGGCCGCCCGGCTTGTCGAACGCGATCAGGGCCTCGTCTTCAAAGATGACCGGGGGCAGCGGCATGGGAATTCACCCAGCCTGCGCGCCTGTTCAGCGGCGGCAACTCCGAACCCACTGTCGTCAAATCAACAAACGCTACTGCCTCACTTCCCGTCGGGCCGGGGGAGGTTGACGAAGAGGGCGGCGGGGCGGGCGGTGCGCTGGCTGTCGCGCCAGTCCTTGATCAGGGCTTTGCGGTCGGCCGCAGGAATGTTGGCGGCCAGGAGGCGGCCGTTTTTCTGCTGCTCGAAGCGGTCGTCGATGCCGTTGGCGTTGGCGTCCTCGTAGAGAGGGTTTTCGTCGGACTGGACCAGGCCGTTGATCATGGCGCCGGCGTCGCCGCCGTAGATGGTGACCTGGCGGTTGTCCTTGCCGGAATTATACGGGAGGTGGTCGGCCACGAGTCGGCTGCCCTGGTAGAGATCGAACACGCCATTGGCCGGTTCGAGGCGGAGGGTCAGAACGGAGAAGGAGGCGAGCGAGCGGGCGTCGTATTGTTCCAAGGGGGCGTGTAGGCCCAGTTCACGCCAGTTGACGCCGGCGGGGGTGGTTTCATCGAGGACCAGCGTGGCGTAATGGGTGATGGCGCTTTCGACGACGATGAGCCGGGCTCCGCCGACTTCGATGACCGTGCCCAGCGAGCCGTTGACGGAGAAGGAGACGAAGAGGATTTCACCCGGCTTGCCCCGCAGAGGCTGGGACCAGCCCTTGGTCGCATCGAGGGCGAGGAACTTGGCGCCGCGCTTTTCGCCATTGCGCGCCCCGGCCACGCCCCGGACGGTCAGATCGGTGTCGGCAAACTTGGCCCGCGCCACCGGCGCGGCCTCGCCGGCCTGAGCCAGCTCCTTCAGCCGGGGGAGACCGAGGGGGGCCAGTGCCGGGGTGGTCTGCGCCGCGCAGATGCCAGCCAAAAGAAGAGAAGTTGTGATTCCGAGCAGTAGCTTGGTGGTGGAGAAAATATTCATGGCTCGTTATTCGCGTTAATGTCCGTGCAACAAATCCTATTTCAGCCCCCGCGGTTTTTGCGGTATTCAGCGAGCCCGGCTCGGATGGCTTCGCGGTTTTTTTCGCTCCGAAACGGCACGGCTGGATCAAGCGCTGAATTCCATGCGTCCAACTGGGCGGGACTAGTTGAGCGAACGACATAGTCATAGGCGAGTGCTGCGGTGCTGGCATCAGTAGTCTGTAGCCAATTCAGCAATGCATTTGCCGCAGCTGGTATGGGCATACGCGCAAGTGTGTCGCTTGCCAGTTTGCTACCAACACTTCCAGGCGGCTGACTGGTTAAAATTGCAGAGAGCGGAGGAACGGCACTCGGGTTTAACATTGTTGCAAATATTAGTGCACCATGTGCGGCTCGCGCCCGAACTTCATCCCGCTCCTTGTCCGCCATGAATGAACCCAATAACAAATCAATTCCTTTGACAGCACCAACTTCAGCCAACGCAACAGCAACGGAGGTTAGTAAAACTGAATCACGAGACTCACGCCAAGTTTGCTCAAGTGCTGGAGATAACTCTTCGTGGAATATTCCATCTCCCCACGCTCCACCGACTGTCCGAACTCCTGCAATTGCCACTTGTTTCAATCCCTTGTCTGATAGTGCCGGGGTAACTTGAAGCAGTAATTCAACCGATTCCTTGGTTCGTGCACCGCTTAATATTCCAAGCAGCAACTCTCGCTCAAAGTTTGAGTTTGAGGTATCATTAACAAACTGACGCATTTTTTCAATTAGCCCTGCATCAGGAATCTTCCTCCGCATCGCATAGGCCAGCACAGTCTGGATGGACAATTGCTGCCTTCGATCATGATCCACCCTTCCGGCGTCAAGCATGGCTTGAAAAATCGAAGCCAAATCACGGCTGCCCATTTCGGTTAAGAAGGCATTCCGCTCGACAGGATCCAATGCTGAGAACTTAGACGCGAGACTGCCAACAGAACTGGCGGTCGCGGCGGATGGGGACCCAAGCACGGCGGGCCCAGCCACGGGTGTTTTGCTTTCAAGGCCTGCGGTGCGCTCGGGAGCAACCGGCGATTCGCTGGCGACCCAGACGGCAATCCCGAAGCCGAGAAGAACAACGACTACGCCTAGGAATATTTTTCGCTGGGTCATGGGAACCAAGTAGGAACTAGCGCCTTGAGCTGGGCTAGAATGTCGGCTGCCTGTTTTGGCGCTTCAGTGTGAACTATTTCAGCATTTGTGATAATCTTTGGCGCGATGGCGACTCCATGAAAACCGCTCAGTTGCGTGAACCTTGGTGTTTCATCATTATTATTTGCCGGATTATTATTGGCCGGAACTAGGCCGTCACCCGGAAACATGCTGGGAGTATTGCCCGAACCCAAAAGATAAGTTTTGGCATTACTCGACAGCTGGTGAGTGATTAAGCTAGCCCAAAATCCAGAACCCCCGCTGAATACGGAGTATCGTCTAACGCCGTCGTTGGTTAGTAAGCCCAGATGAGCATTCTTATAAACAATCTCACCATACCTAATACTGGCCGGGAGATATTCCAGCGAGCTTGTTTGATTCAGGCCAAGCAAAGGAGCCGTATTATCGGCAAAATCATCGTTTGTCGGACGGCGGACATCTATCGTGTCCCTTGGTTCGTCTGGGAATGATTCCCCTCGAAGAAAATCCACAACTTTCCAATCACCTTCAGACGACTCAGGCGGATTTCTTGGATTATCATGTAGCCATTTATAAATCCGCCCCATGCGACTTCCTTGATGAGGCGAGCTAGTTGTCAGAAATCCAACCACGGCGGCTTTTCTGAGAGAAGGAGGTGGGGCTGGAAAGGCTATCTGTGGCGGCTTCTGCAGAAACGCCCGGGCCGCAATACCCCCACGGCTATGACCAACCAGGACGATTTGAGCGTGAAGATGTCTTGCGAGCAATTGTGCAATAGCTTGATCAACCTCTTGGCCAAGTTGATCGAATGACTCAAAATCTCCGCACCTATTGTATAAGTGTGTGAGATAGCCAACGGCATTATTGGCTGTCAAATCATCCAGCCCGGTTCTCGAACTGTCATCATCAAAATACCCAAACTGAAGACGATAACAGTAAACTCCATTCACAGGTGTAGGGGCTGTATCATTAATGCCACCATCAACAATATTCGTAGCTGATCCATTAAACACTGCATTCACGAACGGCTGCCAAGTATCAATGTTTGAGTTCATCCCGTGTAGCAACAGCACTATCTTCGGCCCCGGCGGCGGTGTCGCCGGCTGCACATTGACGTTAAACCACGTCGTCTGGCCGTCGCTTTGACCGCCGAGTTTGACGCCGATCTGCCAGGTCCCATTCTGATCGATGCCGATGTCAAGGACATCGAGCAGGCCGTTGTTCGGCAGGTTGATCAGCTGCCCGAGTGCGTTCTTCACCGAGAACACCACGCCGTTGTTGGTGACCCCGAGGATTCGGCCAATGAGATCCTTGGCCTGCACGATTAGATTCGTGGTGCCGCTGGGCAAGGTGATGGTCGGGATGCTGCCGCCAAAGACCGCGCTGCCGAGGCTGGCACCCGCAGAAGTAGTGAAGGTCAGGTTGCCCGCCGGCACACCCGGCTTCACCAGGTAGAAGTTGACGCCTTCGAGATGGTTGCCCGGGTCGGTAATCTGCACCGTGACATCCTGCGGGGCCGTGGTCGGGAAATTCGCGGTGCCGACTATCTCAAAGTTGGCGGGATTGAGGGTCGTGGATCCCGTGCGGTCCCGATAAATCCAGTAGTCAGCATTGGCCAGGGCCTCAATGTGGAAGACAAGGCTGAGCCAGGTGTTGTAACCCCCTTCCCAAAACGGGACACTCGGCAGCCAAGAGAAAGTGAAGTCCCCATAAATCAAATTTAAGTGGGAAATCCCCAGCCCAAACCAATAATTATCCACCGGATAGGAAGAATAGCCGTAGTTTTCCGTATACCACGAATCGATATGATAGCTGAATTCCGGCGTGCCCGCTTTGATAATCTCGTCGGGAATACCGTCGTTGTATCCGTTGGGGAGCGGCACCTGGGTCCAGATTGACTGCTCATTCGCCGTGCCTCCGCCACCGCCACCCGATGAAGTGGTGACACCCATACCCGCAGTGACCGACCAATTGCCGGCGGCATCACGGGCCTGCACCTCCACGGCATGCGAACTGTCTGCGGCCAGTCCGCTGAAAGTGTGGCTCAGGACATTGCCTATTTCCAAAAAGCCGCCCGTGTCGAGCCGGACCCGGTAGCCGGTGGCTCCGCCGGGGTTGGTCCACGAGAGCGTGAAGGAGGAGGAGGAGAGGCCGGAGACCGCCAGGTTTTGCGGGCTGCCCGGCGGAGTGGTGTCGGGGGCCACGTTGACGGTGATGGCGACGGTGGCCGAGTGCTGGTTGGCGTTGTTGCTGTCGTTGGCCCAGGAGCGCACCTGCCAGGTGCCGGTCTGGTCGAACGTGAACGAGGCGGTGCGGGTCGAGTTTGCCGCGCTGCCGACCGGTCCGCCGTTGTAGGGCTCACCGTTGGCGAAGCCGCCCTGCCAGTTCCAGGAGCCGTCGGGCCGCTGGATGTCGAGATGGTGGTGGGTGAGGTTGCCGTTGGCGTCGGTGGCGCGGCTGCTGAGGGTGAGCGCGGTGCCGACGGTGATCGTCTGCGCCGCGGGCGAGAGCAGCGTGATGGCCGGGGGTGAGTTGGGCGGCGCGCCTTCGACGACATTCAGGCGGAAGGCGTCGCCCCACGCGCCGGAGTTGACGAAGACGCCGGGGGTGTCCTCCGCGTCGGTCCAGAAATACCAGTCGCCGTTGCGGTCGAGGGTGATGGTGCGGACGACCTCGCCATAGCCGCCTCCCTGGCCGGTCCACCCGCCGCCGTCGTTGGTGAACAGGCCGGTGCCGGGATGCCACACCTGCGGGCGGATGCGCGCGAGGTTGCCATCGGGATCGCCGGCCTTGTAGCGGACCGTGATGTTGACGGTGCCGCCGGCGGGCCGGACGACGGTGGCGGTGTGGCCGTAGCCGTCCACCTCCACCCAGGCATTGGGCGGGTTGTTCGCCGGGGGCGGTGTGCCGTTGACTGTGACGCTGGCCCAGGCCCAGGCCGAGCCGTCATAGGGATCCCAGCCTTCGGCCAGATACTCGACCGACTGGGGACCGGAGTCGGAGGTCCAGGCGCCAGCCATGGCATCCGTCCAGCCCCAGCCCGAGGCAAACCCGCCCCAGTTTTTGTAGAGGGTCAGGTTCATGCCTGCGTCTTCGTAATAGCCGAAGGCATAGGCCTCGACGTAGTAGCCCTGGCCGCTTTCCACCGGTGAGGGCGCGGAGGTAAACCACACTGCCGCCGCAGGTAAACGGCCCGCCGCCAGCAGCAGGAAGGAAAGGGAGAGGAGAGTGCGGCTCAGGTTCATGGCTTGCCCTTCAAAGCGGCGAGTTGCGCGGCGAGATCGTTGTGCGCGTCGGTGCGGCGGATGACGCCCGACCGGTCCACGAGATAAACCAGCGGCGCGGAAGTGAGCCGGAGCAGACGCACCAGCGGGCTGTCGAAACCGCGGCCATCGTAAAGCTGCGTCCCGGGGAGCTTCGCCGCCGTGGCTTTGGCCGCCGCGACATCGCGACCGAGATTGATGCCGACGATGACCGCACCGGCGGGGGCGAGCCGGGCAAGTTCCTTGGCCAGACCGATGCTGCCGGGATTAGCCGGGCTCCAGGTATAGATGATGAGCGGCTGGCCGGACGCCGGTTCGAACACCTTGGCAGCACCCAATACACCTGCGGTCGCGGCGGCCAGCGTCTGTCCGACCAGCGCCTGGCGGTCGAGCAGATCCTGCGCGGCGGCCTTGAGATCCGCCGGAGCACTTGAGGCGACGAGATCGCGCGCGGCGGTCGCGGCGGCGGCGCCGGTGCCGCGGGTGGCCGCTTGCAGGAGGAGGCTGTAGCCGCCGGGCTGGCCGGGAAATTCGGTGATGAGCGTGCGGGCGCTTTGTTCGCGAGCAGCGAGCCAGGTGGCACGATCCTTTTTGCCGCGACGGTCGCCCTCGCCCGCCATCTCCGCGAGAAACGCCACTTCGTAGCGCTCCGCCACAGGCAGACGCGAATCACACCGCGCCTCGTTCGCGAGTTTGCTCACTGCGGCCGAAACGGTGTCCGCCCCGAGCAGGGCGTCGGTCAGGCGGCTCTTCGCCTCCCACCGGCGCGCCTCGGCCGACTGCGGATGGCCGGGATGATCGCGGGCGAACTTGGCGGCGTCATTCGCCACCTTTTGCAGATGCACCTGCTGGGCCTGTTTGGCGGTGGCGGCTTCCGCGCGACTGTGCGCCGCGCCATGATTAGCCTTGGTCAGCTGGACGAGGTCAGACCATTTCTCATCGGCTGTCCGGGCGGCGGGCTGGGCCTGGAGCGATAGCGCCGCGAGGAGGGAGAGCGCCAAGTATGCCGGCCACGATCGGAGCGAAGGTGCGGGGCGGGCGGGCATGGGAGAAGTTTTTCGGAGCCACTCCGCGCTCACGCTCGCGGAGAACTGATGCAGCCATGACTGCCCCCCAGAGTTGTCGACCAAAAATCCGCACGAGGCATCAGCCCTTGCCAGTTTTACCGGATATCAATCAGCCAGACCGCACTCCTGACATTCCTTTGCTACAGCATTCGCGAAAAAACAAATTCCCCAGCCCTCCATTAAGCTCCATGCCCTCCGAGAATCGGCCGTTTTCGGGTGATCGACTTAGCCAAGTTGCACTAGCCGGCGGACTTTTTCTCGCGGGGCTTCTTCGCCGCCTTGGCGTTGAGCCACACCTGGCCCTTGGTGTTGGCGTTCAGCCAGTAGATTTCCCCGCCGTGCTCGGCGAAGGTCGGCTTGGCCTTGGGCGACTCCGGCAATTGCAGGCCGGCGGTCGCCAGCAAGGCGAGCACCTGCTCGGCGGATTTCTCCAACTTCTCCGCCACCTCGGGCAACGGCGCGGTCACACCCTCGCCGCGTTTCTTCGGCTGCATGAGCAAACGCACGGCGGTGAGAATGTTTTCCGGCGGGAGGGGTTTGGATTGGGCGCCGTCGGTGTGCGGACTCTCGTGGCGGCGCTCGCCACCCGTCTCAGTGTTTGCTGCCGTGTCCTTCGGAGCCTTGGCGAAGGAGGATCCTCTGCTTGCCTCGTCGGAGCCGGGCGAAGACGGGTCCCCAGTCCCTTCCTCGGCGTTGATCCAGATCTCGCCGCGCTGGTTCCGGTTGAGCCAGTAGGCAAACCCGCCCTCGTGCGCGAGGACTGGCTCGTCGCCGCCCTCAAGCCGGAGGCCGAATACCGCGAGCTGTTCGAGCAACTGCGCCTCGTCGAGTTTCAGGGCCTTGGTGAGATAGGGGAAGCTGCCGGACCAGCCGTGGCCGCGGCGGTTGCGGCGCATCATGCCGCGGATCTTCCCGAGAAAAGTCTTGGGTGCCCCGGCGTCCTCGCGCGGCGATTGGGCCGGCGCGGGTTGCCGCGGACGCTCCTCGCGGCGGTCGGCGCGGTGCTCCGGCTGGGCCGGCGCGGGTGCGGCCGCCATCTCGGCCGGCACCTCGTCATCAGTCAGGCGCTTGCCGGGCACGATGCGGAAGACTGGCTCAGGTTTCTCCCGCGTGTTGATCCAGATCTCGCCGCGACGGTTGATGTTCACCCAATAGAGGTCGCCGTCGTATTCCACATAGACGGGCTTGGCGTTCTCATCGGCGGGAATCTGCAGGCCGCACTCCACGAGCGCGCCCTTCACGTCGGCTTCCTCGAGGTTCCATCTCTTGGCGAGGTAATCCACGCCGACCGACAGGCCCGCGCCGCGCTGGTTGCGGCGCAGGTGGGGCTTGAGCGCGTCGAAGAACGACGGCAGCTCATCCTCGGCCGTGAGCTTGTGCCACTCGTCCTCCGGGGCGTCGGGATCGTCGTCGCGCGAGGTGTCGACCGGGCGGCGGAAGCCGTCGTCGGGGGCGGCTTTCTCGTCGATGAGGTTCTCGGGTTTCTCCTCGGCGGCCGCCGGAGCCACGGCGCCGGTGGTGACGGCCTTGAACTTGGCCTCGAACTCGGCGCGCAGCTTGTCGGTCTCGACCCGGGCGGCCGCCGCGACGGCGTCCTCCAGCGTCCAGTCGCGCTCCACGGGGCGCCGGGCGAGGCCGGTAAAGGCCAGCGGATTGTCGGGCGCGGGGTGGAAATTGATGATCTCCCACTGTTCCTGCCCGAGGTCGTTGATAAATTTCTCCATCAGCGCCGGGGAGGCGAATCCGCCTTTGCCGCTGCTGATGACTTTGTATTCCCAGTTGGCCATAGTAAGGCGCATGCATCCCGCATCACCCGCGCTGACGCCAGCCCTAAATTCCTGCGCCACGGCCCGCCCTCCTCGGTTTCCGCCCCGCCGGGTAAGCCCCAGTAATCTGTAACGTATTGTATTACAAATTATCGCCCCAATCAGCGGGTGACCTCGGCGAGAAACCGCGTGATGGCGTAATCCGCCAGCTGGCCCCCGGGCCCGTCAGGACTGAAATCAAATCCATGCGTCGCCCACGGCAGTTGCAGGTGCGTGTGCGGCACGCCCAGTTCCGTCAGCCGGGCCGCCAGCCGCTCGCTGTGCCGATACCAGGCGAGCGTGTCCGGCACCCCGTGGATCAGCAGCGTGGGCGGGGAATCCCGCGTGGCGAGCAGCTGCCCGCTGGCGGACTGGTAGAGCGCCTGCCGGTCGGGTGGGTCCGGCGGGCCGCCGAAATATTGGCGGAAAAGCTTGATCGAGTTGAGCGCGTCATCCTCGCGCGACACCGACCAGGCAAAGGGCATGTCGTGCGGCGCATAGAGCGCGACGACGCCGCGGATGGCCGGATCGTGCGCGCCATAGCCGACGGCCGTGGCCAGTTGCCCGCCGGCGGACCGACCGAGCAGCACCAACCGGGCCGGATCGATCTCGAGCCGGGACGCGTTGGTTTTCAGCCACGCCATGGCGGCGAGAACATCCTCCCGCTGCGCCGGCCAGATGGAGTGCGGCGCGAGCCGGTAGCTGATGGCCGCCACCGCGTATCCCTGCGCGACCCAGCGCGCGTTCCAGGCCGCCAGTTGCGTGCGATCGCCTCCGTCCCAACCGCCGCCATGAATGACCACCACGCAGGGCCGCGGTTTTTGCAGGGCGTCCTTGACGGAGGCGGGGGCATAGAAATCCAGTTTAAGTTCCTGTCCGGCCGGCCGGGCAAAGATCTCCGTCAGCACCGACGCGGGCGCGGGATTCGCGTGGGCGTAGAGCCGGGGGAAGGAAAAGGCTCCTTCCCCCAGTCCGCGCCCGATCGCCATGGCCCTGAAAGCCGGCCGCAGAAAACCCACGACGGCCAATCCGCACAACAGCAGCGTGGCCAGCCGCCACGCGCCGGTGCCACCCCAGCCCGCCGCGAGGGCGAGCCCGAGCGGCAGGATCACGAGCCAGTGGCCGAATTCACCGGCGATGATCGCGAGCTTCCAGGCCCACAGGGTGTCCGGGGCGCGCCCGAAATTAAGGAGGGATATGACCGCGGAAAGCGCCGCGAAAACAAACAGGAGCCAGTTCATGCGTGTTCCAGATTCGGCCGAATGCATTCACCGGATGCAAGCCTCGGCCCGGCGGGCTCAGGTCTCGGGATCAAACACCGCGAAGACGATCGGAACCCTCATGCGGGTGTTGACCTTGGCCCCTCCCTTCATGCCCGGTCGGAAGCGCCACTTGCTCACCCCCTCGGTCGAGGCCTGCTCAAAACCCGTATGCGTCGAGGACAACACGCGGACTTCACGGGCCACGCCTTTGGTATCAACGATGAACTCCACGAGCACCTGGCCGTGCTCCACCAGTTTTTGGAGCTCGTAGGGAAACTTGGGAGATGGTTGCGCGATCGGTTGCGGCACCCGGTCGAGCTGCGCGATGTCGAATACATCCTTGAGGCCGCCGGGCCGCTGCCCCGGCGGGGCGATTTTTAGCGGGATGCTCCTGAGGCTGTTCTTGTCAAAATTGGTCTGCAGCGCGATGTTCATTTCCAGCGGCTGCACAAACGCATTGGCCAATTCCACGCTGGAGGGCAGGTCCGCCAGTCGCGGCACATCCACGCCCGGCGTCTGATCGGCCTCTTCCGGCAGTTCCTCAACCGGCTTCTCCTCATCATCCTCCAGCGGTGGCATGACCATCTGAATAATCCGCTCCTCCTGCATCGCTGCCACCGGCCGCTTGGCCGGGCGCACCCCAAATTCCCCCAACAGCAGGCCGTGCAGGCCCGCTGCTATTAGAACGGCGGACCAGCAGATGCGGGCGGGTTTGGGCAGGCCGTCGTAATGCCAATCGCCCGGCCGGCTGGTCACGCGGGAGAGACAGGGTTGCGCCGCCGCCATCTCGCGGGGCGAAGCTGCGATCTGGAATGGGCGACGGGGGTAGCACGTCGTTTGCATGCCCTATTCTAACCCCGCAGGGGGCCGGCACACCCTGCATGGGTTGGCAGAAACTGAGCATGGGTTAACCGGCCCCCTGGGTCCGATTGCGCCATTAGGGTTGCGCCGACCCGGGCGGTTCACCCATGAAATGCCGCATGCGCCGGCTTGACCAACTCCTCGCCAATCTCGGCTACTGCTCCCGCCGGGAAGCCCGGGACTGGATCAAGGCCGGCCGCGTGACGGTGCGTGGAGTGGTCGTGGATGATTTCGGGGCCAAAGCCGCCGACGCCGACATGCGCGTGGACGGCGAGCCGCTCGACCACCCCGGGGGTCTCCTGCTCCTGTTGCACAAACCGGTCGGTCTCGTCTGTTCGCACGACGAACACGAGGGCCCAAACGTCTACTCGCTGCTGCCGCCACGCTGGCGCGCGCGCAATCCGCAAGTCACCAGCATCGGCCGGCTCGACAAGGAGACAAGCGGCCTGCTGTTGCTCACCGACCAAAGCGAGCTGGTCCACCGCCTCACCTCGCCGAAGCATAAGGTGCCGAAGGTATATCGCGCCACCGTCAGCACTGATTTGTCGTCGGCCCTGGTTCCGCTCTTCGCCCGCGGCACGCTGTTGCTGAAGGACGAAAAAGCGCCGTGCGCGCCGGCGGAGCTGAAGCTCATTTCACCCCGCGAGGCGGAACTGACGCTGACCGAGGGCCGTTACCACCAGGTCCGGCGCATGTTCGCCAGCCAGGGCGTCGAGGTGCTCGCCTTGCACCGCGCTGGTTTCGGCCACCTCGAACTCGGGGACCTCGCTCCCGGCCAATGGCGGGAGCTGCCGCCGGCCGAGTTCGGCCGGAACAGTTGAACTCTTTTCCCCACGGACAGACGCGGATGCGTTGACGTGAATGCCGAACGCGATGACATCGCCGCATGAGCCCACTGCCCAGTCTGGCCGAAATCGAGTCCATCACCGGTTTTATCGACTCGGTGGTTCCGCCTACACCGCAATTCAGCTGGCCACTGCTCAACGCCCGGGCCGGCGCCGAACTCTGGGTCAAGCACGAGAACCACACCCCGATCGGCTCGTTCAAGGCGCGGGGCGCGTTGCAGTATTTCGCCCGGCTGGCTGTCCGGGAACCTGCCGTGCCCGGAGTCATCGCCGCCACGCGCGGCAATTACGGCCAGGCGGTGGCTTATGCCGCCCGACGGCACGGACTGGCCGCAACCATCGTGGTGCCGCATGGTAACAGTGTGGAAAAAAACACCGCGATGCGCGGGCTCGGCGCCGAGCTCATCGAACATGGCGACGACTTTCAGGCCGCCCTGGAGTTTGCCGAGCGGATCGCCGGCGAACGCCGGTGGCACTTCGTGCCTTCTTATCACCGCGACCTGGTGTGGGGCAACGCTGTCTCCACCCTGCAATTCCTGAAAAGCTGCCCGCCCCTCGACCGGGTTTATGTGCCCATCGGGCTTGGTTCGGGTATCTGCGCGATGATTGCCGCCCGCGACGCGCTCGGTCTGCAGCTGCGCATTGTCGGAGTGGCGACCGAACTCACCCGGGGTATCGCGCTGTCTTTCGCCGCGAAACGGGTTGTCGCCAGTCCGGCCACCACCCGCATCGCCGACGGGATGGCCTGCTCCACGCCCAACCCCGAGGCGCTGGCGTTTATCCTCGAGGGCGTGGAGCGGATCGCGGTCGTGAACGATGATCAGGTCGAAGCGGCGATGCGTGATTACTTCTCCGACACCCACAATGTGGCCGAGGGCGCGGCGGGAGCCGGATTGGCGGCGGTGCTCAGTGAAAGGGCCGAAATTGCCGGACAGCGCGTCGGCGTGGTGTTTACCGGCGGCAATGTGGACCGACCCGTTTTCGCCCGGGTGCTTTCGATCGCCTAGAAACAGCTTGGCCCCGACCCCGCGCGGCCTTAGTCGGGACGGATGGATTCACCCGTTCTCACCGGCGCCCAGAAGACCCAGCTCCGCGGCCTTGGCCAGAAGCTCAGTGATTCGCTCCGGATCGGCCGGCAGGGCCCGACCCCCGCGCTCTATATCGAGCTCAACCGCCAGCTCACCACCCGCGAGTTGGTCAAGGCGCGCTTCGAGACGGCGGACCGCGCTGAACGCGCGGCCCTCTGCGAACGCATGGCGGCCGAGGCTCCGTGCCAATGCGTCGGCGCCGTCGGGCGCACGGCTCTGTTCTGGCGTCCCGGCCCGGATGGTTCCAAGCTGCTGGGTGCATGAGCCTCACCGCCCTCGGTTGGAATGATGCCCTCGCGCTGGCCTTCGCCCCGTATGCGGCGGAGGGCGGCGAACCCGCGCGCGTGACCCTGGAGCTGAAGGGCTACTGCGAAGTCACCGGCGAGTCCGGCGCACGTCTCGGGGAATGCAGCGGAAAGTTCATGCACGCCGCCAAGGCGCCAGCCGATTACCCCGCCATCGGCGACTGGGTTGCCGTGACGCCGCAACCGGGCGATCCCACCCGCGTCGCCATCCAGGCCGTGCTACCGCGTCGCACCAAATTTTCCCGCCGGGCGGTCGGCGAGGAGGTGCTGGAGCAGATCGTGGCCGCCAACGTGGACACGGTTTTCCTCGTGAGCTCACTCGACGGCAACCACCACCTGCACCGCCTCGAGCGTTACCTCGCCGCCGCGTATGCCAGCGGCGCCCAGCCGGTCATCGTGCTTAACAAAGCCGACCTCGCGGACGAGACGGAGGCGATCCCGCGCGAGATCGCCGGCGTTGCACCGGCCGTGCCGGTATTTGTCATCAGCGCAAAGACCCGGCGCGGTTTGAAAGCCCTCACCCCGTGGCTCCAACCCGGCCAGACGATCGCGCTGCTCGGCTCCTCCGGCGTCGGCAAATCCACCCTCATCAACCGGCTGATGGGCGGTCAGGTGCAGTTCACGCAGGAAGTGCGAGAGGCGGACAACAAGGGCCGCCACACCACGACGCAGCGCGAGCTGCTTATCACGCCCGACGGCGTCATCATCATCGACACCCCCGGCATGCGCGAGATCCAGCCCTGGGAGGCGGGGGAAAGCCTGGCGGCGGCGTTTGACGATGTGGCCGCCGTGGCCGGGCGGTGCAAATTTCGCGACTGCACGCACACGGTCGAGCCGGGTTGCGCCGTGACGGCCGCGCTGGGCGATGGTTCGCTTGAGTTGGCCCGCTGGCAGAGCTACCTGCGGATGCTCCGCGCCACCGCCCACGAGGTGCGCCGGGTGGACCGGCCCGCCGCGCAGCAGCACAAGACGCAGATGAAAAAACTCACCAAGCGTCTCCGCCAGCGCGTGCACGAAAAGTCCGGCGAGGAGTGACATTGCGCGAAGGATTTTCACCCGGCACGCGTATAAGGTATATGAACCTGATCAAATTCTCACGCATTGCGCTGATTGCGCTTCTCACCCTGTCATGCTCACTCTGTCCGGCGCAGGAAACGCCTTCTCACCAGACTTTCCCGGTCGATCCTAATCGCATCACCATCGACTTTCCCGGCGGCCCTCTCTCCAAGTTGATCCTAATCCTCCGGGCCGACAAAAGCTCGGACCTCTCAATCATTAACCCGGAAAAACTCGACCCGATTTTGCCTGCCTTTTCCGTTCACAACCAGCTTCCTGCGGCTGTAATCGGTGCGCTTAGTCAGGTTTTGCGGCCCCAAGGCTATTTGTTGTCCATGATGAGTCCCAGTCCCAGTCTGGCCGTGCTAACCAGAGCTGAACCGAATCAAAGCAAGGACGGCTTCGCTGTTTTCCAGCTTGGATTCAAGCTGGGCAACCAGTCCGTCGAGGAAATCACCGCCGCCATCCAAACGGCCTGCGAATTTGCCGGCGGAGACGCGGGCAAACTGCGCTTCAAGTTTCATCCCGGCACGAAGATGTTGTTTGCCGCCGGACCGCAGCTGACCATTGATCACATCGTCCGCCAGGTCATCAACAGCCTGCCGGACAGCCCGCCGAAAACTCCGCCGCCAACCGATTGTAAGGATTGTAATGATTGAAAAAAATGATCCGCGCCGCCACCGCCACGCTCGCTTCGAGTTTGATCTCCCATGGAAAAGCAGGAGAGGCGCCCGCTGCCGACTTGCGCCAGCTCACGGCAGCGCTGGCCCGCGGGGACGACGTGGCTTGGGCGCAATTTCACCGCGACCACGGCCCGGCAATATTCCGGCAGTTGCTGGCGCTCACGCGCGGCGACCACGACCTGGCCAAGGAGGCGCTGCAGCGCACCTACCTCCGCGTGGCGAAACATGTCCGGCCCAGTGAGACCGAGCCCCAGTTCAAGGCCTGGCTCCGGATTGTGGCACGCACCGCCCTGCAGGACTGCTGGCGGCGGCAACAGAGCTTCACCGCTTTGCTTTTCCGCAGGCAGCAGGAACCGCCGGAGCTGGCGGATCAGGGCGAGGACGAACGACTGATGGCGGAACTCGACCGCGCGCTCGGCCGCTTGCCCGAGGCGGATCGCGTGCTGCTGGAAGCCAAATATTTTTCCGGGCAGGATATGCGCACTCTGGCGGACCGGCTGGCCATCACGCCCAAAGCCGTGGAATCGCGCCTCACCCGCGCCCGCGGAACTCTGCGGCGCGAGCTGCTGACGGCGCTCCAACACCATGAATAAAGAACAACTGCTGGCTGACACGCTTGACAACGACGACGGCGCACAATTCGCCCGCGCCGCAGCCGCCTATGCCCGCCGCCAACGCGCGCTCCGGCATGCGGGCATCACGGCGGGCCTGGTCGCCAGCGCGGCCGCCTTTCTTCTGACCGTCGGCCAGCCGCCCCTCCGCCCCGTCCCCGTGATCGCGCCGTCCACCCCCGCGCTCGAGATTATCTCCGATCAGGAATTGATGGCCCAGCTCGAAGGCCAGCCCGTGCTGTTTGTGAAAGGCTCAGCCGGAATCACCGCAGTTGTCCTGATCGCCGACAACCAAGCCGGGCGTTGACCTCGCGCGGTTTTCCGTGAAAATCGCCCCACTATGTTTACCATCCTCGGGTCGGACGGAAAGGAATACGGGCCGGTGACAGCCGGAAAGATCGGCGAATGGCTCCAGGGTGGCCGCGCCACCCTGGCGACCAAGGCCAAGCGCGTGAATGACACGGAGTGGAAGACGCTCGGCGACTTCGCCGAGTTCGCCTCCCAGTCGGCCACGCCCCCGGTGACCGAGCCTCCGCCCGCCGGCGGCACCGCGACCCCGGCCGCTCCGGTGACCGGCACCATCGGCGAGATGGCCGCCGCGTATTCGGCCCGGGCGGCCAAGATCGATGTCTTCGAATGCCTGAGCCGCAGTTTCGAATTTTGGAAAGCCAACCTCCTGCCCCTGGTCGGTGTGACCCTGCTGGTGATGCTGGCGCAGATGGTCATCGGCTTCATCCCGATTCTGGGCATGTTGTCCGGCCTGTTTCTGAACGGGGTATTCTACGGCGGACTGTATTATTACTATCTCGGGAAAATGCGCGGCGAACCCCGGGTGGTCGGCGATGCCTTTGCGGGGTTCAGCCGGGCCTTCGTGCCGCTGATGCTGGCCAGTCTGCTGACGAGCTTGCTCATCGTGACCGTGATGCTGCCTTTCTTCGGTCCCTTCTTTCTTATCATGCTGAAGGCGGTGCTGGCCGGTGGCCACGCCCAGCCCGATTTTACCGGACTCTCGGTGGGGTTCATCTTGCTGGGCATCATCCCCCTGCTCTACCTCAGCATCGCGTGGATTTTCTCCTTCGTGCTTGTGATCGACAAGGGGCTGGGCCCCTGGACCGCGATGGAAGTGAGCCGGCGCGTTGTCACCACCCAGTGGTTCCGCGTTTTCTTCACCCTGCTCCTCGCGGGCATCCTCGTCATGCTCGGCCTCATCGGCCTGATCATCGGCGTCTTTTTCACGATCCCGCTGGGGATTGGCGCCCTGCTTTACGCCTACGAGGACCTGTTCAATCCACCCGCGGCCGGCTAGCGCAGGGCGTTGAGCCGGGCGAGGCGTTTCTGGAGGGCGGCGGCATCCGCCACCGGGGTCGAACACGCGCCGTTCGCGCAGAGGAAGGCCGCGGCGCCGTCCATCTCCGGAAAAATATCCTCGCCGCGCGGCGCGGGGCCGGCGCGCCGGTCCCACCATTCGACCAGCTTGTGCTGCTCCGGCACGCGCAGCGCGGTGGCGAACATCGCCGCGGCGGCCGGATCGTCCCGGCCGCCGAGAATCATGACATGGATGGGTTCGGTGCGCGCCTCCTCCTCGGCCAGCAGCAGCCCGGCCACGGAGAAACCGCGCGTGTCCGCTACCCCCGGGGCGAGCAGCCAGCGCAGGCTGTGCTGCGCCATGGCGCGGTAGCCGGCGCGGCCCGTCACCTGCGCCAGCGCGGTGGTGAAGCGCACGAGATTGAGGTTCTCGTCGAACTGCGGGCGCGGGGCGGGGAATACCTCCTTCGTGGTGTCGCCGGCCGCATAGCCGGCCGCCTCGGCTGGTTTGAAATGAGTCTCGATAAATGTGGCCGCGGCTTCGGCGTGCGCCAGCCAGGCGGGATCCTGCGTCAATTGATGCAAGGAAAGGAACGCGCGGCCCATGGCCAGAGAGTCGCCCAGATACGGCCCCGCCGCGTCGTGCTCGTCGTGGCGGAAACCACCGCCGCCGAGGCTGCGATGGGCCAGCACCCACTGCGCCGCCCGCGCGGCCTCGCTGCGATATCCCGCCTCACCCGTGACGGCGGCCAGCTGGGCCAGGGCGCTGATCACCCAGCCATTTTCCCGGGCGTAAACATGGATGTCGATGCGGGGCAGCCCCCGGGCGCGGCGGGCGGCGTCATCGAGGGCGAAATAATCCGCACTGTGCTCGCCCGGCACCAGGTCGGCGTCCTGGCTGGTGTAGACCACGCCGTCCGGGCTGGTGAGAAACCGGCGGAGGTAACCGTGGACCGCGCGCGCCGTTTCCAGAAAGGCCGGGTCGCCCCACTGGGCGGCGGCCTGCGCGCAGGCCCGCAGCGTGTCAGCCTGGAAGGACATGATCTTCTCGAAGTGCGGTTCATCCCAGGTGCCGCCGGCGGAGTATTGGTAGACCCCGCCCCAGACCGGATCGATGAGCTGGCGGGAGAGGCGGAGCGTGTCGCGCGCCATCTGGGCCGCGCGGGTGTCACCGTGCGCGGCCCGCCGCAGCGCGTATTCGATGGTGTCGGCGTCGAGGTATTTGTGGCTGGTGCCCCAGCCGCCATGCTGGTCGTCGTAACCGCCGGACCAGCGCGCGCGCAGTGCGGCGAGGCGCGCGGGCGGCAGCGCGGTCGCGCTGGTCGTGGCGCGGTCGCTGTTGAGGTTTTGCGCCGCCACGGGCGAAGGATCGTCGATCACCGCCTGCAACAGGCGCGCCATGTCGGCGGGCGGGATGTAACCCTGTTTCTTGACGATCTCGGTGCTGGCGGGGGCGTAGATGACCGTGGCCGGCCAACCGTAGTCCTCGTAGCGGCCGGCTAGGTCGGGGCGCGCATCCTGGTCCACGCGGACGGCGAGGTAGCGTTCATTCAACAGCGCCACGACGGCGGGGTCGCGATAGGTGGTCTCCGCCATGACGTGGCACCAGTGGCACCACACCGCCTCGAGATCGAGGAGGACGAATTTGTTCTCCCGCTTGGCCTGCGCAAAAATCTCGGGCGACCAGGCGTGCCAGACCACCGGTTCCGCCGCGCCGGCGACCAGCGGAGCCATCAGAAAGACCAAAGCGGAGAGCCGGCCGCGAAACTTCATACCCCAGGCGGTGGAAAAATCAGGACGCGGCCGCCGGCTTCCGGGCCAGCAGGTGGTCGACCGAGAACTTGCCCGGGCCGAAGGCCAGCACGAGGAGCGAAGCCAGCAGGAAGAGGAAGGGGGCGGCGCCGAAAAACTTGTCGGTGTCGCTGAAGAGGGCCAGGAGCGCCTCGCGGTCGGCCGTGATGTAGGCCACGAGCATCGTGAAGATCAGCGGCACCGAGGCCGGACGGGCGAACAGCCCGAGCGCCAGCAACACACCGCCGCCGAACTCGGTGGAGGCCGCCATGAGGGCGTTGAGCTTGGGCAGCGGGATATGGAGTGATTCGAAAAAGCTGGTCGTGCGCTCGAGGTTCATGAACTTGCCCCAGCCGGACTGGGCAAAGGAGAAGCCCCAATAGAGGCGGATGACCAGCAGCAGCGGCGACTGGAGATACGCGGCGAGATCATCAAACTTTACGAGCAGGGGGCGGAGTTGCATGGGCGTAGGAGGGTTGGGGGTGGAGATTATTCCCGCCGACAGAGCCAGCGCAGTTCCATCCAGAGGCTGAACCAAGTCCGCACCGTTGCGGCCCAATCGGCCGAGGATTTCTTCGCCCGCGGGATGCCCGCCGCCAGCGCCTGCTCCAGGGTGGCACCGCCGCGCAGGGCGGTGAGGATGCGGTAGGCGGCGGGCTCAAGCCGCTTGAAGAAAATCCGGCTGTTCAACCGGTGGATGGCGACATGCGTGCGGGCGCGCGCGGGCAGCTTGGTTTTCTTTTCCCGCAATTTTCGCCGGGCCGTCGGCGCGTTGCTGGCCTCGCCCCGCAGGAGCTCGGCCTCGCGTCGTTTCACGGCGAGGACGAAATCATCCACCGGATAATCCAGTTCGAGCAACTGCAGGTAGGGTTGCAGGGCCAGACGCAGCTTGCCCTGCCGCGCGGCCGGGATGTCCAGCAGGTCATTCGTCGTGAAAACGGGCCGCGCCGCGGTGTCGAACACCTCGACCCGGGCCCATTCGAAGCGGGCGAGGTCGTGGCACAGCGTGGTGTGCGGCCGGGTGTAGCGGGGCGCGGCGCGGATAAAGCGCGCCAGCCGGCTGGGCAGGTTGCGGAGCGTGAAAGAATTGGAGGGGTATTTGACCAGGTAGGCCTCGGCGAGCGCGATGAATTTCTTGTCGCCCAACACCGCGCGCAGGCCGGGGCAGTCGTCGTAGAGGCTATCGAGCACGCGAAACCAATACATGCGGTTGTAGATCTCCAGCCGCTCGAAGGAGGTCAGCCGGTCGTTGGGCTTGGCGATCTGCGCGGCCACCGCGCTGGTGGGCCGGCCGTCGGTCCAGCGCCGCTGCATGCGGCTGCCCGCGGTCAGCGGCCGCGAGATGACGCGCCACATGGCGCGCTGGAGTCCGGCGAGGTCGCCGGTCGAGCGGACTTTCGTCGGAGCGAAGCGCCTGGTTTTAGCGGGCATCAGACAGGTTCCTCGTCATCGCGAGGCCCGCTAAGCGGGCCGTGGCGATCCCGATAGATTGCTTCGTCGCTTCACTCCTCGCAATGACGTGCTTCATATTCAACGCGCGCGGGGGCGAACGGCTTCGCGCGGCGCGGGGATTTTGGCCGCGCGGGCTTGGGCGATGAATTCATGGGCCTTCAGGGCTTCCTGGTGGACCTCGTCGAACGAGGGGATCTTGTCGTCCCACTCGAGCAGCGTGGCGGTGACGCCGCAAAGCTTG
>JANNDM010000041.1:0-6192 GCA_031387725.1 Verrucomicrobiota bacterium | reverse complement strand
ATGAAACTCATCCAACGCCGAGCCTATGGCTTCAGAAACTTTGCCAACTACCGCCTCCGGGTCATCGCCCAGTGCGGCTAACCCAAACCCATAACCATCAACCTAAACATGCCTCTGTCCCCAAACTTTGGTGTAGACCCCCTCTGTCCCCAAACTTTGGTGTAGACCCCTATGGAGAGCATCCTCCGCCTTCACTCCGCTCAGGCGAAGGATGGTGGGCCCACCGGGATTCGAACCCAGAACCAAGGGATTATGAGTCCCCTGCTCTAACCGTTGAGCTATAGGCCCAGTCTTTCGCCAGACTGTGAACCGGGATTGGTGCGGCGAGTCAACTGGCTTGAAGCAGGCTTGCGGCCGGCGGGTGATTTTGCCCGGATGGCGCCGTGAAAAAACACCTCTCTCTCGCCCGGCTGTGCGCCAGCGGCCTGTTGCTCAACGGGATGCTCCGCGCGGATGTCACCGTGAGCACCGGTTTTGATTATTCGCGCGGCGACTACGGCCTGCCAATTCCGACCCGGATAATCACGGTGCCTTTTTCAGTGTCCTATGCGTTGAACCGGACGACGTGGGAATTGAGCCTGCCTTATGTGCAGGTCGATGGCCCGGGCGATGTCGTGCCGGGTATCGGCCGCCTGGCGGGCCGGCGGGTGCTGTTGCGCTCGACCAACCGGGGCTTGGGCGACCTCACCCTCGGGGCCACGCATCAGTTGGTCTCGCCGTCCGAGCGGGCGTGGTCGTGGGCTGCCGGGGCCGAGGTCAAATTTGGCACCGCGTCGGCCGAGCGATCCCTCGGCACGGGCAAGGATGACTTCGCCCTCCGCGTCGATGGTTCCTACACCGCCGGCCCGCTCTCGCCATTTTTCTCCGTCGGTTACCGCTGGCTGGGCAACCCCGCCGGTTCCGACCTGCGCAACAATGTCTTCGGCACGGCCGGCCTCAACTGGGCCTGCTCGGAGAAGGTCACGCTCGGCGCCCTGGTGGACTGGGCGGCGAAAAATTCCGCCAGCGGCAGCAGCACGGCCAATTTAACCCTGTCGGTCAGCCGCGCGTTCGGCGACAAATGGCAGGCGCAACTCTACGGCGTGCGCGGCAGCTCGGACAGCGCCCCGGATTACGGCGGGGGACTGAGCCTGAGCCGCGGCTTCTAGGTCCGTGCCGCCCGATCAGCTTCCCGGGCGGCGCGGTGGCCGCTTGATGACCGGCGTCTTCGGGGGGACTTTGGGCGGAGTCGCGGGCTTGCTGTCACGCCCGGTGACATTGGCATTGGCGCGGGGGTCGGTGGCTTTCGCCCTTTCCGCCGCCGCCTTGGCCCGGGCGGCCTGCGCCTTCTGCATCAGTTGACCGGCGGTGTGCTCGTTGTCCTGCGCCTCCTTTTCGATCAGCTCTTTCTTCTTGTGGTCGAGTTTGCGGGTTTTCAGGTTCTTGATCTTGATCCCCTTTTTGCCCAGCTCGGCCGCGAATTCCAGCTGCTCGTCGGCGGGCACCGCGACCATCTTGCCCTCGTGGGGCGTGACGTGCACCAACCCGCTGGAGGTGCTGAGGCGGTAGCTGGCCGCGCCCGCGTTGTCGGGCTGATAGGCGACCTCGAACACCGTGCCGCGCACCGCGGCCACGCTGACCGGCGTCTGCACCGTAAAGGTCGAGGTGGGGTTGAGCTTGCGCACCCGGGTCAGCATTTCCCCGAAGGCCAGCTCGAACGTGGTCTGCGAGGTGCCGGTCTCGCGCGGCTCGGTCTCGTTGGCCGCGAGGGCCGCCACGGCCGCGGGTGAGTGCAGGGCGATGGCGATCTTGAGCCGGCTTTTCTCCTTCAACGTCACCATGGAACCGTTGGGCAGGATCAGCATGACGCTGGACTGGGCGGCGGTGGTGATGATGTCGGAGGTCCCGAGTTGGGCGCCTTCCTCCACCGCTTCAGTTACCGTGGATTGGCCGTGCTGCACCTCGACGGTGCCCTGGACCTTCACGGCGACCACCGTGGCGGGAGCGTCGGCCGCAACTGCGGCCAGGTGTCCGAGTCCCAGGGACAGCGCCACGAGCAGTCGGTGGAAGCGGGAGTTCATGGGGGTATGAATAACCACCAGGCGCAGCGGGTCTAGCCTGTTCTCTTTCGGCGCCGGCGGGCCGGGCCGGGTTACGTGGAAATATCTTGGTCGCGCCTGCCTTGCCGGGCAAGATGCGCGCCAATGGCACCGACCCTGGGCAAAACTCTCCGGCAAACCTGGTGGGTGCCCCTGCTGTGCTGCGGGCTGGCGTGGTGTTTAACGCACACAGAGGCCGTGCAGTTGCTCGAGGCGCGCACGCTGGACTGGCGCACCCGTTACCGCGCCATCTTCCAGCTTCCGCCCGATCCGCGGATCGTTATCGCGCTGTTTGAAGACAACACAGACACCAACATGGCGCCTTGGCCCGTGGACCGGGCCTGGCACGGCCAGCTGATAAAGTATCTCGCCTTGGAAAAGACCGCGGTGGTCGCGTGGGATGTGATCCTCGACGCCACTCGCGAGGGTGAGGGCGACCGGGCCATGGCGCGCGACACCCGCCTCGCCCTCCAGGCCGGCACCAAAGTCGTGGTCGGCGCCTCCACCAGCCATGCCCCCATGGAGGCGCGGCCCGGACCCGCTGATCCCACCCAGCCGCTGACCCGGATCGAGGGTGATCACCGCCGCTTGCACGGGGAAGCAAGCGGGCTGCTGCCGTTTCCCGAATTGCGCGCCGCCGGCTGGTGGGGCGGCGTGGACGCGCCCCGCGGGCCCGACGGCATCATCCGCGAAATTCCGCTGCTCGTCCGGGTGGGTGAAAGTTTTTACCCCTCCCTCGCCTTGCAGACCCTGCTGGTCTACCTTGAAGTGCCCGCGAAAGAGGTGCGGGTGGTGCTGGGGGACGCGGTCTATGTCCCGGCCAAGGATCGCACCTGGCGGATTCCCATCGATGACCGCGGCTGGTTTCTGCTGAACTACCGCTACGATCAACCCGAGGGGCGGCCCGATTTCCCGACGCACAGCTATTTTGAGCTGCTGCTGAAGATCAATGACTACCGGGTGGAGAAAAAACCCGGAGCGATCAAACCTCCCGATCTCGCGGGCAAGATCGTCTTCGTCGGACAGACCGTGACCGGCAAAGCCGATGCCGGCCCCACCCCGCGCGGGGCCTTCAGCCCGCTCGTGCTGGTGCACGCGAACCTCCTGAACAACCTGCTGGCCGAGGATTATGCCACGCGCGCCCCGGACTGGCTGGCCTGGGGCCTGATTTTGCTCATCTCGTATGCCGCCATCGCCGGGCTGGCCCACCGTTCGGTGATTATCCTGTGCGGGGGGACCGTGCTGGTCGCGGTGGTCTACGGGGCGATCGCGCTCTGGGGCTGGATCTATGGTAGTTGGTGGCTGCCCGTCACCGGCCCGTTGCTGGGCTACGGCGCCGTGCAATTTGTCATCATCGGCCGCCGCACCCGCCTGGAACAGCGCGGCCGCCAGGAAATCAAGTCGATGTTCGGCACCTACGTCTCGCCGGCGGTGATTGATCGCCTGCTCGAGTCCGGCCGGCCGCCCGAGCTGGGCGGGCACGAGGAAGAGATCACGGCCTACTTCAGCGACATCCAGGGTTTCTCCGGCTTTTCCGAGGTCCTGCCGCCCGCCCGCCTGGTGGAGTTAATGAACGAGTATTTCACCGCGTGCACCGGGATTGTCCAGGAGGAGGGCGGCACCCTGAACGAATACGCCGGCGATGCGACCGTCGTGATGTTCGGTGCGCCGGCCCCCCTCCCCGACCATGCCCGCCGGGCCTGCGTCGCGGCGCTGCGGGTGCAGCTCAAGCTCGGCGAGCTGCGCGCCCAATGGCAGGCCGAGGGCGGGAAGTGGCCGCCGGTCGTCGGCGCCATGCAGTCGCGCATCGGCCTCAACACCGGCCGCTGCGTCGTCGGCAACATGGGCAGCCACATGCGGTTTCACTACACGATGATGGGCGACAACGTGAACCTCGCGGCCCGGATGGAAACCGGCGCGAAGCACTGGGGTGTCTACACGATGTGCAGCGAGGCGACGAAGGCCGCGTGCGCCCAGCACGGCGGCGACCGCATCGTGTTCCGCCCGCTCGGCCACATCGTGGTCAAGGGCCGGACCCAGCCGGTGCCGATCCACGAGGTCGTGGGGCTGAAGGAAAACGTGAACACCACCACGCGCGAGTGCATCGATTGCTTTGCGTCGGGCCTGGCGCGCTACCTCGCCCGCGACTGGAGCGGAGCGCGGGGATTTTTCGAGCGCAGCGCTGCCCTCGAACCCAACCAACCCGGCCGCACCCCCGGCGTCACGAGCAACCCGTCGCTCGTTTACCTCGATATCGTCGCCGAAAATTACCGCCATCCTCCCGCGGCTGATTGGGATGGCATCTTCGTGATGAAGGAGAAGTGAGCGGGCCGCGCCGGTCGCGAATGCTTTGCGCCGGGCCGGGCCCGCCCGCTGTCCAAGCTCTAATAGATCGCTTTCTTGCTGCGGACGGACTGGTCGGGGCCGAAGCCTTCGTAATTATGAACGCTGCCGGCACTGTCCGCCCACAGCGGCAGGTTGTCCTTGCGGGCCAGCTTCATGTTGAGCACGCCCGCGCGCATGGTCTCGAAGTCGGTGAACATTTTCCTGCAGTCGGGTCCGCACTGCTCGGTAAAGCTGCCGAGCCGCAGCATGTAGAGGTTGACGGCGGCGTAGACGAGATCCTCGGGTTTGCAGCCGAAGGCCTCGGCGGCGCGCTCGATCGGCGCGTATTCCGCGTGATCCAGATGTAATTTGATGGTCATGGTTCAGTCCTCCCCGGGTTTGAGTGCAATCGGGCGGCCCGCCTGGGTGCGGCGGTATCGGTTGAGGCATTATGCACCCGTTCCCCCGGGCACACTGGGCATTTTTTGGCGAATGGTGGGCACCGGTTGCAGGTCCGCCTGCGGCGCCCGGGCCCGGCGCCTTGCGGATTACGGCCCCACCCAACAAAAAGGCCGGCCCTGGCGGACCGGCCTTGGGTTGGTTGTCATCGCGAGGCCCGCTGGGCGGGCTGCGGCGATCCAGCTGGATTGCTTCGTCGTCCCGCCGTGGCGGGACTTCTCGTAATGACCGTCGCTCAGCCTTCGTAGGCCGGCAGGGTCCGGTTGACCGATGCCTTGCCGAGTTTCGCGTAGGCGGGCAGGCCGTTGTCGTAGGGGACGGTGACTTCGCCCTGGATCAGCGGGGTGGCGTAGCGGAAGAACTGGAAGTTCAGGCTCACGCCGTCCTCGTTGATCCACTCCTTGGGCAGGCGCTTCGGATTGCCGATGACGTCGCTCAAGGCCGAAAGACCGGTCTCGCAGGTGTAGATCTCACCGTCACCGCGCACGAGCGTGACGAGCTTGTCCGACTCGCCGTTGATGGCCGCCTTGACGGCCGCCTGTCCCACGAGGAACGCCTCATCGGCGTCGGTCTTCGAGCAAAGATGGGCGGCGGCGCGCTGGGTGATGCCGAGGCGGGCGACGCGGCACTTGGCGCCGATCTGAGACTCGACGAGGTCCTTCAGGAACTCGCCGACGCCGCCGAGCTGGGTGTGGCCGGCCGCATCGGTCGAGCTGGTCTCGACGGACACGTAGTTGCCATCCTTGTCCACGAGACCCTCGCCGACGACGACCACGGCGTGCTTTTCACGTTTGAGCACGCGACGGACATCATCGAGGAACTTCTCGTTGGTGAAGGGGACTTCAGGGAGATAGACGAGGTGCGGCGGATCGTTCGGGTGGTCGCGGCGCTTGGCGAGCGAGGCGCCGGCGGCGAGCCAGCCGGAGTTGCGGCCCATGACCTCGACGAGGGTGACGAGGTCGCCCTGCCCCATGGCCTCGGCGTCGAGCGCGAGCTCCTTGACGGTGGCGCCGATGTATTTAAGCGCGCTGCCGTAGCCGGGGCAGTGGTCGGTCGCCGGCATGTCGTTCTCGATCGTCTTCGGGATGCCGATGACGCGGAGGTCGTAGCTCTGCGCTTTGGCCAGCTCGGCGAGCTTGGCGGCGGTCTCCTGGGAGTCGCCGTCGCCGATATGGAAATAGTAGCGGATGTTGTGCGCCTTGAACACCTCGAGCACGCGCTCGAACTCGGCCGGCTGCTTCAGCTTGCTGCGGCAGGTGCCGAGCGCGGCGCCGGGCGTGTAGCGGAGACCACGGATGGCCTGCTGCGACTCGGCGGCCAGGTCGACGAG
>JANNDM010000040.1:0-16471 GCA_031387725.1 Verrucomicrobiota bacterium | reverse complement strand
TGATCGAGCTGGCGCTCCTCCATAAACTCGAGCCCCACCTCAATGCCGGCAAGACCGCCAACACCCTGCCCGCCACGCCGGAGGAAGTGGCGATGATGAAACTCTTCCAGTTGCTCACGGCCAAGCCCGTGCTCTTCGCGTGCAACGTCGCCGAGTCCGACCTCGCCACCGCGGAGCAAAATCCCTTCGTGCAGAAAGTCGCGGAGTATGTCCGCACGCATCACGACGCGGCCTACGTGCCCATCAGCGCCAAGATCGAGGCCGAACTCATCGACCTGCCGCCCGACGAGGCGAAGGCCTTCCTCAAGGATCTCGGCGTCGACGACTCCGGCGTGTCTGCGCTCATCAAGGGCACCTACGCCCTGCTCGGGCTGATGACCTACTTCACCGCCGGCGAAAAGGAGGTCCGCGCCTGGACGATCAAGCAAGGTTGGAAAGCCCCGCAGGCCGCCGGGGTCATCCACACCGATTTCGAAAAAGGTTTTATCAAGGCCGAAGTCGTTTCCTATGAGGACCTCACCCGCCTCGGCAGTGTCGCCGCCGCGCGCGAGGCCGGCAAATACCGGCTCGAAGGGAAGGAATACGTCTTTCACGACGGCGACGTCGCCCTGTTCCGGTTCAACAACTAGTGTTCGGCCCCGGCCGCGCGCCGCACATCGCGCCGGATTTTCAAGGCAGTCCCTATCGCCAAGTTGATCGCGATCGTCATGGTTTCCAACGGCAGACTGGGCTGGCCCCTGGCCTGCTCCGGCAGGAACGGCACGTGAATGAAGCCGCCGCGCACCTGTTTCTGTCCGTGCAGCGCGTGCATCAAGCCGTAGAAGACATGATTGCAGACAAAGGTGCCGGCCGTCTGCGATACGCTCGCGGGGAGGCCGCGCTGGTGCAGCGCCGCGACCATGGACTTGATCGGCAGGGTGGACCAATAGGCCGCCGGGCCGCCGTGCACCACGGGCCGGTCCACGGGTTGCCGGCCGGCGTTGTCGGGAATCCGGGCGTCGTCCACGTTGATCGCCACCCTTTCCGGGGTGATATCGGCCCGCCCGCCCGCTTTTCCGAGGCAGATGATCAAGGCCGGCTTCGTGGCCCGGACCTGTTTCTTCAGCTCGGTTAGCGCCGCGCCAAACGCGCAGGGCAGCAGCGCACCCGTGACGCGGTAACCGCCGATGACCGTGCCATGCAACTGCCGGGCGATCTCGCCCGAAGGATTGATCGCCTCGCCATCAAAAGGCTCGAACCCGGTGAGCAGGACGGTTTTCATATTCTCCGCGGATTACGCGGATCCCCGCGGATAAAGGCAAAGCCATCCGCGTTTATCCGTTTCATCCGCGGATAATTAGAATCGGTAAACACAGGCATACATCACGACGACATTGAAAATCCAGATCGCCGCCGCGAACGGCGCCTGCGCCTTGATGACGGCGAAGTCATCCTTGAGCTCCAACAGCCGCACGGGGACAAGGTTGAAATTTGCCGCCATCGGCGTCAGCAGCGTGCCGCAATAACCCGACAGCATGCCCAGCGTGCCCATGATGGCCGGATTGCCGCCGTGGGCGGTGACGATGAACGGCAGCCCAATGCCCAAGGTCATGATCGGGAACGCCGCAAACGCATTGCCCATCAGAATCGTGAACAACGCCATGCCCGCGCAATACGCCACCACCGCCACCAGCGGAAACTGCACCGGCAGGGACGCGGCCACGATTTTCGCCACTTCCTCGCCGACCCCGGCTTTCGCGAAAATCCCCCCCAGCCCCGCCAGCGACTGGGGTAAAATCAAGGCCCACCCCAACAGTTCGAGCAGCCGCCCCCCCTCTTGCACGGGAGCCGACGGGTTGTCCTGGGTCACCCACAGTGCGGCCACCAAACCGATCAGGCAGCTGAGCCCCAGGGCCAGTTGCGCCCCGACCCAAAAACTGCCGGCGATGGCCATGACCGGCACAAGGAGAATCGGCCCCAGGAGTCGGTTGCCCAGTTTCCCGGCCCGGCCCTCACGTTCGATCCCGCCGACGGGAAAATGGGGCGCCGCCACCTGGTTCGTCGCCACCAGACCACCGGCGGCCAGCACGATCCAGCCCACCAGTTCGTTGGACAACAACTTCCCCGCCCCAATCGCCAGTGCCAGTAAAAGCCAAAAGGCCGTTGAGCCCCAGCGCCGCGGATGCGCCCGATTCAGCCCGATACGCGCCGCCACCGCCGCGAGGAACAGGCCGATCAGCACGTAGAAATGCTCCAGGCTGAGCCCGGTGCTCATGGTTTGCCGTCCTTGCGTTGGGCGAGCCATCGATCCAAGGCCCGATACCGCCACCAGCCCACTCCCAGCACCCACAGCGCGGTCGGCACGCTCCACAGCTTGATCATCTCCAGCGTCACCGGCACCCCTGCGGTATCAAAAAATCCCTTCACCAGCAGCAGCGCGCCCACGGCCACCAGAATGTCGTCGGAGAAAAAATTGCCGATATTTTCCGCCGCCGCCCCGTGGGCCCGCACGCGTTCCCGCGTCGTTGCGCCCAGTTCACCGCGGGCTTTCGCCGCGCCTTCGGCCATCGGCACGATCAGCGGCCGGACCATGCCCGCGTGGCTGCCCAGGCTGATGCCCAGCACGCTCAAGCCGCCGCGCAAGGCCTGGTAAACCCATAAGATCCGGCCCGGGGTTGCCGCTTTGGCCCGACTCATCAGGTGCGCAACCCGCTCCTGCAGGCCGTGCTTCTCCAGCAGGCCCACCACCGGGAGCATCAAGACAATCGGCAGGGTCAGTCCGCGGTTTTCCACGAAAAACTTTCCCATCATCGCGACCACTTCGCGCAGGGAAAATCCCGCCAGCAATCCTGTCACGACCCCCGCTCCCAGCACGACCAGCAGGGCATTCACCCGGAATCCAAAGCCCACTGCGACCACCAAAATGCCCAGGAGCTTGATCATGCGCCGTAGGCTTTGATCACGATACCCGCTGCGGTCAACTCGCGGCCCAACCGCCGGGCAAACTCCACCGGATGCGCGCCATCGCCATGCAGGCAGATGGTGTCGGCCGGGAGCGCCACGTCCGTGCCATCGGTCGCGCGCACTTTGCCATCCCGCACCATTCGCAGCACCTGCGCCACCGCCGCACTCTCGTCCGCGATGAGCGCGTCGGGTTCAGTGCGCGGCGTCAGCGAGCCATCGGCCTGATAGCGGCGGTCGGCAAATATTTCTTCCGCCACTTGCAGCCCGCCCGCCCGCCCGGCCGCGGCCAGTTTGCTGCCCGCGAGGGCGAATAATATCAGCCGGGGATCGGCTTCATTGACCGCCTCGACCACCGCGCGGGCGAGCAAGCTATCCCGCGCCGCCATATTATAGAGCGCACCATGCGGCTTCACATGCCGCACCTGTCCCCCGCAGCCGACCGCGATTTCCTGCAGGAGCCGCGTCTGCTGAAAAACCAAATCAGACACGTGCTTGGGCGTGACCCGCCTTTCGCGGCGGCCGAAATTCTCCCGGTCCTCGAAACCCGGATGGGCGCCGATCGCGACCCCGTGCTGCCAGGCCAGCAGGCAGATCTCGCGCATCGTCGCCTCATCGCCGGCGTGGGCCCCGCAGGCAATGTTGGCCGAGGTGATCAGGGGCATGAGTTCCGCGTCGTGGCCGGCGCCCTCCCCGAGATCGCAATTGAGATCGATGGTTCGCATGGCTTCAGGCGGTCAATCGGGCCAATCCCATCCGGACCCGGTTCAAGTCGCGTTCCCGCGCGAGGTAAATGTCATGCGCCGTCGCGAGGGTTGCTTCCACAAATCGCACGGTGTCGCCCGGCCGCAGCTGCGCCATCCGCCCGAGATCCGCCGTCACCACGGCCGCCAACCGCGGATACCCCCCGACCGACTGCCGGCTGGGCAATAGGACGATCGGCTGACCCGCCGGCGGCACCTGCACCACGCCGGCATTGACGGACGACGAGATCATTTCCTGCGGTTTCGCCAGATTGAGTTCCGGCCCTTGCAGCCGCACGCCCATTCGATCGGCTTCCTTGGTGGCCCGCCATTCCGCCGAAAAAAATGCGTGCCGCGCCTCCTTGGTGAACCATTCGCATTCCGGTCCGCGCAGGGCGCGCACGGTGCCGGGCTGGGCGGGTTTGCCCATCACGTCGGGCCGGACCGTCCACGTGGTGGCGCGCTTCCGTGCCGCCGCCAGAGCTACGAGCTGGTGTTGGGCCCAGGCCGAAGGCGCGAATAACTTCAAAACGTCGCCGGCGACCAAAGTCCGCCCCTGATGGCCGCCGATCCCGGCGCGGCGATAAGTCGTGCGGCTGCCCATGACCAGAGGCACATCGATCCCGCCTGCGATCGCCAGCCACGCCCGCAGGCCGCTGCGGGCCAGCCCGAAGCTCACGCCTTCACCCGGCATGATGCGGACTGCCCGGTCGCGTGGCAGGGGTTCGCCATTCAAGGTGGCCGCAAAATCGGCCCCGCCCCACGCGATCAGGACTTCTTGCTCGAAGAGCAAGTCCGGTCCGGTCTGCGCCATCTCCAAAAGCGCCGCATTGTCGTCATTGCCGACACACAGGTTCAGCGCCCGCGCGACAAACCCGTCGAGCGCACCGCCAACCACGACGCCGTATTGCTGGTAGCCGGGCCGGCCGAGATCCTGCACGGTGGTCAGCAGGCCGGAGTGCCGCACCCGCATCATGATTTTTCCTCCTGCTGCGCATATTCCGCCGGCGTGATGGCACGAAACTTCACCCGATCACCCGCGGTCAGCAGGACGGGCGGATGCTGCTCGGGCCGGAAGATCCGGAGTGGCGTGCGGCCGATGAGATTCCAGCCGCCGGGGGTCGCGAGTGGATAAATGCCCGTCTGCGCGCCGCCGATGCCAACCGATCCGGGAGGCACAGCCATGCGGGGTTTGGTATGCCGCGGCGTGTGCAATTCCTTCGGCAAGCCGCCGAGATAGGGGAAGCCCGGCGCAAAGCCGATGAGGTGCACCAGATACTCCGCCTGACCGTGCCGCTTGATGACTTCCTCCGGCGGGAGTTTTGCCTGCGCCGCCACGCGCCCAAGATCAGGCCCGAACTCGCCACCGTAGCATACGGGAATCTCCACGAGACGCGGCTTGGTCTTTTCCAATTTCGGCGGATTCTTCAGCCGGTCGCGCAATTTGTCGGCGAGCCAGTCCGTGATGCCCAGCTCGGGCGCGCCCGCCTGCACCGCCGCCCAAGGATCGTAGAATACCGTCACCGTCGTGTAGGCCGGCACGAGTTCGCTCACCGCCGGCAACGGAGCCGCCGCCAGCGCCCGCCACGCCGCCTGCACACGCCGGTGCGTGGGTTCGTCAATGACGTCCCCCACTTCCAGCACCAGGGCGGTATCGCCCAGCGGCGTGATCTGCATGACCACTTGTTAAGTGCTGGCGGGAGAATCGCAGCCAAAAAATCTCCCGGCTAATGCCCGGCGCCGTCCGGCTGATAGCTGTCACTTAGGGTTGCGGTTCTCCGGAGAACACTAATGTGGGGGCCAGCCATGTCCTCCCATCCCCTTGCCTGCGCCGCCGTGCTGACCCTGCTCCTGACGAGTGGTTGCCGCGACCGTGAGATCACGGCCTACCGCGCGCCCAAGGATCCCGTGCCGCCGGCGCAGCCCGCCACCCCGGCCAGCGGCCAGCTTCCGCCCGATCATCCGCCCATTGGCGGAAGCGCTGAGGGGAACAGGGCCAATACCGCCGTGCCCACCGGTGGCGACAGCCTGACGTGGACCGCCCCCGTCGCCTGGACCGCCATGCCCGACCGGCCGATGCGCAAGGCGACGTTCGCCGTCAAGGGCACCGATGGCACGACGGCCGATCTTTCGATAACTTCATTTCCGGGCGACACTGGCGGATTACTCGCCAACTTCAATCGTTGGCGCGGGCAGATTGGCCTGCCCCCTCTCGCGGAGAACCTACTGGCGGCCAACAGCGAGCATCGGGATGCCAACGGCCTGCACGTCGAGATCGCGGACTTCACCGGCACCGCCAACGGGGCGCCGACCCGCTTGATTGGCGCCGTCGTGCCGCACGGGGGTGAAACCTGGTTCTTCAAACTTATGGGGCCCGAGGCAATCGTGGCTCAGGAGAAGACCGCCTTTCTTGAGTTTCTCCGCACCGTCCGCCCGCGCTGAGCATGCCTCCCATAATCCGCCAATTCCGCGACTTCTTCGTCTCGCTCAAGCTGACCGTGGTGCTCCTCGCGTTGTCGATCATCCTGATTTTCTGGGCCACGCTCGCGCAAGTGCAGCTCGGCATCTGGGGCGTGCAGGAGAAATTCTTTCACACCCTGTTCGTCCTCGGGAAAATCCCCGGCACCGACCTGCCCGTCCCCGTGTTTCCCGGCGGCTACTTTCTCGGCGGGCTCCTGTTGATAAATCTGCTCGCGGCGCATATCTACCGCTTCCGCTTGGAATGGAAAAAGACGGGCATTCAGCTCACCCATCTCGGCCTCATCCTCCTGCTGCTCGGCGAACTCATCACCAGCCTGCTCCAGGTGGAGAGCAACATGCGGATCGAGGAGGGCGGCACGCAGCACTACTCCGAAAGCTACCGCAACAACGAGCTCGCGATCAGCGACACGACCAACCCCGGTTACAACGAAGTCGTGGCCATCCCGGAGGCCGTTTTGTCGGACGGTGGCGCCATCCAACACCCCAAGCTGCCCTTCCAAATCCGCATCCGCGACTACTACCCCAATGCCGCCCTGCATATGCGGGCGGCGCCTTTGCCTGAGTTTGCGACCTCAATGGCCGGCAGCGCCAATGGCGCGGGCAGCCGGCCGGAGCAGAACTCAGGACAAATCCAGGGCGGCCAGCAGGCCGCAACGGGACCCGTCGCCACCACCGGCCTGGGACCCCGCATCGTCGTCACCCCCCTCCGCCTCACCTACAAGCAGGACGAGCGCAACGCCCCCGCCGCGCACCTTGAGCTGGTCGGCCCCGAAGGCTCGCTCGGCACCTGGCTCGTCTCGCCGGTGCTTAATGCGCCGCAGACCTTCACCTACGCGGGTCGCACCTGGGAAATCACCCTGCGCTTCAAGCGCCACTACCACCCCTTCACCATCACCCTGCTCGATTTCGCCCACGACAAGTATCCCGGCACCGAGATCCCCAAGAATTTCTCCAGCCGCATCCGCCTCCGGACCGACGATGCGCGCCAGGACCGCGAGGTGCTGATCTACATGAACAATCCTTTGCGCCACGCCGGCCTGACCTTTTACCAGGCCAGTTTTGAGCAAGGCGACAAAGTCAGCATTCTCCAGGTCGTGCGCAACCCGGGCTGGGTGCTACCGTATGTCTCCTGCATCCTGATGGGCCTCGGGCTCCTGGTCCAGTTCGGCATCCACCTCACCGGCTTCGTCCGCCAGCGGAGCACGGCCAGCTAAGAATTTAAACGCGGAGAGCGCAGAGGACGCGGAGACTCTATGAGCACAAAACCCATCAACGATCTGTCGCACGAGCTCATCGGCGCGGCCATTGAAGTGCACCGCGAACTCGGACCCGGGTTCTTGGAATCGGCATATGAAGGCGCTTACTCCCACGAACTCACCCTGCGCAACATTCCCCATGTCCGGCAAAAGCTCATGCCGGTAACCTACAAAGGTGTCCTCATCGAAACTGGATACCGCATCGATATCCTTGCCGAAGATCGCATCGTTGTCGAATTGAAGGCTATTGAAAAACTTCTGCCGATTCACAGCGCCCAATTGATCACCTATCTCCGACTAGGGAAGTATCCCCTCGGCCTGCTCATGAACTTCCACGTCCTTAAACTTCTTGACGGTATTGAGCGGGTTTCAAACAACGCACCCAATCTCTCCGCGTCCTCCGCGCCCTCCGCGTTTCAATCTCCGACTCCATGAAACGCTTTCTCCCTCTTCTCATCCTCCTCCTCTCCGCTGGCTGGCTGGCGTCTTCGTTGCGGGCGCCGAGCAACTCCGGCGCACTTGACCTCGCCGCCTTTGGCCGGTTGCCGGTGCTGGTCAACGGCCGCCTCAAGCCGCTCGACACCGTCGCCCGCACCTCCCTGCTGGTCCTGCAGGGCCGGCAACGGGTCAGTGATCCGGCCAGCTCCGGACCGCTGGTCGCCACCCCGACCGCCTGGCTCGCCGACGTGCTTTTTCATCCGGCCCGCGCCGATACCTACCCGACCTTCCGCATCGACTCGCCCGACCTGCTCTCCTTGATGGGCATCACGGAGGAAGGCACCAAGATCAGTTACGACAGTGCGACCAAGCGCACGCTGGCCCTGGTCGGCTTCCTGCCTGCGAGCCGCTCCCGGTTCTCGTTCAAACAGCTTGAGCCCAAGCTCGCGGAACTCGACCGGCAGACCCAGCTGGCCGAGCCGGTCGAATCGCAGCTGCGCACCCCGTTCCAAAAAGCCGTCATCCAGTTGCGTGATCGCGTGCTGCTCTACCAGCGGCTCAAGCACAGCGCGCAGACGCCCGACAGCACCGATTTCCTCAGCGAGCTGCTGCAGTTCCAAAAGGCCCTGCCGGCCGGCGTCGCGGCCGTCCGCGCCCGGCAGAAGGGCGAGGCGCATGACGCCGACGCGTTCAAAGCCATGATCGCCATGGCCGAACGTTACGACTTCATGGACAAAATGGGCTACCTGCTCACCGTGCCGCCCGCCAGCGACGAGCCCAACCTCACCGCGTGGAAATCAGTCGGTCACGCCCTGCTCGAGACCTTCGAGGGCGGCGGCATCAATCCCAATGTCATGGCCTACGCCGCCCTCGGCCGCGCCTACCGGGACAAGTCACCCGCGCAATTCAATGAGATCGTCCGCCTCTTCCACGAGCAGCTGG
This sequence comes from Verrucomicrobiota bacterium, assembly GCA_031387725.1. Taxonomy (GTDB): domain Bacteria; phylum Verrucomicrobiota; class Verrucomicrobiia; order Opitutales; family Opitutaceae; genus Lacunisphaera. The sequence continues at coordinate 7,671 of JANNDM010000040.1, read as the reverse complement.
CAAAGCGCTTCACCCCGCAGCTCGCGAAAAGCGACCTCGAGGTCCGCTTCAATGCCGCCGAGCCCTTCTACAAGAGCATGCAGCTCTACGCCATCGCGTTTCTCCTCGCGATCTTCTCCTGGCTGAGGTGGCCCGAAGTGCTTGGCAAATCCGCGTTCTACCTCGTGCTCGTCGCCTGGTTGCTCTCCACCGCCGGCATCGCCACCCGGATGTGGCTGGAGGATCGCCCGCCGGTCACCAACCTTTATTCGTCCGCGCTCTTCGTCGGGTGGGGCTCGGTCGGGCTCTGCCTGATCCTCGAGAAATTCTACCGCAACGCCATCGGCTCCGTCGCCGCCGGCATGATCGGATTCGTCACGCTGCTCATCGCCCACCACCTCTCGCTCACGGGCGACACCCTTGAGATGATGCGTGCCGTGCTCGACACCAACCTCTGGCTCGCCACGCACGTCGTCGTCGTGACGATCGGTTACGCGGGCACCTTCCTCGCGGGTTTCCTGGCTCTGATCTACATCTGCCGCGGCGTATTCACGGCGTCGCTCGACCAAACCACGGCCGACGCGCTCGCCCGCATGGTCTACGGCATCGTCTGCTTCGCCACCCTTTGCAGCCTCGTCGGCACCGTCCTCGGCGGCATCTGGGCCGACCAGTCGTGGGGTCGCTTCTGGGGTTGGGATCCCAAGGAAAACGGCGCCGTCATGATCGTGCTCTGGAACGCCATCATCCTCCACGCCCGCTGGGGTGGCCTCGTGAAGCAACGCGGCCTGATGTGCCTCGCGGTCTTTGGCAACGTCATCACCAGCTGGAGCTGGTTCGGCACCAACATGCTCGGCGTCGGGCTGCACAGCTACGGTTTCATGGACGCCGCCTTCTACTGGCTCATCACCTTCGTCGCCAGCCAGGTGGCGGTCATCGCCCTCGCCCAGCTCCCGCTCGCGAAGTGGCGGAGCTTCCGGAAGCAGACGGCCTGATCGGCTGGAGGCATTCTTCTGCTCTCCCGGCCGGGCGGACAGACATTGCCCTGGCAGGGCAGTTCAGGCACGGGTCGGCGGTGAACCGGGTTTGACGCCCCGCGGTAACTCTGGCTTCACTGCCAACTCCCGCCATCGTCAATATCCCAGTTGTCCGCATGAGCCGCTTTTTCATTGACCCCGATATCGCGCAGGCGCGCACCCTCGACACGTCCTTCTACACGGATGCGGCCCTCTGGGCGGCGAGCAAAGAAAGACTCTTTGCGTCGTCGTGGCAGTTCATCGGGGCCGAGTCCGTCCTGCCCTCTCCCGGCTGCGTGCATCCTTTCACCTTGCTGGAGGGCTTGCTCGACGAACCACTCGTCTTGACCCGCGCCGACGACGGCGTGGTGCGCCTCCTTTCCAATGTCTGCACGCACCGCGGCAAGGTCGTCGTCGAGCAGGCGTGCCAGCTCGCGCAACTGCGCTGTCGCTACCACGGCCGCCAGTTCAAGCTCGACGGCCGGTTTGCCTCGATGCCGGAGTTCAAGGAAGTGCGGGATTTCCCCTCGCCCTCCGACGACCTCGCGCCCCTGAGGCTCTTCGCGTGGAAAAAACTCCTCTTTGCCTCCCTCGGCGACCGGGCGCCCCAGCCGTTTCTGCAGGACATGATGGACCGCCTCGCCTGGCTCCCGGTCGAGGAATTCGTGCTGCGCCCCGAGCTCTCGAAGGATTACACCGTCAAGGCGCACTGGGCGCTCTACTGCGAGAATTACCTCGAGGGCTTCCACATCCCGTTCGTCCACGCGGGGCTGAATGCGGTCATTGATTATGGCAATTACACGACCGAGCTCTTCCCCCGTTCCAGCCTCCAGCTCGGCATCGCGAAGGACGACGAGGACTGCTTCGATCTGCCCCGCGCCGCGCCCGACTTCGGTCGGAAAGTGGCCGCTTACTACTGGTTCGTGTTTCCGAACCTCATGTTCAATTTCTATCCGTGGGGGCTGTCAGTCAACGTCGTGAAGCCCGTCGGCTTGGCGGAAACGAAAGTCTCTTTTCTCACCTATGTCTGGCAGCCGGAGAAGTTCAACACGGGTGCCGGCTCGGGCCTCGAGACCGTTGAGCTGGAGGATGAGGACGTCGTCGAGAGCGTGCAGCTCGGCATCCGCTCGCGATTCTATCAGCACGGCCGCTACTCGGTCACGCGCGAGCAGGGCACGCATCACTTTCACCGGGTCATCGCGGAGCTGATGCCGTAGCCGCCGCCCGATGTCCGACCCGCAACTGCAGCGCAAGCTCGGCCTCTGGTCCTGCATCTCGATTGTCGCCGGCTCGGTCATCGGCAGCAGCATTTTCATGAAACCGGCGACCATGGCCGGCCAGCTCGGCTCGCCCGTCCTGTTGCTGCTGGTCTGGGTCGTCGCAGGCGTGGTCTCGATGTTTGGCGGCATGATCAACGCCGAGCTCGGCGCCGCGCTGCCCAGGACCGGCGGCCAATACGTCTATTTCCGCCACATGTATGGCGACTTTTTCGCCTACCTCTACGGCTGGGCCGGGCTCATCGTCATCAACACCGCCTCCATCGCCGGCATCGCGTTCGTCTTCGCGCAATACGCCGAGTTCTTCGGCCGGCTCCCGCGTTTTGCGCCGGAGGTGGAAAAAGCCTTCCACGCCCCGGTTCCGCTGCTCGGCGATTTTTATCCGCTGGAAAATATCGGCGTCAAGGGCCTCGCCATCCTGCTGGTCCTGGCCGCCACGCTGATCAACATCCGCAGCCTGCGCGCCGGGGCTTTCGTGCAGGTGCTCTTCACCGGGTTGAAAGTCGCGGCGCTCCTCGTTCTCGTCGGCGCGATCGGCTTTTCCGGCCGCGGCCACCTGGCCAACCTGACCACCCACTCGGCGACCTTTGATCCTTCTTTTTGGCCCATGCTCTTCGGGTTCGTCGCCGCCACGACCGGCGCCCTCGCCGCCTACGACGGTTGGAACAACCTCGGGTTCGTCGCCGGCGAAATCAAGGACCCGCAGAAGAACATCCCGCGGGGACTCTTCATCGGCATCGGTCTCTGCATCGCGCTCTACGTCCTCACCACCGAAGCCTACCTGTATATGCTGCCGGTGGACCAGATGAAGGCTTCTCCTCTCGTGGCGTCCGACGCCTTGCAGCTCGCGATCGGCGCCGGCGGGGCGGGGCTCATCGCGTTGCTCGTCATGGTGTCGAGCGCCGGGGCCACCAACGGTTCCGTGCTGCCCTGCGCGCGCATCACCTACGCCATGGCCGCCGAGGGCAATTTCTTCCGTTGGCCCGGTCGGGTGCATCCCCGCTTCTTCACCCCGGCCAATGCGCTTTGGATTCAGGGCATTTGGACCTGCCTGCTCATTCTCATCGGTTCCTTCGACATGCTGATGGACATGTTCGTGTTCGTCACGTGGTGCTTCTATTCATTCGCGGCCTACGGCATCTTCATCATCCGCCGGAAAATTCCCGCCACGGACCGCCCCTATCAGATGTGGGGCTACCCGGTCCTGCCGGTGATCTTCATGGCCTTCGCCGGACTCTACCTCGGTCTCACGCTCTATGCGGATGTGAGCAATTATCTCGCCGGCCGCACCCCCGTCATCAACTCCGTCCTCGGTCTGGTGCTGACCGCCACCGGTCTCCCGGTTTACTGGTTCCTGCAACGCCGGGCGGCTCCGGCCGCGGCCTGACCGGCTACTTTCCCAACAGCTCCTCCGCGTGGGCTCGGGCGCTCTTGGCGCTGCGATCACCGAGCATCCGGGCGAGTTCGTCGATCCGTGACTTGCGGTTACCATGGATCGGCTCGATCCCGACCGAGGCCCGGTCCCCGCTCTGGTCCTTCGTGACCACAAAATGATTCTGCGCCTGCGCCGCCACCTGCGGGAGATGCGTCACGCACAGCACCTGGTGGCGTTCGGCGATGCCGGCCATCTTCTCGCCGACGATGCGGCCGATCTCGCCGCCGACGTTGGCGTCCACCTCGTCGAACACCAGCAGCGGCACGTCGTCGATCTCGGCCAGCACGGCTTTCAGCGCCAGCATCACGCGCGCCAGCTCGCCGCTCGACGCGATGCGGTGCAACGGCAGCGCCGGTTCACCGACATTCGGCGAGAACAGGAATTCCACGCCGCAGTCGCCGTGCGTCGCGAGTTCCGGCCGCGGCTCAAGTTTCACCTGGAAATCCGCCTTCTTGAAACCGAGCTGGACGATCAGCTTCGCCGCAATTTTCGCCAGCTGGGCCGCCGCTTTCTCGCGGGTGGCGCGCAGCTCGGCGGCGTGTTTGCGCGCCGCCTGGTGGGCCTCGGCGCTCTGCTTTTCCAGCCTCGCCAGCGCACCCGCGATGTCGCCCTGCATTTCCAGCTTCCGCCGCATCTCGTCGCGGGCGGCGATCACGGTCTCGACCTTCGCGCCGTGCTTCCGCTTCAGCTCCAGCCACGCGTTCATCTTCTCCTGCCGGGCTTCGGCCTGCTCGGGATCGAAGTGGAGTGACTGCGCCAGCGAGGAAAACTCGGCGTCGAGGTCGCCCAGTTCGACCGACGTGGACAGCAGCCGGTCGGCGAGCGGCTTGCTCGCCGCGTCCAGCGACTCGAGCTGCCGCGCCTGCCGCAGCAGCGCCGCGAGGCGGCCGAGCAGCCCTTCCTCCCCGCTGAGCCCGTGGCTCAGGCCGGAGGCGAGCGCCATGATTTCCTGCGCGCTTTGCTGCCGGGTGAAATCGCGCTCCAGCGCGGCGATGGCCTCCTCGGTCAGATCGAGGGCGTCGATCTTGGCGAGTTGCGCCTGCAGGAAGCCAATCTGGTCGGCGGACAGCTTCTCGGCCCCCGCCAGCCGCGCACGCTCCTCGACCAGCTCGCGCCACGCACGGAAATGCAGCAAATATCTGCCGAGCACGGCCTCGTTCTTCGCAAACAGGTCGAGCAATTCGCGCTGGCAGCCTTCCTTGAGCAGCCGGCGCGGCTCGCCCGGACCGTGGAAGTCGATCCAGTGCTCGCCCAGCTCCTGCAGCGCGGCGAGCGTGGCCAGACTGCCGTTGACTGAAATCTTCGGCGCCTTGTCGCGCGGCAGGCTGCGCTTGAGGATGAGCACGCCGTCGTCGCACGCCGGCAGGTCGAGGCCAGCGAGGGCCGCGTCGAGCTTGCGGCTGTCGGTGAAGAACAGTGCCGCCTCGACTTCGGTCGCGGGCGCGCCCAGCCGGATGATGGTTTTGTCGGCCCGCGCGCCGGCCAGCAACGAGAGGGCGCCGAGCAGGATGCTCTTGCCCGCACCCGTCTCACCCGTCACCGCGGTGAACCCGGTCTCGAAATCCAATTCCACCTCCTCAAGCAGGGCGAGATTGCGGATGCGAAGCGACTGCAGCATGTCGGCAGGTGTTTACCCGCCAGAACCTTAAATGCACGCGAAAAGCGGGCCGTGCCCGGCTCCTCCCGCAGCCCCCGGTTCCGGCCAGTTAATGCTTTGCGGTGAAACCCACCGCCCCTCAACCTGCGCCATGGATTCTCCGCCGACTCCCGCCGCCGACAGTGTCCGCCGCGCGCAGGCGGAAATCGTTCAGCTGGGTTACAGCGACCTCCCCGCGGGATTGGCGGCCACCGCCGTAGTTTCCACCGGCTTGGCTTGGATAGTCGCCCGCCACCACGCGGCCGGCCACGCCTGGGTCTGGCTGGTGATCGTGCTTCTATTGACTGTCGGGCGATTCGGCACCGCTCTCTGGTATCGTCGGGGGCCGCACGATCCCGGTCAGGTGGAGAAAGGCGAGCGCTGGTTCGTTATCGGCGCGCTGCTCGGCGGCCTTGGCTGGGGTTACGCCGGCTGGGTGTTCTATCCGCTCATGACGGGCGAACATGAACTCTCTCTGCTGGTGCTGGTGCTGGCCGGCATGACGGCCGGCGCCACCCGCTCGCTCGGCCCGATCCCGGCCGCGTGCTGGTCGTTTCAGGTGCTGACCCTGCTGCCGCTCATCTTCCGATTGCTGCTCGGAGGCAGTCTGGTGCAATCACTGATGGGCGTCCTCGCTGTGATTTATCTGGCGTTCCTCGTGACGATGGTCCGCAGCTATCACCTCAATCTCAGCAATTCTCTCCGTCTGGGTTTTGAATCTGCCGGACTCGTCGCCGACTTAAGCGACGAGATTGCCATCCGCAAAAAGGCCGAAACCGAGCTGCGTGCGGCCATCGGTCGCGCCGAGGAGGCTAACCGGGCCAAGAGTGCGTTCCTCGCCACCATGAGCCATGAAATCCGCACCCCCATGAACGGCGTGCTCGGCATGCTCGACCTGCTCAAAACCTCCGGCCTGACCCCTGCGCAGCGCGAGCAGGCGGAGACTGCCGCCACCTCGGCCGACTCGTTGTTGCGGATGCTCAACGATATTCTGGATTTCTCCAAAATCGAGCAAGGCCGCCTCGACTTTGAAAGTGTCCCGTTCCGCGCCGCCCGGGTCTCGGAGGAGACCGTGCAGCTCATGCGCCCGATGGCCGTCGCCAAGTCCCTCCAGCTGAATTTCACGGCCGACGAGGCCGCCATGACCCGCATCATGGGCGACCCGATGCGGCTTCGTCAGGTGCTGCTAAATCTGGTCGGCAACGCCGTCAAGTTTTCCGCGCGCGGTGAAATCACCCTGCAATTGTCGGGCAGACTCCTGGAGTCGCCCCCCCGTCTGCAGCTGACAGTGGAAGTCCGTGATCAGGGCATCGGCATTGCGGCCGATATCCAGGATCGTCTCTTCCAGCCCTTCATGCAGGCTGACAGTTCCATGAGCCGGCGCTATGGCGGTTCGGGCCTTGGTCTCGCCATCTCCCAAAAACTGGTCCAGCGGATGGGCGGGCTCATCACGGTCGAGAGCCACCCTGGACAGGGTTCCCGTTTCGCGTTCACCACCACTTTTCCACTCTGCAAGGAGCGGAACACAGCGGTGCCCTTCCCGATGGATGCGGCCCTGATGCCGCATCTCACCGGTCGCGTGCTGGTGGTGGAAGATGACCCGGTCAACCAGCGGGTCGTTGCCCTGATGCTCCAGCGCCTCGGCTTGCAGCATCATATTGTAGCCGATGGGCACAGTGCCTTGAGTATTATCGAGTCCAGCGAATGGGATCTCGTTCTCATGGACGTCCAGCTACCCGGCATCGACGGCATGGAAACCACCCGCCGGGCCCGGCTGCTGCTGGGCGACCGTTCGCTGCCCATCATCGCGCTGACCGCCAACGCCCGCGCCGAGGACCGCGCCGCCTGCCTGATGGCCGGCATGGATGACTTCCTCCCGAAGCCGATCCGAACCGAGACGCTGCGCGCCTGCCTCGTCCGCTGGCTGGAACCCGCCGCTTGAGTGCGGCTTTTGCCCGCACCCCGCCCACTTAGCGCCCTAATTGCTGCCGGCCGGAATTATCCTTGCACCACCCGGCGCGAATTGTTCACTCCTCGCCTTCGCGGACCTTTAGCTCAGTTGGTTAGAGCGTTTCCTTGACATGGAAAAGGTCACTGGTTCGAGTCCAGTAAGGTCCACCAGTCTTCGCCCCCTCGGGGCTACGACTCGGCAAGCCGGTCGAGTGACTGGCAAGCCGTATGCGAAGAATCGGGGTCTACACCAAAGTTTGGGGACAGAGGCATGTTTAGGTTGATGGTTATGGGTTTGGGTTAGCCGCACTGGGCGATGACCCGGAGGCGGTAGTTGGCAAAGTTTCTGAAGCCATAGGCTCGGCGTTGGATGAGTTTCAT
>JANNDM010000032.1:0-4950 GCA_031387725.1 Verrucomicrobiota bacterium | reverse complement strand
CGAGCAGCCCGCGCGCGGCGAGCCGCGGGATCACCTGTTCGGTGAACAGCGGCCGCAGCTCATTCGGCGGGCCGGGCAGCATGATCAGCACCTTGCCCTCCTGTTCGACCCAGAGGCCCGGCGCCGTGCCATTGGCGTTGGGCAGCACTTCGCCGCGCTCGAATTTATAGGCCTGCTTGAGGTTGTTGGCCGTCGGCACGCGGCCAAATTTCGCAAAGCGTTCCGTGATCGCCCGCTCGATCGCCGGGTCAAACACGAGCTGCTGTCCGAGTGCCTGCGCGAGCACCTCGCGCGTGCGATCGTCGCAAGTCGGCCCGAGCCCGCCGGTGGTGATGATGACATCGGCCTTGGCCCAGCTTTCGCGGAACTGTTCGGCGATGGCGCCAGCCTCGTCGGTGATGGTGACATTGCGCGCCAGCAGGACGCCACGGCGGCCCAGCTCGGCGCCGATCCAGGTGAGGTGGCCGTTGGCCGTCAGCCCGAGCAGCAGCTCATCGCCCAAGGTGAGCAATTCGTAGCGAGGCGCGACGCGGGGTCCGCCCGGTTTTGACGATTCCGGGGTGGCCATACAGTGTGTGGACGCGCAACCTACCCCGTTTTTCCCAAAATGCCAGCCACCTTAAATCCATTCTGTCATTGCGAGGAGCGGAGCGACGAAGCAATCCAGCTGGATGGATCGCCACGCCCGGCTGCGCCGGGCTCGCGATGACATGACGCCATGCCAGCCGCCAGCCGCAGTGATTTTCTAAAGGAAAAAGTCCGCGCCCTCCCGGACGGCCCCGGCGTTTACCTGATGAAGGACCGGCTCGGCCGCATCATCTACGTCGGCAAGGCCAATAGTCTGAAAAAGCGCGTGTCTTCCTACTTTCAAGCCGCCCGCGCGCGCGCGCTCCGCCACCAACCAAAGATCCGCACCTTGATCGAAATGATCACCGACTTCGATATCATCGGGGTCAAGTCCGAGCCCGAGGCCCTGCTGCTGGAGGGCAAGCTGATCAAGCAGTGGCGGCCGAAATACAACACCGACTTTACCGATGACAAGCGCTTCCTGCTCGTGCGACTCGACCTCGACGCTCCGCTGCCGCGCTTCGTGCTCACGCGTTTCCGGAAGGATACCCGTTCGCGCTACTTCGGGCCCTTCGCCCATTCCGGCCTGCTGCGCAAGACGCTCGCGTCGATGCGCCGGAAATTTGGCATCCTGCTCGCCGACACCACGCCGGTGAAAATCTCCTCCGACACCTGGCAGCTCTACGACGACGCGCGCGCCGACATCTCCGGCTGGCCCAACGTGGTGACCGCCGAAGAATACCGCTCGCGCGTCGCCCCGGCGGCCGAGTTCCTTGATGGCAAGAGTCGGGAGTGGCTGGCGACCTTGCGCGAGGAAATGTCCGCCCGGGCCGCGAAGCAGGAATTCGAAAAGGCCGCCGAGTTGCGCGATGTCGTGCTCGCCCTGGAGCGCACGCTCGCCCGCACGCGGAAATTCACCCGCGACCTCACGCACGGCCGGCCCGACGAAAGGGCGCTGCGGCAGTTGCAGGAGGCCCTCGGCCTTGAACACCCCCCGGTGCACATGGAGTGCTTCGACATCTCGCACATTTCCGGCACCTTTGTCGTCGCCTCGATGGTGCACTTCACCGACGGCCGGCCGGACAAGAATCACTATCGCCGCTTTGCCATCAAGAGCTTCATGGGCAACGACGATTTTCGCGCCATGGAGGAAGTGGTGTCGCGCCGCTACCGCCGGCTGATCGCGGAGCAGAAGCAGTTCCCGGACCTCGTCGTCATCGACGGCGGGCGCGGCCAGGTCGCGGCCGCGCTCAAGGCCTTCGTGGGGCTCGAGTGCATGCCGCCTGCGATGATCGGCCTCGCGAAGAAACAGGAGACCATCATCTTTCCCGACGACCGGAAGCCGCTCAACCTGCCGCTGGGCCACGCGGGGCTGAGCCTGCTGCAGCGCCTGCGCGACGAGGCGCACCGCTTCGCCCACACCTACAACGCCGACCTGCAATCGCGGAAAATCAAGGAAAGCATCCTCGACGACTTCCCCGGCCTCGGCCCCAAGCGGAAAGCCGCCCTCCTCGCCCACTTCGGCTCGCTCGACAAACTTCGCGCGGCCTCCGCCGAGCAAATCGCCGGGGCGCCCGGCTTCGGCCGCAAATCCGCCGCGCAATTATACGCATTTCTACGGGAGAAATAACTGTGCGTTGCTAAGCGAGGAGTTTTGCCCCGGGAATCCCGCGATCGAGTGTGACCAATTTGGCGCCGGCGTGGGACGCCACTCCGGCAAGATAAGAATCAGTCACCTGTTTGTGGCTGCGGACCCAGGCCGGCAGCACCTCCACCGGCGACGGCATCTCCGCCAGATACTCCAAGCCGGCCCGGTGCTTGAAGTTTTGCAGCACGCCTTTGGCTTCCGCGACCGGCACCCCGTAGGCGGCATTGATTACCCGCAGAAATCCCGCCTCGGTCAGGCCGCAGGACAGGGCGGTGTCCCGCTCCGCCAACTTATCGAGCCACCGGTGCACCTGGTCGTGGTGGACGTGTCCAGACCACAAGGCCGCCACCAGCACGTTAACGTCCATCAGGTATTTCACGGAAAGTCGGCCAGCAAGTCGCGCACCCGCGCCGAAGTGAGCGGCCTCGTGTCCTTGGGTGCCATCAACACCGGCAGGCCGGTGCGCGGATTAAGCCCGAGTTTTGGGCGAGCCAGGGGGCGGGCTTCCGGCGTGAGCACAATGGCCCCGTTCCGCACTTTGCACTCAAAGCGCATGCCCGCGTGCAGCCCGAGCTTGCGCCGGGTGGCGTTGGGCAACACCACCTGTCCCTTGGTGGAAAGTGTCGTTGTCATGCCTTACCGTCTTACCGTATTTTCAGGGAGTCAAGTGCCGGATCGCTTCTCCCCCGGGGCGACCGGCCGGCCGCTAGTTCAGCTGGACGATCGCTAGGTTGAGCGCGGTGGCGAAGCTGACCCACAGCACATAGGGTAGCCACAGCCAGCCGGCGATGCGATCGATCCGCCACAGACCCCCTAACAACCAAGCAAGCAGCAGCCAGAGCCCCGCGATGTCGGCCAGCGCCCACGCGGGCTGTTTAATACCGAAGAAGAGCACGGACCAGAGCGCGTTGACAAACAACTGGGTGAAATAAACCCGCACCAGACGCGCCGCCGCCGGCCCGCCCGCCCGCCACACCCGCCAGATGGCGACGCCCATGAGGACATAGAGCGTCGTCCAGACCGGACCGAAGATCCAATTGGGCGGATTCCACGCCGGCTTGTTGAGCGTGGGATACCAGCTCCGGACATTTTCCAAGGTCGCCCACGAGCCGATCGCCCCGGCGAGGAGGGCGGCGCCGATAAATCCAAGCAGCGGCAACCAGGTATGAATCCGGGAATGGCTTGTCATGGGATCACCGGCGCAAACGGGTGATGTAACTGAGCACGGCATCCGGCAGCAGCCACTTCAGGAACAGGAAGATTTTCGCGTGGAGCGGCCCGCTGTAACGCGCCGCCGGGTTGTCCGCCGTCAGCGCGTGCTCCACGAGCCGGGCGATGTCGTCGGGCGTGCCGGCGATGCGGCGGAGTTTGTCGTAGCCCACCCGGAACCCGCCGAAATAGGGCGCATACGGCCCGGCGTTGGCGATGACTTCCGTCGACGCCGCATCAGCCGCGTCCACGAATTCCGTGAGGATGAAGCCCGGCCGGATGAGCGTCACCCGCACACCAAAAGGCTTCAGCTCGCCGCGCAGGCCGTCGGTGATGGCCTCGAGCGCGTGTTTGGTGGCGTCGTAGATGCTCGATAGCGGCCGCGCGATCTTCCCTGCCACGGAGCCGATGTTGACGATGCAGCCGTCGCCGCGCTCCCGCATCGCCGGCAGCACCAGCTGGGTCAGGGCAATGAGGGAAAAGAGGTTCGTCTCGAAATTTTTCCGCATGCTGTCGACCGGCACGATCTCGACCGGGCCGCGGGTGCCGTAGCCGGCGTTGTTCACGAGGCCGTCGATCCGGCCGAATTTCGCCAGCGTGGCGGCGACGAGCTTGTGGCGATCGGCATCGCTGGTGATGTCGCCGGCCACGGCCAGAACCTTAGTCCCGGTGGGATCAAGCTCCTGCGCCAGCGCCGCGAGCCGGTCGGGCCGCCGCGCGGAGATAACGACGTTGGCACCTCCGTGCGCGAGCCGCCGCGCCGTCGCCTCACCGATGCCCGAGGAGGCGCCGGTGATGATAATGACCTGGCCGGCGAGTGTGCGCATGCGTCTGAGATAGCCGGATTCGTGCAAATTAACAGAATTTTGGTTCGGACTGCCGGCTATTTGTGTGCAGTCTGCCCTAAGTTTCTCCCCTCGGACGCGTATTATCCGCACAATCCATTCCATTAATCCCATGAAAGCCTCCTTACTTCTGCTGTCTGTTCTCCGTCGTCGGCCGCGCCTCGCCATAGCCTTGTGCGTAGGCGGGTCCTCTGTCCTCTGTCTCGGCGCCGCTCCGGTGCCCTCGACCATCTCCGCTGTCACGGTCTACACCGATCGCGCGGTCGTCACGCGCAGCGCCACCGTCGAGCTGGCGGGCGGCACGACCGAGCTTGTTTTCGCCAACCTGCCCGAGGCCCTCAACGAGCGCTCGCTCCAGGTCAGCGGTCGCGGCACGGCGCAGGCGCTCATCCTCGATGTCAGCGCGAAGCAGACCTTCGTGGACTTCACGCCCAACGCCCGGGTCAAGGAACTCGAGGACCAGCTCAAGGGCCTCGGCAAGCAGGTGCGCGGCCTCGACGACCGCGGCAACCTGCTCAACGCCCAGAGCGCCACGCTCGACCGGATGGAAGCCGCGCTCTTCGCCCCGCCGGCCAAGGACGTGCCCCGGCCCGACCTCAACCAGTTCACCAGCTCGCTCAACTACCTGACCGAGCAGAAAGCCAAGCTCGTCACCGAACGCGCGTCCCTCGACGAGCAACG
>JANNDM010000194.1:0-2306 GCA_031387725.1 Verrucomicrobiota bacterium | reverse complement strand
TCCTGGCTGGCGGCGCGGGTGAAGGCGTTGCCGAGGGAGTGTTCCTTGTGGGTCAGGGCGTAGACGAGGATGCGGGCCACGTAGTCCTGGCTCTTCTTGCCCAGCTCGACGGCGCCGTCGATGTCGTTGGTCTCGACCTTCTCGAGCATCTTGTCGACGAGCTCGGGTTCGCGGCGGCGGTTCTCACGGACGATGAACAGCACGCGCTCGATGGCGACCGTGATCAGGAGGAAGGAAACAACCAGGATCGGCCACATGATGGGGCCGCCATGCTTAAACAGCTCCATGGAAGTCATGGGGCTGCCGTCCGGGTTAGTGAGCAGAATCGCCAGGGGCAGGGATGCAGTAATCATAGTGCGGGTGGGCTGGTTGGTTTAACCGTGGGTAATATTCCTTAAGGGGAAAGTCGGGGTGGGGGGATACGGGCGCAGCGTCGATTGATGGCACATCAGCGACGACCGCGGCCGGCGGGCGTGAGAAGAAAGGGGTGGGGTAACGTTGACAATGTAACCAAAAAACTTTCGGGAAATCAAATGTTGCCGAGAATCACTTTGGGCTGTCAATGCACTTTCTTGGAGCGGGGGAGAATTAATGACACGCGGAGTGGCGGTCCGGGTGGATACGAAGCCGGGCCTTAGGTTCAATGACGGCATTTTCTAGACCGAGCCAGTCTGGTCATTCGCTTGACCGATTACGCTGCCGTCGTTGGAAGCGATGCCGGAAACAAGCGCTTCCTTATTGCGCGGGACCAGCGTTTCAGTTGCGCCTCCCGTTTACGAGCCTCCGTAATCGTTGTGGCGACCTCCACTCGAAGCAACGCGACCGGCCGATCGAGTGCGGTCGTTCCGCAAGCTTGGCCAGAGGCGTGGTCATCAAGGCGTTGCTCAAGATCAGTGGATGTGCCGATGTATGATACCCCTGATTGCAGGCGCAGGAAATAGACAACCGGCGTGCCCCGCGACAGGCTCGGGGCCATTCGCCGCGCTTCTGCGATAAACGGGTTCATCATGTTCAAGCATGCCGGCCGCAGGCCATGAGCAAGCCGTGCTCTCACGGCGCGTCGAATGGCTGCCCGACTAGGAGTCGAACCTAGACAGAACGAGTCAGAGTCGTTCGTGCTACCATTACACCATCGGGCAGTGATCAATCTTGCCTGCGTCTCGGCCGGATTGGTTCGCGGGGCAGACGGAGAAAACGGACAGCTGGCAGGCGCGATGACCCACGGGCTGGCTGCGCCATGCGAAGCTCGCAGAGCGAAGCATGGAGCCGGCGATGGGATTCGAACCCGCAACCGCCTGTTTACAAAACAGGTGCTCTACCATTGAGCTACGCCGGCGAGGCGTTGCTGCGCCTAAAACAAAGAGACTGGCAAAAAACGTGATTTGGTGGCTCCCCCGGGACTCGAACCCGGAACCAATTGATTAAGAGTCAACTGCTCTACCATTGAGCTAGGAAGCCAAAAAAGGAAGGGGCAAAAATTAATATCACGGGTGCCATGTCAACGACATTCCCGTCCGTGGCGCGGGCGCGAGTTCTCCTCTGAAAATGCGCGTCACCCTGGGACCGCACGGCGGGAGAATTCATCCACTCCGGCCGGCGCAGCCGAAGGCCACGGCGAAAGCCCCCGGCGGGCAGTTTCAGCGCTCGCCCTCCTCCCGCATCCCTAGTGTAGGAGCCTGCGGGGGGCAGGGTTAGACGGATGGTGCCGCCCCGCCTCACATTATTGGACAAAACTCTTGCCAAGGCCGCGCGCGTGCTCTGTTTTCGCCCGCTCCATCCATGCAAAAGACCAAAAAGTCCGTTGCCAAGCGCTTCAAGATTTCCGGGACCGGAAAGCTGATCCGCCGCACGCCCGGTTTCCGCCACCTGCTGGCCGCAAAAAGCACGAAGTCCAAACGCCGTGCCTCCCGCGACAAGCTCGTAGCTCCCGGCCATGCCGCGCCGCTGCTCCGCTGTCTGCCCACCGGTCTCCGGTAAGCCGTCGCGCTCCACTACCAACTTGCCTGGCGGGTGAATCCTAACGAGACGACCCGCCGGCACTAAAACCACCACAAAAACATGGCTCGTGCTACCAACTCCCCCGCGTCGCGCAAGCGCCGCAAGAAAGTGCTGAAATATGCCAAGGGCTATTTCGGCAACAAATCCAAGCTCTATCGCTACGCCAAGGAAGCGATCCAGCATGCCTGGCAATACGCCTATATCGACCGCAAGAAGAAGAAGGCCAACATGCGCGCCTTGTGGATCGTGCGCCTGAACGCCGCCTGCCGTGAGGCGGGCATCAGTTACAGCCGCTTCATCGAGGGTCT
>JANNDM010000146.1:0-15548 GCA_031387725.1 Verrucomicrobiota bacterium | reverse complement strand
ATGATCTTCGATGTGCCGCGCATCATCGAGTTTTTGAGCGGCAGCACGACGCTCGTGCCGGGCACGGTCATTCTCACGGGCACGCCGCATGGCGTCGGCATGGCGGCCAAGCCGACGCCCCGCTGGCTCAAGCCCGGCGATTTGGTCACGATCGAGATTGAACGCATCGGCCAGTTGACCAATCCTGTGGCGCTCGAGGGAGCCACCTGACCTTGCCTCGTTCCTCCCGTGCGCACCCCCGGCCCCGAGATTTTTCAGCGCACCCCGGCCCGGCTGGGTGAAGGGCCGGGCTGGCACCCCCGTCGTCAGACGGTCTGGTGGGTCGACATTCTGGGCTGCAAATTATTCGAGTCTGGTCCCGATGGCGGCCCGGTGCGGACGCTTGCTCTGCCGCAGATGCCCGGAGCCATCGCCCCAATGCATGACGGCCGCCTGATTGCGGCGTTGCACCAGGGCGTCTTCCTCTGTGATCCGGACTCGGGGGCGCTCACGCCGTTCGCGGTTCCGGCCGGACACGACCCGCAGGTTTTCCGTTTCAATGACGGCAAGGTGGACCCGCAGGGGCGCTTTTGGGCCGGGACTCTCGCGCTCGATTCCCGACCGGGACAATCCAAGCTTTTCCGCTTCGGCGGTGATCGCAGCTGTGCGGTCATGCGCGAGAACGTCAGCATTTCCAACGGCCTCGCCTGGTCCCCGGACGGACGCACCCTCTGCTACGTCGATTCGCCCACGCGCCAGGTGCAGGCCTTCCCGTTCGACGGTGAGCTAGGCGTGCTGGGCCAGCCACGCCTCGCCTTCCAGCTGGCCGAGGGTGACGGCTGGCCGGATGGCTGCTGCATGGACGCCGAGGGTTGCCTATGGCTGGCCCATTGGGGCGCGGGCAAACTCACGCGCTGGGATCCGGCCAAGGGGAAACTCTTGCGCACGGTGCCTTTGCCGGTGTCGAACGTCACCTCGTGTGCTTTTGGCGGCGCGAAGCTTGACCGGCTTTTCATCACGACGGCCGTCGATCCCGACGCGAAAAAACCGGAGCCCGAAGCGGGCTTCACGTTTTGCCTGGATCCCGGGGTTGCGGGCCTGTCACCCGGGGAGTTCCTCCTCCGCGCTTGAGCTGCCAGTTTACCAAATGAAAAAAATCAAACTCAGCGGAGGCGTCTGGTCCGCCACCCCGACACCCCTCAAGGCCACCGGCCGGGTCGACCCCGCCTCCGTCGAGCGCCTCGTTGAGCACCACGTGCGCATGGGCGTGACCGGGATCATGCTCGCCGGCACCTGCGGCGAGGGTCCCTGGCTGACGGACGCCGATCGCGAGTCGCTCGTGCGCACGGCGGCGGCGGCGGCGAAAGGCCGGCTCCGGATCGCCATGCAGGTGACCGACAATTCCGTCGGGCGCACACTGCACAATGCCGAGCAGGCCGCGCAGTGGGGGGTCGAGATTGCGGTCGTGGCCCAGCCCTATTTCTTCCTCAACGCCACGCCGGACCGGCAGCTGTCGTTCTATCGGGATTTCGCCCGCGGCTCCGCGCTGCCGGTCGGTTTCTACGATCGCGGCAAGAACAGCCCCTACCTGATGCCCGACCCGCATCTCGATGAATTGCTGAACGAGCCCAACATCGCGCTGGTGAAGGACAGTTCGACGATGCCCACGCATCGCGAGCTCTTCCTCGCGGTCCGGAAGCGGCGGCCGGAACTGATCCTCCTCGATGGCGACGAGTTTGATTGTGCGACCTATATCGCGGCGGGTTATGACGGGCTGCTGTTGGGCGGCGGCATCTTCAACGCCGGCCTCGCGCACCGCATCATCCGCGCTGCGCGCGCCGGCGACCTGGCGGAAGCGAAGCGCCTGCAGGATCGCATGAACGACCTGATGCTGCGGGTCTACGGCGGGCCCAAGATCGAGTGCTGGATGAGCGGCTTGAAGGAACTCCTCGTGCAGATAAAGATCTTCTCCACCGGCACCCAGTCGCTCAACTATCCGCTGACGGACACCTGCCGGAACCAGATCACGGAGGCCCTGAGCGGGGCCGATGGTCTGGGCTACCGCTCCGAACTTCTTGAACCGGCGCTTGCCGCCTAACCCTCAGTCCCATGGCCACTCCAACCTCCGGCAGTCTGCCCTACACCGATACCAAGCCGGTCGGCTCGGCGGATTTTTATTTCGCGATCAATTCCACGTTTCGCTTCATCTTGGGTCGGTTCGGGCGCGACGGCTGGATCCGTTACCTCACCGATCTGGGCACCGGCTACTACGCCCCGGTGAACACGCAGTGGAAACAGGGTGGTTTGCCCGCCGTCGCCGCCTACTGGCGCGCCTTCTTCGCCGCCGAGCCCGGCGCCGTGGTCGAGGTCGTCGAACACCCGGACCGGGTCGAGCTCTCGGTGCGCGAATGTCCTCTCATCAAGCACCTCCGGGCGCATGGCCGCGAGCCGGTCCGGGAGTTTTGCCAGCATTGTTATCACCTCGGCTCGGCCCGCGCCGGTGCCGCCGGCCTCACCATGCGCCTCTCCGGCGGGGACGGGGCCTGCGTGCACACCTATGCCCGGTCCGCCACCAACCTTCCCGCTCAGGATCTGAACCAAATAAAGGAGAACCGCCCATGATCGGCTGCTACGACTTCTGTGGACACTACGAGTGGACCTTCGGCTGGTTTGAACGCGTAGGCGGGCACACCTTGGTGCGCGCCTATTGGGACGAGGCAATCAACCAGGATTCCCAGACCCACGCCCGGGATCTGATCAAGGCCGAGGGCATTCCCGGCATGTTGAAATACTGGGGGCACACCCTGACGGAGGAGTCGCCCGAGCTCGGGTTCACGATCTCCCACCAGAAAGACGTGTTCCGCATCGACTTTCACGATTGTCCGTCGCGCGGCTTCCTGCTGCGCAACGAGCTCAAGAACTACCGCGACTATTGTGATCACTGCATGGGCTGGACCGGTCCGATGCTGAAGGATTGCGGCTTCCAGATCGACCACGAGCACAACCACTGCGGCCAGTGTTGGTGGGAGATTCGTCCGACCGGCACGCCGGGCGGACACTCGCCCGTGGGTTCGGTTGCCGGTGACAAGGATTCGCGCCTCCTGCCCAACTGGCTGCCGCCGGGAGCCAGGCTCGACCGCTACACGAAGGCGAACGACCCGGACCAGAAAACACTCTGAACGCTTGTCTCACATGAAAATCCTCAAGGAAGGCGGCCACCGGCTTTTCGAGACGGACCCCGAGACGGCGCGCTATGTGGCCGGCCTGCTCGTCCGACTCCGCCGCGACGGCATGGACGCCGTGCGCCAGCTGAGCGCGCAGTTTGACCAGTGGGCGCCGCCGAGCTTTGAGCTGACGGAAAAGCAGATCGTCGGGGCCGTCGCCCAGTGTTCGCCGCAGCTGATCGAAGACACGGCCTTCTGCCAAGGCAACGTGCGCCGCTTCGCGCAGGCGCAGCTGAAGATGTTCCGGCCCCTGGAGGTCGAGTCGCCGCGGGGCGTGTGGCTGGGGCACCGCCACATTCCCGTGCGATCCGTGGGCAGCTACGTGCCGGGCGGACGCTACCCGATGTTCGGCTCCGCCCAGATGAGCATCATCCCGGCGAAGGTCGCCGGCGTGAAGTCCGTCGTGGCCTGCACGCCTCCGGTGCAAGGCGGTTCCTATTATCCGGCCACGATCAACGCGATGAAGCAGGCCGGGGCCGACCGCATCTTCGTCCTGGGCGGAGTGCCGGCGATGGCGCTCATGGCCTTTGGCCTGGGAGAGCTCGAACCGGTGGACATACTTTGCGGCGCCGGCAACAAGTTCGTGGCCGAGGCCAAGCGCCAGCTCTTCGGCCAGTGCGGCATCGACTTATTGGCCGGTCCGACCGAGATCGCGGTGATGGCCGATGATTCGGCCGACCCAGCCCTCGTCGCGTGCGACCTGCTGGGCCAGGCCGAGCACGATCCGGCGAGCGGCCAGCTGTGCGTGTGCCTGAGCGCCGCATTTGGCCGCGCCGTGCTGAAGGAAATCGCCCGCCAGCTGCCCAAGCTGCCGACGCGCGAGATCGCCGGCCAGTCGTGGCAGGTCAACGGCAAGCTCTACGTCGCAGCCGACCGCGAGGAGGCGATCCGGATCAGTGATGATTACGCGCCTGAGCACCTGGAGCTCCATGTGCGCGAGCCGAATTACTACTTCGAGCGCCTGCGCAACTATGGCTCCCTGTTCATCGGCGAGGAGACGACGGTCGCCTACGGGGACAAGAGCATCGGCACCAATCACATTCTGCCGACGAGCCGGTCGGCGCGCTACACGGGCGGCGTGTGGGTGGGAAAATTCCTCAAGACCGTCACCTACCAGCGCATGACCCCCGCCGCGAGCCGACTCATTGGCGCGGTTACTGCCCGGCAGTGCGATGTCGAGCGCATGGCGGCCCACGCCGTCACCGCCCGCGTGCGGGTGAAGCGTTACGGCGTGGGACCGGGGGGCCGGAGAAAGAAAAAATCATGAGTGCCCTCCGTCATCCTGCGCCGAAACGTCCGCTCCATTTGTTCGCGACGATGTGGTCGTTGCGGCAGTATCCCTCCGCGGAAAAGGAATGGTCCTGGGCCAGGAAATTCGCCGCCATCCGCGCCGTGGGCTTCGACGGCGTGTTTTCTCCGCCCATTCCGGCGATCGCGGAGCGCGGTCCGTTGCGATACCTCGCCGTCACAAGCCTGGGAACAGACTCGGACTGCGTGGCTCCGTTTGCCGCCGCGCGTAACCTGGGAGCCGTGGCGATGGACGTCCAGCTGTGCGACTACGACACCCCGCTGGCCCAGGTGGTCGCCGTGGCGAAAAAAATCAACGCGGCCGCGCAAGCACACGGTCTGCCCTTCGCGATCGAGACGCATCGCGACACCTTCACTGAGACGCCCGAGGCCACGCAGGCGCTGGCCCGCGCCTATCGGAGTGCCACCGGCAAAACGCTGCCCGTTTGCCTCGATCATTCCCACTTCGCCCTCGTGCGGCATCTCCGACCGGGACAGCTCTGGCCCCGGTTGCAGGAGCCGAAATCACTGCTGCGGGCGGCGACCCAGTTTCATCTCCGGCCCTTCAACGGGCACCACTGCCAGCTGCCGGCGCTCACCCCTGGAGGCAAACGGACACCCGAGTATGTAGACTGGCTGGGCTACGTGGCTGAGTTGTTCGCCCATGAGCAGCGTCGGCGCACCACCAAACCGGTCCTGATCGTGATCGAGATGGGCCACGCCGCGCCGGCCTATCGGCTGAGCGGTTTTCCCGATACGTGGCGCGATGTGCGGCGGGTGGCGGCGGACTTGCGGTCCCTTTGGAACCGCGGGAGGATCGCGCCATGAAGGGGAAGGTCGCGCTGGTCACGGGTTCAACGAGCGGCATCGGCTGGGGCATTGCCCAGGCCCTGGCCGGGCAGGGGGCGGATGTGATGTTGCACGGCCTCGGCGAACCGGCGGAAGTCGAACGCCTCCGCGCCGATCTGGCCGCGCGCACCGGCAGCCGCGTCGCGGTCCACCAGGCGGATGTCAGTCGGGCCGAGGAAGTGACGCGGCTGGTGCACGACACCGAGGCGGCGTTGGGCGGTATCGACATTTTGGTGAACAACGCGGGCATCCAATTTGTGTCGCCGGTGGAGGAATTTCCGCCCGAGCGCTGGTCGGCGATCCAGAACATCATCCTCAATTCGAGTTTTCACGCCATCCGCGCGGTCGTGCCCGGGATGAAACAGCGCGGGTGGGGGAGGATTATCAACTTGGCCTCAGTGCACGGCCTCGTGGCCTCGCCCTTCAAGAGCGCTTACATCGCAGCGAAGCACGGGCAGATCGGGCTCACCAAGACGGTGGCGCTGGAACTGGCCGAGACCGTGATCACCTGCAACGCCATCTGCCCGGGTTATGTGCGCACGCCGCTGGTCGATGGCCAGATCGACAGCCAGGCCAAGGTCCACAATTTGCCGCGCGAGCGCGTCATTCGCGAGGTGATCCTCGCGGCCCAGCCGACGAAGCGTTTCATCGAGGTCGAGGAAGTGGCCGCACTGGCGGTTTTTCTCTGCGGCGAACCGGCCCGCTCAATCACCGGCGCCGCCATCCCGATCGATGGCGGCTGGACAGCCCGGTGAGGCCCCGGGACGATGGCGTCAGCCAAGCTGCTTGACGGTGCCGCCGGGGAAGTATTTCGGAAAAATCAGGTTGGATTCGGCCTCGAGGTTACCGTGGCTGACCATCTGCAGCATCAGGCGGGAAAGCCGGTGGGGGAAGGTGTCCTCCGACAGGGTGTAGTGGGCGATCGGCGGACTGACGGTCTCGAAGATGTGGTCGTGATCGCGGGCGATGAAGGAGACAGTGTCGGGGACAGTGAGGCCGCGCTTCAACAGGTAGAGAATGACAATGAAGACGTGCTGGGGCTTGGCCACGAGGAGGGCGGTGGGGGCATGCGCGGAGTTGAAGAGCGCATCAAGCTTCGTGCTGATGCTCTGGGCGGTGCCGTTATGGCGGACGATGCTGGCCCGGGCGTCGATGTGGCGGTTGAGCTGGATCGATTCCATGAACCCCGCCTCACTCGCCAGGTCGCCGGCCACGCCGGAATGCGGCACGACCAGCGCCATCCGCCGGTGGCCCTTGGAAAGAAAGATGCCACCAGCATGCCGGCAGACGGAGCGGTAGTCCAGGTCGAGCGATGGCAGCTTGACCTCATCGTGGCAGGATCCGAGCACGAGGGCCGGCACGGAGTGATCAGTGAACCATTGCTGGAGATCCTTGCTGACCGAGAGGAGGACGCAGCACAGGACGCGGTTCTGGCGGACGAACTCCTCCAGTTTGCGCCGTTGGGCGCGCGCGCTGTGCGCCTGGCAGACGAGCACCTCGGTGGTGAAGCCGTGCTCGCTGAGGTGCGCGCGCATTTCGCTGAAGAGCCGGAAGGTGTCGACCCCCAGGCGGGAGATCGGCACGGGCGTGACGAGCCCGATCAGGCGGCTCTGGCTCCGGTGAGACTGGCGCCGCGGCTGGGTCAACAGGCGGTTGCGCCGGCCCTGCCGGATCTCCAGCAACCCGGTATCGGCAAGCACGCGCAAAGCCGTGCGGATGGTCGGGCGGCTCACCCGCAGCAATTCGCACAGCCGGCGCTCACTGGGCAGGTATTCGCGCCAGGTGCCGTCGGCGATGGCCTTGCTGATTGAGTCGGCGGCCTGGGCGGCCAGCGACCGGCGTTTGGGGATGTCGAACGGAAGCTGGGAGCTGCTCATAAAGAATTACCAGTGGTTTAGGCTAGTTCGGCCGGCGGTGCTATGGTTCGCTCGTAATAGATGAAACCAATGCCCGTCGTGAAAATCTGGTCCGCTGCGCCCACGCCGCTCACTCCGGCTTTTCGCGTGGATGAGGCCTCGGTCGAACGCATGGTCCAGGACGCCATCCGCCTTGGCATTCACGGCCTGTTTCTGGCCGGCACCTGTGGCGAGGGCCCGTGGCTGCCCGATCGCGAGAAGCAGATCCTGGTGAAGACCGCCGTCCGGGCGGCGGGCGGCAAACTGAAGCTCGCGGTGCAGGCCTCCGACAACTCGGTCCCGCGCATTCTCGACAACGTGCAGACGGCGGCCGCAGCCGGCGCCGACTACGCGATCATCGCCGCGCCGGCGACGTTCATGAATGCCACGCCGGAGCGGGTGGCGGCCCATTTTATCGACGCGGTGAACGCCAGCCCGCTGCCGGTGGGCATTTACGACCTCGGCAAGCACCGCCCGGTGATCATTCCCGAGGCCCGGCTCAAGGAGATCTACCTGCTGCCTAACGTGCATCTGGTAAAGGACAGCTCGGGCGCGGCCGGCCGCCGGGCCGCCGCCTTTGCCGCGCGCCAGGAGAAACCGTCCCTGCAGTTGTTCAACGGCGACGAATTCCGCTGCCTGGAATACCTGCAGGCCGGCTATGACGGCTTCATGTTCGGCGGCGCGGCGGCGATCGCCCCGCAACTTCACCGCATCATCCAGCTCTTTGCCGCCGGCCAGGTGGCGGAGGCACAGGCGGTCGACGCCGATATGAAACGCATGCTTTTCGGCCTCTACGGCGGCGAAGCGATCGCCTGCTGGCTGACGGGCCTCAAATATTACATGGTCCGTCGCGGACTCTTCACCACGACCACCAGTTTCCTCGGCTACCCGCTGACCGCCGAGTGCCGCGCCTTCATCGAGCGCTATGCGAACGGTGCGGAAAAGTAAACGGTCACACCGGCACCAAGGCAGTTGGACGGAGGCAGGCATGCGCGGCGGGTTTTCGCGCCCGACCATTGGTTACATCAGTTAACCAGGAAAGCTTTTATACTGGTCATATATAACGACCAGTTGCGTCGGGCGCCTCCCGGCTCAGCCCGTGGGGGCCGCCCGCCGGTGCCGCAGGAAAAACAGCAGCAGGGCGCAGACCACGATGTTGGCGGAGGCGAACTGGAAGATCCGGCTGACGTCCACCTGGGCGTCGCGCAGCATGCCCCCGGCATAGATGCCCAGCCCACCCACCACGCAGCTGAAGAAGGTCGAGACGCCCCAGCTCATGGCGCGGTGGCGCGGATCGACCAACACGCAGAGGATGGGCATCATGTTGGCGTCGGCGAAATGGCGACCCAGTCCGTAAAGCACCAGCCCGGCCAGGGCCAGGCCGAGCAGCGGGGTGTTGGCGATCATCAGGACGGCCAGCGCCGCCAGGGAGAGGCCGATCACGGGGACGAGAAAGCGGGCCTGCTCATTGGACCGGCTCCAGCGGTCAGCCCACGCGCCGCCGAGCAGCATGCCGACCAGACCCGCCACGTAGAGATAGACGGTCGTGGAAAGACCGGCCTCGCCCTGGGAGAGATGGAACTGCTCCTTGATGTAGGTGGGCATCCAGCCGACGACCGACCAGCTCACCACGCCCAACAGGCAGGCGTAAATCATCATGACGAGGTAGGCGCGATTGGTGAACAACGCCGCAAAGGCTTCGCCCAAGCGGACGGAGGGTTGCGCCTGGGCCGCGGGATCTGAGACCGCCGGCGGGTCCCGCAGCAGAAAGACGAGGACAATGGCATGAGCGATGCCGGCCAGGCCAAAGATCTTGAACGCATACGTCCAACCATGGTTCTCGGCGAGCCAGCCGCCGAGCCCACTCATGGCCGCCCCGACCATGGCGCCGCCCAGCAGGAGCCCGGAAGCCAGCGAGCGCGTCGTGCCCCGGTGGTAATCCACGATCAGCGCCACCGACGCCGGCATGCACGCGGCTTGGGCGATGCCCAACACCGCCCGCGTGGCCAACAACTGGTCGTAGGTCTGGACGTAGGCGGTCAGCAGAGTGAAGATGGACCAGAAAAACAAACTACCGATGATGACATGGCTGCGGTTAAACCGGTCGGCAATGAAGCCGGCGAAGGGGCTGGCAACGGCGTAGACGAGCAGAAACACCGTGGTGAGCAGGCCGAACTGGGCCTCGGTCATCGGGATCGTGGCTTTGACCGATTCGCGCATGGTGGTGATCATGAGCCGGTCGATATAGTTCAGGCATGCGGTCAGCCAGAGCAGGGCGACGGCGAGCCAGGCCCGGGAGGGCAGTTTGGATGCGAGGGAATGGGGCGGCGTGGAGGAGGCCATCAGAATGGAAAGCGGGTGTCAGATCAGGATTCCGAGGTTTTTCAGGCCGTGGGCGAAGGCCTCGATTTCCTGGTCGCTCAGGCTGTGGTAGGGTTTGCGCCGCCAGCGCTGGGCGATGCCCTTGAGCTCGAGCATCGCCTGAATGCCCGCATTAAATCCACCCGTCAACCCCATGACCAACTCGAAGAAAGGGAAGTCATAATCCCGGATGATGCGCCGGACCTCCGGCAGGTTGTTGGCGGAGATCGCCTGCCAGTAAGCATGGGCGATCTCGGGTTTGAACGTTATGAAGGTGGAAAGGTAGCCATCGCAGCCATAGGGATGATTGTTCAGATGGTTTTGTTTCTGGCCCCCGGACACGACGGCCCAGCGATCCTGCACCAGCAGCGACATCTTGCGGGCGAATTCGCCGCACAGGTCGTCCTTGATCGCCACGACCTTGTCCGTGGCGCCCAGCACCAGCTTCAGCGTATCGAGGCCAAATTTCGCTCCGCGGGCGATGAAGACATTTGTCACGAGCATCACCGGCATCACCTCGGCGACGGTCCGATAGTGTTCGGCGAAGGTTTGCGGGGTGGCTGAAGCGCCCCAGTCCGGCGGCATCACCATGAGCAGATCCGCGCCGGCATCGCGCGCGAAACCGGCGAACTCGACGGCCTGCGCGGTGTTATAATAACGGTCCGCCGCGATCACCAGGGCGCGTCCGGCGTTGTGCTGGATGGTCACCTGGGTCACCTCGGCGATTTCGCGTTCGGAAAGAGCGACATAGTGGCTGTCGCCGGCGGTCAACATCAGGCTCTGTGCTCCGGCGGCCAGGTTGAAATCGATCAGGTTGCGCAGGCCGTTGAAGTCGACGCTGCCGTCCCGGTTGAAGGGGGTCTTGAGGGACGGCATCGGGCCGGTCAGGCGGGCCCGCATTTCCGGAGAGCAACCGCGTTGTGATGAGGTCATTGTTTGGAGTGAAGTTGGATCGCGG
Source organism: Verrucomicrobiota bacterium (assembly GCA_031387725.1). GTDB lineage: Bacteria > Verrucomicrobiota > Verrucomicrobiia > Opitutales > Opitutaceae > Lacunisphaera. The sequence continues at coordinate 4,995 of JANNDM010000146.1, read as the reverse complement.
GAGACGCCCGGTCAGGTCGCCAGGTATTTTGCCGGCAGCGCGGCGGCGTTCTCGGCGACAGGATCAGCGACATGGATGCTGCCAGCGGCGTCGATGTGGATGCCGTGCGGGTAGCCGAAAGCGTCGCGACCCCGGCCGACGATTTCCCGGTTACGTCCGTCGCGGGTGAACCGGTAGATGGCGTTGTCGCCATAGCCGGTGCCGACGTAAACGTGCCCGCCCTGCACCTCGATCGCATCCGCCCGGCAGAGATCCGGCCAGAGGGCGAGGGCCCGGCCGTCCGGGGAAAAGACCTGCACCCGGTGGTTCATCCGTTCGGACACATAGATGTTTTCGTCGGCATCCACGGAGAGGCCGTGCGGGGTTTGGAATTCGCCGGGGGCGGAGCCCTTGCGACCCCAGGTCTGGAGGGGTCGTCCGTCCGCGGTGTATTTCACGATGCGCGAGTTGCCGTAACCGTCGGCGACATAGATGTGGCCGGAGCGGCCGACGACGACGGCCGTCGGCTGGTTGAAGCGGTCGAGTTGCTCGCCGGGCTGTCCCGCTTGGCCGAGGGTCAGGAGCAGCCGGCCATCCGGATCGAATTTGAGCACGAGGTGGCGCCCGAGATCGGTGACCCAGATGTTGTCCCACGGATCGACATGCAGGCCGTGCAGCCAGTATTCCCGGCCGATGGGCTGCGGGGGATTTTTGCCCAGGTCGAAATTGACCGACGGCGGCAGATGTGCTTCGCCGAGCGCGCCGAGGAAATCACCCTCCCGGTCAAAGCGCACCAGCGGGCAGGTGCCGCGATGCACAAAATAGATGCGGCCGTGGGAATCCTCGGCGATATTGCTGACCATGCGAAACGCGAAGCCTTCGGGCCGCCTCGGCCAGCCCGCCTGCTGGGTATAGGTCGCTTGCATGGTAAGAGGGTGGAGGCGGAGTCGCGGGCGCTGCTGGCAGAGCCAGCGCGATTTAATCGGTCGTTTTTGCCCGGACGACGCCCTGCATTCAATCCGGCGCGACAGGCGACATGATTTGACCAGTTAGCCGGCCCACTGGTTTAGCCCGGTGCTCTCCGGCAGCGACGGACGATCATCGTGCTCGCTGGCTCTGGTCAGGGTGGATTACCAGCCACGTTGCATTGCCCGGTGTGGACTCCCGGCCCTGATTGGCGTATCAACCAGTCTAGACAGGATTTTATCCATCGCCTCGGCTTATTCTCTATGGATCAGAAAAAACGCCCGCCTTTGTCCCGCCGTTCGTTTATCCAGCTTTCGGGTCTCGCCTGCACGGCGGCGACCCTGCAACTCGCTCCCGCTGCCCAGGCGGCCGCCAGTGCAACAGCCAAGCCGGGTGGAACCAAGCCGGTGGAGGACATTGGTTCGCGGCGGGAACTTTTCGTCGATGATCACCTGATAGTGCAGTTGACTGGCCGCGCCGAGTTAAGGCTGCACCACCCGCAGCCCCAGGAGATCGTGATCGAGCATGATGCGCCATGGGAAGGCAGCGGAAGCGGCTACCACAGCCTGTTCAAGGACGGCGACCTCTACCGGCTCTACTACAAGGCCTGGCATCTGGAAGGCAGCCAGAAGAATCCCTACACGGGCGACGCGGATGCCCATCGCTTGTGCTATGCGGAGAGCAACGACGGCATCAACTGGCGCAAACCGGAACTCGGTCTCGTCGATTACCAGGGATCCACGGCGAACAACATCGTCATTCCCAGCGGCTGGATGGGCGGTATGCACCTGAGTGCGGCCGAGGCCGCGGTGTTCAAGGACGAGAACCCGTCGGTGCCGGCCGACACGCGCTACAAGGCGCTGGTGCGCTGCCGCAAACCCTGGGGTTTGGTCGCCTTCAAATCCGCGGATGGTGTCCGTTGGATTCCGCTCACCGAAAAACCGGTCATCACCGAGGGTGCTTTCGATTCGCAGAACCTCGCATTCTGGGATGCCGAGCGTGGCGAATACCGGGCTTATTGGCGCTATTTCACCGAGGGGATCACGAACGAGACGACGTGGAAAATGGGTGGTTACCGGGGTATCCGCACCGCCACCTCTAAGGATTTCATCAACTGGGGCCCGCCCGAAGATGTCAGCTTTCCCGGCGCGGCTCCCGACGTGCATCTCTACACCAACCAGATCAAGCCCTACCACCGGGCGCCGCATCTCTTCATCGGCCTGCCGATGCGTTATGTGGACCGTGGCTGGACCGACTCGGCCCGGGCCCTGCCGGAACTGGCCAACCGACAGCTCCGCGCGACGGTCAACCCGCGATACGGCACGGCGGTTTCCGACAGCCTGCTGATCACCAGTCGCGATGGCGTGAGCTTCAACCGCTGGGACGAGGCGTTCCTGCGTCCGGGAATCGAGCGCGAAGGCACCTGGAACTACGGGCACCAGTGCCTCGCCTGGCATATGGTGGAAACAGCTTCCGCGCTCGATGGCGGCGCGCCCAACGAGCTTTCCTTCTACGCGGTGGAGAGCTACTGGACCGGCCGCAGCAGCACGCTACGGCGGCACACGCTGCGGCTGGACGGTTTTGTCTCCGTCAACGCGCCGGGCCGGGGCGGTGAGTTGCTGACCCGGCCTCTCCGCTTCACGGGCGGGGTGCTGCGGCTTAATTTCTCCACCTCCGCGGCCGGGAGCATTTTGGTGGAAATCCAGGACGAAGCGGGCCGGTCGTTGCCCGGGTATGCCTTGGGGGAGTGCGAGGTCATCTATGGTGATGCGCACGAGCGGCGTGTCGCCTGGAAACAAGGCACCGATGTCTCCGCCCTGCAGGGCCGCCCGGTGCGCCTGCGCTTCGTGCTGGAGGATGCCGACCTCTTTGCGCTGCGGTTCGCTCCGGCCTGAGCGCGGCGCTCAGGGCTGGGTGCTCACCGCTGCCGGGTCATAGTGGCCGATGGCCCGGAAGAACTCGGCCGCGAACTGCCGGTGCCCGGCGCCGTTGGGGTGGATCGGGTTGGCCAGCCATTCGCGCAAAGCGGCCGGCGCCGGTTTCGCCTGGTTCCACCGCGCCCAGTGATCGATCAGGATTGGGTTGGTTTCATGTGCGACCTGGGCGATGATCTGTTGTAGGCCGGGAGGTCGGCCCGCTGGCGGCTGGAGCTGTGGTTCGCATCATGGGGCTGGGGATCGACGGGATTGATGCGGTGCAAGATGGCCAGGGCGCCGGCCGCGGCGGCGTTCATCCCGATCATGATCGAGACGACGTCGGGGCGGAACCGCAGCAACCGCCATTCAGAATCCGCCCGCAGGCCGGCCGGGGTCGGGGCAGCAGGAAGTTGAGCGGCGAAGTTCTGCCACCGTCAGCGGGTTTGGCTAACATTAAAAATTACCGCCACGGTGTGAACCCTGCTGACTGCGGCGCATGCTGCTCGTGGCCAAGCCCCAGCAAGTCTTCATTGTAATTCTCTACCTGCTGAAACGCGGCCTCACCGTGCCCGACACCGTCTCATTCATTGCGCGCGACTACGACCACATCTTCGAGACCGTCAGCCCGCCGATCGCCCATTATACCCTCCAAGAGGACACCTTTGCCCACCGGCTTTCCCGTCTGATGCTGCAGATGGTCAGCCACGGGAATCTGGAACCTGTGCCCAGTCTGCTCTTTCCGAAATGCTTCCCCGGCGGCACAGTCAAGCAGCTTGGCTGAGCCCCGCATCGACCGCCGAGTCACAGCATCTTGGCGTCGGGGTCGGTGGCCCGGCTGTAGCGGTCAAGGTGAGCCTGGCCGGCCAGCCAGTCGGGTTGCAGCTGCACGTCATGCTTCCCCGCAAGGGCACCCGGCGCAGAGCGGGCCCCGGCCGGGCCCGCGGCCGGCCGCATCTCCCACCAGCACTGGCCCTGGTGGTTGTGCTCGTGGTCGATGACAAACCCGGACTCGCGCATCATCGGCCCGATCCAGCCCATGCAATGGTCGCAATAGTCCTGGTAGCTCGCCAGGTCGTTGCGCAGCAGGAATCCCTTCGAGGGGCACGAATGCATGTCGAAACGGAAGACATCCGGTTTTTCGGTGATCGTGTAAGCCCGCTCCGGCGACTCCTCGGCCAGCGTATGGCCCCAGTATTTCCGCATGCCGGCGAATCCTTCGCTCTGGATCAGGTCGCGCGCGTGCCGCTGACTGTCATGGTTGATTGCCTCGTTCCAGTAGTCCCGCACCAGGGCCTTGCCCCCGGTCTTGTCCAGCCAGTCAAAGGTCCAGTCGTAGTGTCCGCAGAAATCGTAGCATCCGATCATGACCCGGCCTCCTTGATTTGTTTCATGTCCTGGGGTGGCAGCCCGGTTTCGAGCCGGGCAAAAGTGTGGCAGCAGCTGCCGTTGCCTCCGCTCAGCCGCATGCTGAGGCCCGCCGCCTCCGCGCGGGCCGCCCCGAGGTAGAAGCAATGCTGGCAGTATTCCCGGACGAGCTCGCGGCCACCGGCGCGCAGGTGCTTGATGGCCGGACATTCCCGCACCTGCACCTCCACGCGGTCGGGCCGCTCGACGACGTCGACCACGGCGCCCGGCTCGGCGGCGAAGAATGCGCGCCAGTAGCGCGCCACGGCGTCGAGGCCGCCCTTTGCCCACTGCCGGTTGACCGGCGCAAAGTAGCCGCGGCCCATCTCCTCCAGGTAACGGCGCCAGCCGTCATAACCCTGGCGGGCCATGAGGTAGCGGAACGTGGCATTAACCGCAAAATAGAAATCAGGCGAACCTTGGGGTTTCGTGTCCGTGTAGGGCAGTTCGGAGGTGGCGGGTGGATTCATGGCGACGATGGGTCAGTTTGCGGCCGCCCGGGCCCGGTCCGGGTTTGCGCGCAGAAGCAGCAGGACGAAGAAGGGGAGAAGCGGGTGCCGGCTCATGGCAGGTGATTTCGCTCAAGCCTGGGCCAGCCCGTCGGCGAAGTTTTTCGCGTAAGCCGGTAGCATCGTCATGACCGCGCCGAAGTCGCTGCCATGGGCAATGAGCTTGCCGCCCTTTCGGGCGATGCGGGCGATCTGCTCGACGTTTCCGCCGGGCCGGCCCC
>JANNDM010000043.1:0-23855 GCA_031387725.1 Verrucomicrobiota bacterium | reverse complement strand
CCGCCTCCGCCCACCCGCCGGCGCTCGTGTGGGCGCGACTTGCCGCCTCGCCGCTCAGCGAAGCCGGGCAGGCGCCGGCGTTTGCGGCCATCGCACGGGCGGCCGCGGCGGCGAGGGCGGACCATCCGGGCCTGGTGGTCGCCTACACCGGCGTGAACCGCTTCGCCGCCGCCAGCCGGGCGCGGATCGAGCGCGAGGTCACCTGGCTCAACGCCCTCTCGCTCGCCGCGGTGCTGGCCGTGGCGTTCACCTTCATCCGCGGCGTGCATCGCGGCCTGCACCTGATCCCCGTCGTCGCGCTGTCGATCCTCGGCGCCTGGGTCGGCGCCACCCTGGCCTTCGAACGGCTGCACATCATGGTCTTTGTCATCGGTTCCCTGCTGACCGGCGTGGCCATCGATTACGGGTTCTATCTCTTCATGCAGCCGCCGGCCGCGCCGGACGAGGATTACTGGGCCAAGGTCCACCGCCTCGCCAAGCCCCTGCTCGCGAGCTGCCTCACGACCGTGGTCGGTTTCTCGCTGCTGCTTTTCTCCGACCTGCCGTTCATCCGCCAGCTCGGCGTCTTTGTCGGCGCCGGGCTGGTCTGCGCCCTGGCGGCCGCCGTGCTCTATTTTTCCACGGTCAGGAACCCGTTCCTCGAGGCGCGCACCTTCCGCGGCGGCGCCGCGCTGCCCGACGGGATGCGGCGCAACCTGCGCCGGCTGTTGATCGCGGTTTGGCTCGTCGCCCTTCCCGGGCTGGCGCGGCTGCAGTGGAAGGACGACATCCGCGAGCTGGAAATCCCCTCGCCCGGACTCAAGCAGGAGCACGCCCGCATCACGGCCCTGTTCGGCGAAGCGGACAACCAGACGGTTTATCTCACCTACGGCGGCAGCATCGCCCGGGCGCGCGCCGCGCTGGCGAAACTCGAGTCCTGGCTGGATGCCCAGCCGGGCGGCCGCCCGCCGACCGTCGGGCTGGGCGCTGTCGTGCCGACCGCGGAGGCCCACGCCGCCGCGGTGCGCTTTGCGCGCGGGCACCCGGAATTTGCCGGCCAGCTGCGCGCCGCGCTGACCGCCGCCGGTTTTGACGAACCGGAGTTCGCCCCGTTCTTCACCGCCTACGCCAGTCATGCCGCGGGCGCGAAGGACACCGATTACGAAACGGCCCTGAACGGTCTTCCCGGGAAGCTGGCCGGGCCGGTCGGGCTGTTGCTGCACCCGGGCCGGCCGCTGAGCTGGTTCGTCACGCTCGTGCGCGCGGCCCCGGACCTGGCGCCGCCGCCCGAGACCAGCACCGTGAGCGCCGGCCAGCTCCAGACGCTGAACAAGATCTTCGGCCGCTACCGCCAGTCGGCGCTGTGGCTGAGCCTGACGGGCCTCGCGATCGTCGGGGCCGGCGTGTTCCTGTCCTACGGGTGGCGCGACGGGGCGCGGATCTTCGCGATTCCCTGCGGCGCCTGCCTCGGGCTGTTCGGCCTCTTCGGCTGGTTCGGGCACCCGCTCAACCTGTTTCACCTGCTCGGCGCCTTCCTCGGCGTGTGCCTGACGCACAACTACTCGATCTTCTCGGCCACCTCGGCCCTCCGCCGCGAACCGCCGCCGGTGTCCGTGCGGCTGTCGGCGCTGACGACCGCCGCGTCCTTCGGCGTGCTCGCGCTCAGCGCCATCCCGGTGGTGAGCGCCCTCGGCCTGACGGTGGCGCTGATGGTGGTCGCCGCGCTGCTGGTGATCGAGTTCGAGCACCTCGCCGGCCTCGGGGGAAAACGATGAACTCCACGCTGCTCCAGGCCTGGGCCCGGACCCTGCGCCGCCACGGCACCGCCCGCGCCGTGGTGCAGGCGGACAACGGTGCGACCGTGACCTTCCGCGAACTCGACACCCGCGCCGCCGCCTGGCTGCGCACGCACATCCCGGATCCGGCCCGCCTGCGGGGCCGCGCCGTTCTCTTTGCGACGGCGAACAGCATCGGCTGGCTGGAAATTTTCCTCGGCCTGCTCAAGGCCGGCGCGGTCGTGGTGCCGCTGGACGCCGCCGAGCCGCCCGCCGCGCAACGCCGGTTCGCGACCTTGCTCCGCGCGGGATTCTGGTGGAACGGCACGAAGCTCGAAGCCCTGGCCGGCGCCCGCCGCTACCGCGATCCGGCGGTCTGCCTCCTCAAGCTGACCTCGGGCACCACCGGTCAGCCCCGCGCGCTCGCCTTCACCGCGGACCAGTTGCTCGCCGACGGCCGACAGGTGACGGCGACGATGGGCATCCGCCAGCGCGACCTGAACTACGCCCTGATCCCGCTCGGGCATTCCTACGGGCTCGGCAACCTGGCGATTCCGCTGCTCGCGCAGGGCGTGCCGCTGGTCTGCGGGGCCGCGCCCCTGCCCCACGCCATTGCGGCCGATTTCGTCCGCTGGTCGCCCACGGTGTTTCCCGGCGTCCCGGCCATGTGGCGCGCGCTCGCGGCGTCGGACCTCAGGCTGCCCGGCCTGCGCCTGGCCATTTCCGCGGGCGCCCCGCTGCCGCCGGAGGTGGCGCGGGATTTTGCGGCCCGCTTCGGCCAGCGGGTGCACAGCTTCTACGGCTCAAGCGAGACGGGCGGCATCAGCTACGACCGGTCCGGATCCGGCGCGCTGGCGGGGGCAGTCGGCCACGCGCTGCGCGGCGTGAAGCTGACCGCGCGCCAGGGCCAGCGGCTTCAGGTGCGCAGCCCGGCGGTCTTCACGCATGGCAACCGCCGGCCCGGCGCGTGGCTCATGCCCGATCGCGCGGTCGTGGATGCCCGCGGGGGCGTGACCTTGCTCGGCCGGCGCGACCCGACGGTGAAGATCGCCGGCCGGCGGGTGAGCCTCGCCGAGGTGTCCGACCGGTTGCGGCGCCTGCCGGAGGTGCGCGAGGTCTGGGTGGGCGTCAGCCCCGGCCCCGATCCGGTGCTCGGTGCCGTGGTTGCCACCGGCCGGACGCCGGCCGAATTGCGTGCCGCGCTGCTGGCCGACACGGCGACCTGGAAGATCCCGAAGAAACTGATCGCGGTCCCGACGCTGCCCCTGACCGCCCGCGGCAAGCCCGATGCCCGGGCGTTGCAGGCTTTGGTTTTTGATCAGCGGACGCCCGCGACCCCGAAAAGTGTCGCCTCGATCTCGACCCGGAGCGGCGCGCGGCAGATATCCGCCTGCAGGTAGGACACCCGGTCGGTGTTCAGCAGGAGCCGCTCCTGCAGCATGGCCGCGACCATCGGCTGGTCGGCCGCGTGGCGGACATAAACCTTGAAATGACGCGTGACCTTGGGGCCAGGCCTCCGCCATGGCCCCAGGCCGCAGGCGGCGGCGATGCCGTGCAGGTTTTCCAGCGTGCACTCCAGTTGATCCCGGGTGCTGTGCGGGGCGACCGTGGCATGGCCGCGGATCGCCGCAGTGCCGGAGATGAAGACCGTGGCGGACTCGGGCCCGGACACCACCGTCGCGCGGGCGAAGCTCGGCGCGCGCGGCCCGTAGTCCCCCGGATAATCATAGGCCGGCACCTGCAGCGGGTTCTCGAAATGGCGCGGGGCCACCGGGCACGCGGCAAAGATGACGGTCAGCTCCGCCGCCCCGGTCCCCACGGCGGAGGCCGAGGGCAGGAGGACCTTGAAGCCGCGGCCGTGATGATGTTCGAAAGCCAGCGAGCGGCCCCGGCAGAAAATGCGGTAGTTCTCGAGCCCGCCGGGCCCGGTCGCATTGATGGCGGGGACGTAGTTCCAGATGCGCGCGAGGTGCCAGCCGGGCGCGGCGGCGCAGATGTTCCGGTAAAGCTCGTAGGCGGCGTTCTCCAGGCCAGTGCCCAGCGGCACCGTGGCCGCGCCGAGCAGCCAGTCGCGCACCTCGAACAGCGCGAGCGCCCCCGAGTGTCCGGCCGGCCGCGCGGCGCCGAAGAGGTTTTCCCGCGTCTCGCCGGCGAGCACGGGCAGCCCGGGGTCGAACGCGCCGGTCGCAGCCGTCCCAAAGGTGATGCGCAGGGGCGGCAGTTCGGCGGCGGTGGTGGACATGGGCGTTGGGCGGCAGGGATGACGGCGCGGGACAAATCAATCCCCGCTGGCGGTGGCCAAGCCCCGGGCCGCGCGCTTCCGCAGCAGTTGCAACACCGCCCCGCTGATCCCCAGGACGGCGATCGCCGTGATCGCCAGCCGGCCGTTGCCCTGGACGACCGCCTCGCCACCCGCCACGAGGGCGACGATGAATCCGGCCATGACCAGCATCGAGACCACAAGGTAAGGCACCAGCGGCACCCGGATCAGGCCGAGCAGGTAGCTCTGCACCCAGAACGGCGGCCCGGGCGTCAGGCGCACGATCAGCGCCAGCTGCCACGCCCCGCCGGACGTGCTCTCCGGCAGTTTGCAGCCGAACCAGGCGAGCAGGCGGGTGACGAGCGGACGAAACGCGCGGTTGGCGAGCCAGTAAGTCAGCAGCAGGTTGACCATCACGGCAGCCAAGGACCACCCGATCACCCAGCCGGTTCCCAGCGTCGGCCCAAACACCGGCCCGGCCGCCAGAGTGAAGGCCATCAGCGGGAACCCCACCGCCGGCAGCAGTGCCATCGCCACAAAGAAGACCCCGGGCCCCGCCTCGCGCAGGGTCAGCACGATGGCCTGCAGCGAAGCCATCAACCCGGTCCGCAGCACGATCAGCACCGCCACGGCGACCAACGCCGTCAGGGCCACCGCCAGCATGAGCTGCTTTTTTTCCCAGCGTCGGCCGGAGGGTGAGGCGCTTGATTCCATGAGCACGCTATTAGGACGCCGGGGTTCATCGGCGTCAAAGTCAGATCACTCCGGTCTTCACCCCACGTAAGCTCATTGACGCCCCGGCGCGCCGGCCCACGCTGCCGGCAGGTCGCGCCCCATGCCTCATTTTTTCAAGCTCGTCCTGCTGGGTCCGGTGCTGGTTCTCGGCGGCTTTGCGGCCGAATCCGCCCCGCTGCACCCGTGGGGAACCGGCGCCCTCAACGTCGAGACGGGCCTGCTCTGGAACATCGGGACCGGCACGCCCCTCGCCTACCGGCTCGTGCCGACGCAGCTCTCGTGGCGCTCGCAGGAATTCCTCGGCCACGCCTTCGCCGACGGCTCCCGCCTTTTGGTCCGCCACCGGCTGACCCTGATCGGCACCTGGATCCAGCAGGGGCCGGAGTCGCATTACGTGGGTTTCTCGGGCTCGCCGTCCGTCGAGTGGTGGGACCGGACCGGCACCTGGTCGCTGTTCACCGGCGCCGGCGGCGGGTTCGGGCTGCTCAATTCGCGCGGGGTGCGCGGCGGCCAGGGCCAGGACTTCACGCTGAACTGGTTCATCCGCGGCGGCGTGGAGATCGTCGCGGCGCCGGACCGGCGGTTCAGCGCCGGCCTCATGTATCAGCACCTGTCGAACGGCGGGCAGACCACCCCCAACCCCGGCATCGACGCCCTGGGGTTCACCCTCGGTTATTCCTGGCAATTCTGAACCGAGGCCGTCCCGTGTGGGTTTTGCTTCTCATCAACCTGGCCGGCAAGGTGGGCGCCCTGCTCCTCGGCTGGAATGCGCCGGCCGTCGCACTGGCGCTGTGGTTTGGGCCCGACCTGCTGCTGGCCTATCACGTGTTCACCCCGGGCGCCCAGGGCCTGATGCGCATGCACCGGCGTTTCCGCACCCCGCGCCGCGAGGTGTGGCTGACCATTGACGACGGCCCCGACCCGGAGGACACCCCGCAAATCCTCACGCTGCTCGCCGCCCACGACGCGCGCGCGACCTTCTTCGTGATCGGGGAAAAAGCCGCCGCCCACCCCCGCCTCATCCGCGCGATCACTGCCGCGGGACACGAGGTGGCACACCACACCCATACCCATCCGGTCGCGACCTTCTGGTGCGCCTCGCCCGGCCGCGTGGCCCGGGAACTGGACGCGGCTCTGGCCGCGTTGCGCGGCTCCGGCGTGACGCCCACGCGCTTCCGTCCGCCCGTCGGCATCAAGAATCCCTGGCTGGCGGCCGCGCTGCGCCCGCGCGGCCTCACCGCCATCGGTTGGAGCGCCCGCGGGCTGGAACGCTGGCCCGGCGGCGCCGAGGCGGTCGCCACCCGGACCCTGCGCGGACTCGCCCCGGGGGCGATCCTGCTGCTGCACGAGGGTCCGCGGGTGCCGGCGGCCATCCGCGTCCACGCCCTCCGCCGTGTGCTCGAGCGGTTGCGCGAGCAGGACTACCGGTGCGTCGTGCCCGGGCCGGAGCAGCTGGCGGACTAGGGCGTCCGCAACCAGCGCAGGTGCACGAGCGCCACCGCCGCGCCGAGCCCCGCTCCGGCGAGCACGTCGAGCGACACATGCTGGCGGGTGGCGATCGTGGCATACAGGATGCCGAGGCACCACAGCCAGTTGAGGGTGCGCACCACGCGCCCGGCGCCCAGCTCCCGCAACAGCCGCCCGAACCAGACCGCGGAAAAAACCGCAAACGCCACATGGAGCGACGGACAGGCATTGCCCGCCGCATCCACCGACTTGAGGAAGGCAAACGACGGGTGCTGCGACCAGTTGACGCCACTGGGCGGCACCGCCGTCGGCCAGAGCAGAAAAATCCCCAATCCCGCCACACTGAGCGCCATCCAGGCCAGGCCGCAGGAAATGAGTTCACGGCGATCAATGAGCAGCGCCGGCACCAGCGAGACATAAACCCACAGCGACAGATACAGCGGCAGCGTCCACGGCTGGAAGCCGATCCACCGGTCCACCGCGGTGAGCGGCATGACCGTGACCGGATAAAGCGGGTGATTGATCACCCAGAAGTAGGCGGCAAAAAAGGCCGCCATGCCCAGCATCGTGCCGGCCATCTTGGCCGGCCACCAGATGAAGATCCGGGCCACGGCCCGGCGCGGCCAGCCAGCCTCGGTCAGGTGTGGGTGCGGCAGGTCCATGGGCAGAGGCCCAGTAGACCGGCGGCGTGGACCCGCAGCAAGCACGGCGTGGCGCGGTGGCCGAGGCGGATCTCCACCGTGAGGTTGTCGATGAGATCGGCCCGGAGGGCCGTGGCCGGGACCGCCACGAGGGCGAGCGCCAGCAGGAGCATTTTGGTTTTCATGATCCCACCAGGAACCCGGCCGCCCCGGCCGGTAACGCCCCGCCCGGCTTTCCCGCGAAAACGGTCGCGCCTCCCGGCTGCCGGTGGGGTTAGACCTTATCGCGGCCCCGGGCCGGCCAGTGTTTAATGAGTCCAGACGGAAGCGTAATCCCCTTGGTGTAGCACAGCCCGTGCACCCTTTGGCGGATAACCGCGGCCGGATGAAGCTCCCCCCGTAAAGATCCCCGGGGCAAGCCCCGGGGCATTTGATCAAACCCGTCATGCCCAAGCATCCGCACTTCCATGATCTCCAAAGTAGCCACGAGCGTGAGTGAGTGGAGTCTTGTCCACTCGCTCACGCTCGTGGCTACACCTCAACCAAGCCGGAGCCGTTCGACTCCGCTCTCGGTCGGCGACTAGCTCCGGGGTATCGGACCCAAAGCGAATGAAAATCACCGCCCACCCACTCGCGTCCACGACATCCGCTGCGGGGCTCGAGCGTTTCCCTGAACCGGGCTTCGTTGCGTCGTGCCCGGGCGGGGGTTCCGCCCAAACCTGCCATGGTGGGTGAACACCCCATAGGGTCAGGCCCCATTGCTGGTTGGTATTCCTCATGGTAACTAAAGGATGCGTTAGAATGAAAACCAACGGCTCCAAATCCACCTCTCCGGTCACGCTTTTGCCAAAATGTCCCACCGGTATCCAGGGTCTCGACGAGATCACCAGCGGCGGTCTGCCGCGCGGGCGACCCACGCTGGTGTGCGGCGGCGCCGGTTGCGGCAAGACCTTGCTGGCCGCGGAGTTCCTCGTGCGCGGCGCCGTGCAGTTCGACGAGCCGGGCGTGTTGATGGCCTTCGAGGAGACGGAGAAGGAGCTGAAGGCCAACGTCGCGTCCCTCGGCTTTGATCTGGCGGGCCTGGTCCGGCGCAAAAAGATCGTGGTCGACTACGTCCACATCGAGCGGGGCGACGCCCAGGAAAGCGGCGAATATGACCTGGAGGGCCTGTTCGTCCGCCTCGGTCACGCGATCGATTCCATCGGCGCCAAGCGCGTGGTGCTCGACACGCTCGAGGTGCTGTTCGCCGCCCTGCCCAACGAGGCGATCCTGCGCAGCGAGCTGCGCCGGCTCTTCCGCTGGCTCAAGGACAAGGGTGTGACCGCCGTCATTACCGCCGAGCGCGGCCACGAATCGCTGACGCGCCACGGGCTGGAGGAATACGTGTCCGACTGCGTCATCGTGCTCGACCACCGGGTCACCGACCAGATCGCCACGCGGCATCTGCGCGTGGTGAAATACCGCGGCGCGCTGCACGGCACGAACGAGTTTCCGTTCCTGATCGGCGAGGACGGCATCAGCGTGCTGCCCATCACGTCGCTGTCGCTGAACCACACGGTGTCGAGCGAGCGGATCGCCACCGGCATCCCCCGGCTCGACGCGATGCTGGGCGGGCGCGGCTTCTTCCGCGGCAGCAGCATCCTGCTCACGGGCACGCCCGGCACCGGCAAGACCATCATCGCCGCCAACTTCGCCCAGGCCGCCGCCCGGCGCGGGGAGCGCGTGCTCTTCTTCTCGTTCGAGGAATCGCCCCAGCAGATCATCCGCAACATGCACTCCATCGGCCTGCGGCTGGAGCCGATGGTCAAGCGCGGCCTGTTGCGGTTTCACTCGGCCCGGCCCTCGCTCTACGGTCTGGAAATGCATCTGGCCACGATGTTCAAGGAGATCGCCGCGTTCAAACCCCACGTCGTCATCATCGACCCTATCACCAGCCTGATGGTCTCCGGCACCGACTCCGAGGGCAAGGGCATGGTGACGCGCCTGATCGACTACCTGAAAGCCGGCCAGATCACCTCGCTCTTCACCAGCCTGACGCAGGGCGGCCACGCGCTGGCGCAAAGCGAGGCCGCGATGTCCTCGCTCATGGACTCGTGGATCCTGTTGCAGGACTTCGAGGGCAACGGCGAACGCAACCGCGTGCTCTACGTGCTCAAGGCCCGCGGCATGGCGCACTCGAACCAGATCCGCGAGTTCCTGATTTCGGACCGGGGCGTGGACGTGGTGGACGCCTACATCGGCGTGAGCGGCGTGTTGACCGGTTCCGCCCGCGTGGCCCAAGCGGATCTCGAAAAAGCCGCCGTGCTGACCAGCCAGCAGGAAGCCGCCCGGCTCAAGCGCGAGGTGGAGCGCAAACGTTCGGCGCTCGAGCGGCAGATCAGCGGGCTGCGCTCCGACTACGAAAGCGAATCAGCCGAACTGCGGCGCATTGCCGAGCAGGTCGGCACGAGCACCCGCATGCTCACCACCGAACGGACCGCCTCCGGCCTCCTGCGTCAGGCGGACGCGAAAGAGGCGGCCAGCACGCGGGGTAAACCCAAACCGACGAAGGCAAATCCATGAAAACCAAACCTGTAAAACACCGACTCCTCGCCAAGCGCCGGCCCGTCCCGCTCTGGCAGCTGCGCCTCTACGTGATGGATTCGACGCCCAAATCGGCGACCGCCTTTGCGAACCTGAAGCAGTTCTGCGAAAGCCACCTCAAGGGCCGCTACCGCATCACGGTGATCGACCTGGTGAAGCATCCCCACCTGGCCAAGGGCGACCAGATCCTGGCCATCCCCACGGTCGTGCGCCGGCTGCCCCGGCCCGTGCGCACCCTCATCGGCAACTTTTCCGACACCGCCCACGGGCTCGTCGGCTTGGATTTGCGCCCGGCCGCTTAACCGGAACCTCCCCCTGAAAACCAAAACCAAACGCCGCGCGCCCAAGGGCCCGGGGAAGCCCCCGGGCCTCCGTCCCGCCTTGAAATACATCCTGCGCCTGTTCGTGGCGGGCGCCACCACCCGGTCGCGGCAGGCCGTCCTGCGCGTCCAGCAGTTGTGCGCGGCCGAACTGAAGGCCGGCGGCCGGCTGGAGGTGATCGACATCTACCAGCAGCCCGCCTTGGCGAAAACCAACCAGATTGTCGCGACGCCGACGCTGATCATGGAATTTCCCCGGCCGGTGCGCCGCTTCATCGGCAGCCTGGTGAACACCACCGGCCTGTTCGTCGAACTCGATGTGAGCACTGGCGGCAAGATCACCCTTTGAGGCCCATCCGCCGTCCGTGAAACCCACCCTGAAAACCCGGAGGCCGGGCCGGCGTAAATCCCCGCCGGACGGCGCTACCGCCTTGCGGCAACTGACCACGCGCCTGGCCGTGGCCGACGAAACCCTGCGCGCGATCCGCAGCGGCGAAGTCGACACCATGGTGGTGGCGGGCAAGCAGGGCGACCGGGTGTTCACGCTGCAAGGCGCGGAACACGTCTACCGCCTGCTCATCGAATCCATGAACGAAGGCGCGCTGACCCTGACGGCCGACAAGACGATCCTCTATGCCAACCAGTGCTTCGCCCGGCTGGTCCGATGCCCGCTGGAGCAGCTGGCCGGCAGCTCCTTCCGCCGCTTTCTCTCCGCCGCGGACCAGGCCACGCTCCGCCCGCTGATGAAGCGGGCCGCCCGGTCCCGCACCAAGCTCCAGCTGCTGCTGCAATGCGGGGACGGCTCGCAACTGCCGGTGCAGATTTCCATCCGGGAACTGCCTCTGGAAGGTGCCGACCAACTGACCATCGGGATGGTGGTGACGGACATGACCGAGGCCCGGCGGTCCGAGGAAATGCTGCGGGCCCTGACGCACCGCGTGGTGCAGGTGCAGGAAGCCGAGCGCGGCAGCGTGGCCCTCGAACTGCACGACCATATCACCCAGCTGCTGATCGCCGTCCAGTTCAGCAGCCAGGCGCTGTCGGACAAGCTCTCGGCGCGGGAGGGGCCGGCCAAGCGCGAGGCGGTGAAGCTGCGCGCCATGCTCGGCCGGATCGCGGACGAGGTGGAACGCATCTCCCGCAACCTGCGGCCGAGCCTCCTGGACCAGCTCGGCCTCACCGCCGTCCTGCGCGCCACCACCACCGAGTTCGCCGACCGGACGGGGGTGGCCGTCCGGCTGAGCGGCCGGCCCGTGACCACGCGGCTGTCGGCTGACATCGAACTGGCGCTCTACCGGATTGTGCAGGAAGCCTTGAAGAATGTCGAACGACACGCGCACGCCAGCCATGTCGCCGTGTCGCTCAACCAGCTCGGCCATTGCGTGCAGCTGCTGGTCAGTGATGACGGCATCGGTTTCGACTCCGAGCACCATGATGCCCGGCGAATCGGGCGGGGCGTGCTGGGCCTGGTCGGCATGCGCGAGCGAGCGGCCTTTGTGGGCGGCACCCTGACCGTCCGATCCGGCCCGCGGGCCGGCACGGAGATCGAGGTGCGCATTCCCCTGCCCCCCGGCACCAAGGTCGCCGCGGCGTGAGCGGTTGGTCGGGCGCACGTTGCCGAAAGGTGGAGCGCGTTGCCCCCAACGCGCTGGACGATATTCGCAGCGGGCCAAGCGCCTTGGGGGCAAGGCGCGCCACCTCACTCCAGCCGGAACCATGCAATGGAAGTGGTGGGAGCGAGCTTGCTCGCGAGGTTTGTCGAATGAATCGCGAGCAAGCTCGCTCCCACAGTCAAGGCACGGAAAGGTGGAACCCGGCCCCGGGTAGGGTTTCACCTCATGGCGAACGGATGAACCCGCGTGTTTTAATAGCCACCCGACGGACGTCTCGTCTTCCCGGCGAGTCATTGCCCGTGCCTGCACCTGAAAAGGCAACATGCCAACCGCCCCTCAAGCTCTGCCCCGACTGGTCAAGATTGCCCGACCGAAAAACTCCGCGCCGCCCGCGCGTCGCGCGCCGACGGAATTTCCCGTCATCGCCATGGCGGCCTCGGTCGGCGGCCTGCATGCCCTGTCCGTGATCCTGGGCGGCTTTCCGGCGGGCTTTCCGGCGGCCATTGCCATCGTGATGCACCTTTCGCCGAACCATAAAAGCATCCTGGCCGAAATCCTCGACCGGCGCACTCATCTGCCGGTCAAGGAGGCCCACACGGGTGATGTCCTCTGCCCTTCGTGTGTTTTTATCGCTCCGCCCAACCACCACCTCTCCGTCGCCTCCGGCGGCCGCCTGAAGCTTTCCTCCTCCGAAGCGAAGAAAATCAACCACGCCCGGCCTTCCGCCGAGCCGTTGTTTGTGTCGGTGGCAAAGGTTTACCAAAAGGACGCCATTGCCGTCGTGCTCACGGGCGGGGACGGGGACGGCTCCTTCGGGGTGCAGATCATCAAGGACCACGGCGGCAAGGTCATCGCCCAGGACCGGCCCACGTCGCAGGATTTCAGCATGCCAGAGACCTCGATCAAGACCGGCGACGTTGATTTTATCCTGCCCCTGGACAAGATCGCCGCGAAATTGATCAAACTGGCCCGCGCCACCAAGGGAGGCAGGAAAGGCCGGACCCGGGCCAAGTAAAGATACCCCCGGCGCAAGCTCCGGGCATTTGATCAAACCCATCATGCCCAAGCATTACCACATCCTTGAACTCCAAAGTAGCCACGAGCGTGAGCGAGTGGACGAGACTCCACTCGCTCACGCTCTTGGCTACACCTCAACCAAGCCGGAGTCGTTCGACTCCGCTCACGCTCGGCGACTCGCTCCACGGTATCGGACCCATCGGCGCTCCGTTTCTTCTGCGATTTGCCGGCTCCGGCAGCCCAATCCAGCCAAAGACGTTCGACTCGCTGGTGAATTGGGTCAAGCATCGGGGCCGCGAAGCCTTCTGAAATGAAAAAGAAATCCTCCCCGTCCCGCCGACCGAAGAAGCCCGTCAAGGCAGCCCGGGCGCAATCCTCCGCCTCGCCCGCGAGTCCCGCCCTGGCGGGATTTCCCATCGTCGGCCTGGGAGCCTCCGCCGGCGGGCTCGAGGCCTTGGAGCAATTCCTGGGGCACGTGCCGAAACAGAGTGGCATGGCGTTCGTCATCGTCCAGCATCTGGATCCGACGCACAAGGGAATCATGTCCCAGTTGCTCCAGCGCAGCACAAGCATGCGGGTCATCCAGGTCAGAGATCGCACCCGGGTCCGGCCGGACTGTGTCTATGTCATCCCGCCGAACAAGGACATGTCCATCCTGCACGGGGTGCTGCATCTGCTCTCACCGACCGCCCCCCGCGGGCTGCGTCTACCGATCGACTTTTTCTTCCGCTCCCTGGCGCAGGACCGGCTGGAGCACAGCGTCGGCGTGATTCTTTCGGGCATGGGTTCCGACGGCACGCAGGGCCTGCGCGCCATCAAGGAAAAGTCGGGCGTGGTCCTGGCGCAGGAACCGACCACGGCCAAATTTGACAGCATGCCGCGCAGCGCGATTGACGCCGGGCTGGTGGACATCGTGGCGCCGGCCAGCGAGCTGCCGGAGAAAATCATGGCCCACCTGCAGCACACCCCGCTCGTCGCCCGCCCGGAGGCGGGGCGGGAAGACAAGACGCAGAGCGCCTTGGAAAAGGCGGTCATTCTGCTGCGCGCGCACACCGGCAACGACTTTTCCTTCTACAAACGGAACACGCTTTATCGCCGGATTGAGCGCCGCATGGGCATCCACCAGATCGGCAAGATGGCGGGCTATGTCCGCTACCTGCAGGAGAACCCGCAGGAGATGGACCTGCTCTTCAAGGAACTGCTGATCGGCGTGACGAATTTTTTCCGCGACCCCACCGCCTGGGATCAGTTGCGCGACCGGGCCATCCCCGCCCTGCTCACGAGCCGTTCGCCCACCTCGGCGCTGCGCGCTTGGGTGCCCGGCTGCTCCACCGGGGAGGAAGCCTATTCCCTGGCCATCGTGCTCAAGGAGGCGGCCGAGAAGTTCAAGCACAAGGGCAGGTTCACGATCCAGATCTTCGCCACCGACCTCGATCGGGACGCGATCGAGAAGGCCCGGCAGGGCGTCTTTCCGGCCACGATCACCGCCGACGTTTCGGAAGCACGCTTGAAGCGGTTCTTTACCAGGGAGGAACGCGGCTACAGGGTGCGCAAAGAAATCCGCGAGATGGTCATTTTTGCGCCGCAGAACCTCATCATGGACCCGCCCTTCACCAAGCTGGACATCCTGAGCTGCCGCAACCTGCTGATTTATCTGACCCCGGAGGTGCAGAAGAAGCTGATTCCGCTGTTCCACTACAGCCTTCTGCCCGGCGGCATCCTGTTTCAAGGGAGTGCGGAGACGATTGGCGATGGCACCGATCTTTTTGCCCCGCTGAGCGGCAAGTCGCGGCTCTTCCGCCGCAAGGAATCCGGCCTGCGACCGGCGCAGATCGCCTTTCCCACGGCCTTCAGCGCCGAGCCGGCTGACAGTGCCGTGGCCCGGCCGACGCTGACCAAGGCACCGGCCAGTCTCCAGGTCCTGGCGGATCAGTTGGTGCTGCAGAGTTACGCCCCGTCGGCGGTGCTGACCAATGAAGAGGGCGACATTTTTTACGTCAGCGGCCGGACGGGCAAATACCTGGAACCGGCCGCCGGCAAGGCCAACTGGAACCTCTTTGCCATGGCGCGCGAGGGGCTGCGCTATGAGCTGGCGGGCGCCTTCAAGGACGCGCTCCGGATAAAAAAAGGCGTGACGCTGCCCGGACTTACCGTCGGGACCAACGGCGGCACGCAGCGCGTGGATGTGACCGTCCGGCGGATCGATGAACCCGGGCCGTTGCACGGGTTGGTGATGATCGTTTTCACCGACGTGGCCGCGCCCGCGCCCGTGGCCGCCTCGGCGGCGGGTCGGACGCCGAAGTTGCCCGCCCACAGTCCGCGCCTCGCGGAATTGGAGCGGGAACTCCTGCGCGTCCGCGGCGAATCGCGGGCCACCCTCGAGGAGATGCAGACCTCGCAGGAGGAACTCCGGTCCGCCAACGAGGAATTGCAATCCACCAACGAGGAACTCCAGTCCACCAACGAGGAACTCACCACGTCAAAGGAGGAGATGCAGTCCATGAACGAGGAGCTCCAGACCGTGAACGCCGAGTCGCAGGCGAAGGTGGACCAATTGTCGCAGGCCAGCAACGACATGAAGAACCTCCTCGACAGCACGGATATCGCGACCCTCTTCCTGGACAAGGATCTCAACGTGCGGCGGTTCACCCCGCAGGCGACGAAGATCATCAAGCTCATCGCGAGCGACGCGGGCCGGCCCATCACCGACCTCGCCTCCGGGCTGCGTTACCCGGACCTGGCCGCCGATGCGCGGGAAGTGCTGCGGAAACTGACCGCCGTGGAAAAACCGATTGGCGCGAGCGACGGCCGCTGGTTCACCGTGCGCATCATGCCGTATCGCACGATGGACGACCGGATTGACGGCGTCGTGATCACCTTCGCCAACATCACCGTGTCCAAGACGCTGGAAGGAAAACTGCGGGACAAGCACGCCGTGCTGGAAAAGCATTCCGCCGCCTCGGACACGGAGCTGGCCCGCCGGAAGCGGATCACGAAGGCATGAGCATGAATTCGCCATTCCTCTTTGGTTCGGGGAGCGCACCCGTCTCGGGTGCTGGCTTCGGCGTCCCGCCGAAGCTTCCGAAGTCCTCGGCGAGACCGAGGACAGCCTGCGAGACGCAGGCGCTCCCCGGTAATCTCCGCCCCCCATCGAGTCAATCCAAGCTGAAACCGACATCACCGCCATGACGCCTAAGCCCTCTCCTGCCCTCGCCCCCACGCCGCTGCGCCACCGCGCGGAGGTCAGGTTGCGCCAACAGGCGGGGAAGAAATTATCCGGGACCGGGCTGAACCACTCAACCGCCGACACCCACCGGCTGCTCCACGAACTGCAGGTGCACCAGATCGAACTGGAGATGCAGAACGAGGAACTCCAGCAGGCCCGGGACGAAATGGAGGCCGGGATGGAACGATTCAGCGACCTTTACGATTTCGCCCCGATCGGCTATTTCACTTTCAGCCTCGATGGCACCATCCGTCAGGTCAATCTCACCGGGGCCAAGCTCATCGGGATCGAACGCTCCCGGTTGGTGGGCCAGGCGTTCGGCCGGCTGGTGACGGCGGAACTGCGCCCCGGTTTCCATGCCTTCCTGAAGCAGGTCTTTGCCGGCGAGACCAAAGTATCCGGTGAATTCTCGCTTTGGCGTCAGGACCAGCCGCCCCGGTTTGTGAGCATCGAGGCCCGGTGCTCGGCCGATGGTCGGGAATGCCGCGCCGCGGTCATGGACATCACCGAGCACAAACGGGTGGAGGACAGGGTGCGCGTTTCGGAAGTCCGCTACCGTCGTCTCTTTGAAACGGCGCACGACGGCCTCCTCCTCCTCGATCCCCGCACGCGCAAGATCACCGATGCCAATCCGCTCATGACGAAAATGCTGGGCTACCCGCGCGACCAGCTGGTGGGGAAGGAACTGTTTGAGATCGGCCTGCTCAAGGACGAGGCCGCCAGCCAGGTCATGTTCCAGAAACTGACCAAAAAACACGAGGTGCGCTACGAGGACCTGCCGCTCGAAAGCCAGGGCGGGCGGCACCAGGAAGTCGAGGTGGTGGCCAACCTCTATCGGGAGAGCGGTCACGCGGTCATCCAATGCAACATCCGCGACATCACCACCCGCAAGCAGGCGGAGGAGGCCCTGCGCCATAGCGAGGAACGGTATCGCAGCTTGTTCGATTCCATGGACGAGGGCTATTGCATCATCGAAATGATTTTCAACCAACACGGGAAGCCGGTTGACTGGCACTATCTGGAGGTGAATCCGTCTTTCGCGAAACTGACCGGACTTCGCAAGATCATCGGGAAACGGGTGCGCGAATTGATCCCGGATCACGAAGCATCCTGGTTCGAGATTTACGGCAAGGTCGCCCTGACGGGTGAACCGATCCGCTTTGTCAAAGAAGCGAAGTCGCTGGATGGCCGCTGGTTCGATCTCTACGCCTTCCGGGTCGGCGGCCCGGACAGCCGGAAAGTCGCCGTCCTTTTCACCAACATCACCGCGCGCAAGGAGTCCGAGCAAATCCTGGCGGCGACGCGGAAACTCCTGAACGTGCACGCCACGCAACTCGAAGGGCTGGTGGCCCAGCGCACGTCGGAACTGACCGCGACGAACCAACGACTGGCCGACTCCCTTGACTCCACCCGGATCGGCGAGGAGCAGAACCGGGTGCTGCTCCTGGAGTCGCAGGCCATGCAAAAAAGGCTCCGCCAACTGACGCACCAGATCCTGACGGCCCAGGAGGAGGAGCGGAAGAAGATCAGCCGCGAACTGCACGACGATGTCGTGCAAACCCTCGTCGGCCTCAACGTCGAGCTGTCGGCGCTCGTCCATGGCAACTCCCCGGACGTGAAACTCCTGAAGGACAAGATCGCCCACACCCAGCGGCTGGTGGAAAAATCCGTGGACTCGGTGCACCGGTTCGCCCGCGACCTGCGCCCCGCCGTGCTGGACGACCTCGGCCTGATCCCGGCACTCCACGCCTACTGCAAGGGCCTGGCCACCCGGAAAAAACTGAAGATCCAGTTCACGGCTTTCCGCGGCGTCGAGTCGCTCGACAGCGACAAGCGCACCGTCCTGTTTCGCGTCGCGCAGGAGGCGCTCACCAATGTCGCCCGCCATGCGCGCGCCACCCGGGTCAAATTCACCATCGCCAAGATTCCCGGCGCCGTCCGGATGGAGATCAGCGACAACGGCAAATCCTTCCCGGTCCGGAAAATCCTCCTGGCCAAAACCAAGCGGCTGGGACTGGTCGGCATGAAAGAGCGGATTGAGATGGTCAACGGCAACCTGACCATCGAGTCCGTGTCAGGTAAAGGCACCACCGTGCTCGCCGAAATCCCCTTCACCCCGGAGAAAACAAAACCATGACCACCCCGAAACAAATCACCGTCCTCCTCGCCGAGGACCACGCCATCGTGCGGCAGGGTCTGAGCGCGCTGCTGCGCGCCGACGGCGGCTTCAAGCTCGTCGGCGAGGCCAAGAACGGCCGCGAGGCGGTCGAGCTGGCGCGGACGCTGCGGCCCGACGTCATCCTGATGGACATCGCCATGCCCGTGCTCAACGGCCTGGAGGCGACGCGCCAGATTCTCACGGCCAATCCCGCCGCCCGGGTGATCGTGCTCTCCGCGCACAGCGAAGATGAATACATCGAGCGCACGCACGAGGCCGGCGTGGCCGGCTTTCTCGAGAAGCAGACCTCCGCCGAGGTCCTGACCAAGGCGATCCGCGAGGTCGCCGCCGGACGTTCCTATTACAGCCCCACCATCGCCAAGCGGATGAGCTCTGCTCCCGGCAAGCCGCGCAACCGGGACGGCCTGCCGAAGGCCAACGGCACCCGCCTGACGGCCCGTGAGGCCGAGGTGCTGCAGCTCGTGGCCGAGGGCTCGGCTAACAAACAGGTCGCGGCGGAGCTCGGCATCAGCATCAAGACGGTCGAGAAGCACCGGCAGCACCTCATGGACAAGCTCAACATCCACGAGACCGCCGGCCTCACCCGCTACGCCATCGCCCACGGCATCATCGAGAGCAGCGTGCAGTTGACCGTCATCTAGGGCGGCGAGATTCCGGCGGGGGGAGATTCTCCGGTGGGAGGGGCTTTAGGCCCCGACGAATTTGGGGTGGAACGCGCTGACCTCAGCGCGTTTTTCCGAAGCGTCTTAGGGTCAAGCCGCTCCACCATCGGGGCCTAAAGCCCCTTCCAACGCCCTCCGGCAGGTCTACACCCCATGGCGACGGCGCAGCACAGCCGCTACCCTCGGGGCGGATTTATGGAGCTCACCTTGATCACCCCCCGCAGCGGGACATCCAGCGCGGCGGCGGAAAACCCCTCTTTTCCGCACCCCGCCGCTCCCACGCCGTCACCCGCCCGCTACTCCAGCCACCTGCTGGAGGAACTGCTGGCGCTGAACGAGGACATGATCGAGCAGCTGCACCTCGAGCGCCTGAGCGAAAAGGGCACGGCGGACTTTTTGACCCGGATGATCGCCCAGCACGAAAGGGCCGCCGCGCTGCTCAGGTCGCAACTGGCGCGACCCGCGTCCGCCGGAGCCGGGGAACAGGCAGTTCGAGGTGGAGCGGGTTGACCCCAACCCGCTGGTTTGCGAGCGGACACGCTGAAGCGCGTTGGGGTCAACGCGCTCCACCTTTTAGTGCGGCCAATTGTGATTGAAAGGCGCTCCCACTGCATGACACCGCCTGATCCGGCGGAGACCGATCAGCAAGCCCATCAGGCCCGCGGCCAGCGCCGCCGTGGCGGCGGGCTCGGGGATGGCGGCCGGGGCGGTCACCGCGTTGGTGCCGCCCATGGTGACACTGCCAGTTTGAGCGAGCAACCGGCCGTCCACGACCGTGCCGATGCCTGCGGTGATGGAAGTCGCAGCGAGCACGTTGCCGACGAAGACCGACGAAGTGAGAAATGTCGCCGTGGTCCCGACCTGCCAGAAAACATTGGCCGCCTGCGCACCGCCGCTCAGCAGCACCTGGCTGCCGACGGCCGTGTCGAGCGTGGAAAGCATCTTGAAAACATACACCCCGCTTCCGTTCAGCGTGAGATTGCCCGTGATGGCAAACGTGCCCGCGGCGGAGTTGTAGACGCCCGGCGCCAGGGTGGTGCCGCCGAGCTGCGTTGCCACGGTCAGGTCCACCACCCGGCCCGCCGCATCGGCATAGGCCGCGGCCAGATCGGTCTTGGCCGTTTGCGTGAAGGCATCGCCGGCGTGATTTGATCCGCTCACAAATGAGGCGTTGCCGGCGTTGACGATGGTCGCGGTCGGGAATGTGCCGATGTCACCCGTGAGGCTGGTCGCACCGGTGAACGTGATGCCGGCGCCGCCCAGAATGGCGAAATTCGCGGCGGTGCCCAGGTCGATGGCCGCCTGGGCGCCGGCGGGCGGGACGAAGCCGGCCGAGATGATCAGGACGAACAGAATGCAGCGGAGAATTTTCATGAAGCTGGGCGGACCAGATGCCAAGGTAGTCTAGCGGCTGCCCGGCCCGGAGCGTATAGGGTGCAACCCTACCCGGCCGGCGCGAGGCAGTGCCGGGCGATATCGAGCAGACGCCGCCGGGATATCCGGATCTTCGCGCGCTGGCGGAGCCAGCTGTCATTTCGGGGATAAAAGGGGTGGTCCCGGATCTCCTCGGCCACCTGATCCAGCCGGGTGGCCCGGGCACAGGTGGCGATCAGCTGCTGGTCGGGCTCGAAATGGTTGCTGAGCAAAAGCAGCGGCGCGATCGGCACCACATACCACGGCAGCGTCCGCCAGAAGATCTGCGGCTTGAACCAGCGCGACTCACAGCGGTGCTGCGCGCAGTAAAGCTCGGCAAACGTGCGCATGAAGGCGGCGCGGGGATCGGCCGGCCGGGCCGGGTCAGCGGCTGGCCACGGGCCGGCCCACGGTGATCTGGTTGTCCACCAGTTCGAGGCGGGAGGCCTCGATCGCAAGCTGCCCGATGCGCTGCCGGTCGTCGTTGCTGCGCACCCAGCCGCGGAGCGTCACGCGGCCATCCATCGTGCCGACCTGGATGTTGCGCTGATAGATCTTCGCGAGGCGGATGTTCTGCTGGATGAGCAGCGTGCGATCAATGTCGCGATAGCTGTCGCCCTGCTCCAACGCGACCGTGGTGCGCTTGCCCTTGTAGGCTTCCTCCTGCGAGGTGGCCGCGTTGCCGTAGGCCGCCTCGGTGTAGAAATAGCGCGGCTCGTCCGCATACTCCTGCTTCGTGTCGTCGAGCAGGAGAGCGTCGCGCGCCGGGTTGAAATCGAGGGACATGGCCGGGACGACGCTCTTCGTCTGGAAATTGCCCGGCGCGAGGACGATGACGCTGAGGATGCGACCCTTGAGGAGGTCGAGGGTCATCGACCACACTTTGCCGAACTGGTCGCCCTGGTGGTTGCCCACCGGCATTTCGATCAACTTGTTGCAGCGCTCGACATAGCCGAGCGACACCTTGGGCCGGGCGTCCTTCCGGTTGGCGCGCTCGCCCTCTTCCAGGAAATAGGGTTCCTGGCCGAACAGGTAATAGGCGGCGGCGACGCGGTCGCTCCGGCCGGCGTCGACCCACTGGGACAGGTCGATGGCGGCGGCTGTCTTGAAAACCTCGCGGCTCGCGTTGAGCCGTAAAATCTTGTTGTCGGGATCGCGGGTCAGCGCGCCGGGCGGCACGGCGACGATCTTGCCGTCGACCCCGAGGGAGCTGTCCGACTCGACCAGCACCTCGACGATGCGGCCGTTGATGAGGTCGATGCCCAGATCCTTGATGCGGCCGAGGGTCTCGTCCTGGAGGTTCTTGATCTGGATGTGGACAAAATTGACCGGCGACTTCTCCGCCCCGAGGGGCGTGGGCGTGGGATCGGATTGCGCTCGGCCGGTGAGGGAGAAGCCGCCGGTGATGACACTCGCGACCAAAAGATGGTGTAGTAATTTCATGGGATTTGGGTGGCGGGAGGGAACCGGATGCGTGGTGCACCGGCTGCTGCCCGTCCCTCCAGATTAGGCGCTTGGGCGGCCGGACGGTATGGGGTCTAACCCACCGCGCGGAGCGGCGCGACGCCGGGCTCCCCCTCTCCGCCGTGCCGGCCGTTCAGGAATCAGGTGCGCATCCCGCCCTTGCCCTTGACCTCGATCTCGCCGCGGTCCTCGACGGCAAACCCGGGCCCCAGCCGCTGCCGGGAATAATCCGTCAGCTGGATCCGTCCGGACACGCCGTGCGATTCCATGCGGCTGGCGGTGTTCACCACGTCGCCCCACCGGTCATAGAGGAATTTGCGTTTCCCGATGACCCCCGCCACCGCGGCACCGGTGCCGATGCCGATGCGCACGCTGAGCTGGTAAGGGCTCCCCGCATTGAAGCGCGCCATGACTGCGAGCATGTCGTGGGCCATGTGCGCGGTCCGCGCCGCGTGGTCAGCGGTCCGGTTTTTGGTGTTTCTCGGCTGTTTCCAGCGCGGAGTTAAGCGTGCCCATAAACTCCGCGACCTTGATCGGTTTGGTCAGGTAGCTGAAAAACCCCGCCGCCAGTCCCTTCACAATATCGTTCGGCATCGCGTTGGCGCTGAGGGCCACGACGGGAATGTGGGCGGTGACCTTGCACTCGCGCAGGAGTTTCAGGGCGTCGAACCCGCTGATGCCCGGCAGATTGATGTCCAGCAGGATCACATCCGGCCGCGTGACCCTCGCCAGCTCGAAGCCCAGCGTGCCGTTCACGGCGGTCAGCAGCTTCAGGTCGGCGCGCCGGGCGATGATCTGCTCGACCAGTTCCATGTTGGCCGGGTTGTCCTCGACGTAAAGCAGTGTGCGGTCGCGCGCGCCGGTCGGCGACCGGGCTTCTGCCGGCGTTGCCGCCACCGGATCGTCCGAGAGTTCAACCGGAGCCGTGGTCGCGCGCAGCTCCACCCAGAATACGCTGCCCTCGCCTGCGACGCTTTCCACGCCAACGGCGCCTTGCATCAGCTCCGCCAGTTGCTTGGTCACCACCAGGCCGATGCCGGTGCCAACGACGCCGCCTGCCTCCTGTCCCAGCCGGTTGAAGGGCTGGAAAAGCTGCGTAATTTTTTCCGGACCCAGCCCCTCCCCCGTGTCCCGGACGCTGATGCGCACCCGGTCCGGCGCGATCGCGGCACAGTCCACGGTGACCTGCCCCTGCCGGCGGTTGTATTTGATGGCATTGGAAAGCAGGTTGATGACGATCTGCTTCAGCCGGGTCCGGTCTGCCTGCACGAATACCGGCAGGCTGAACCGGGGAAAGCTCATGGTGATGCCGCACGACTGCGCCTGGGGCGCCATCATGGCCTGGCATTCCCGCATCATGTCGGCGAGGGAAACCGGCTCGATCGAGAGTAATACCTTGCCGGATTCGATCGTGGCGAGATCAAGGATTTCATTGATCAGGTTCAGCAGATGCCACCCGGCCTTGAGGATCTGGGCGATGCGCTCCGCCTGGAAGACTGTCGGCAGCGGGGCCGAGGCCGACTCCATGAGCTGGGCGAAGCCGAGGATGGCGTTGAGCGGACTGCGCAGCTCGTGGCTCATGCTGGAGAGGAAGTCGGACTTCGCGAGGTTCGCCTTGTCCGCCGCGATCTTGGCGGCTTCGAGCTCGATGTTCTTCTCCTGCAGCACCTGGTCGAGGCGCTTCCGCTCGGTGATGTCGCGGGCCGCGGCGAAGACGCCCTGCAGCCGCCGTTCCCGGTCGTAGAAGGTGGTCGCGTTGTAGGACACCACCGTCTCCTTGCCGTCGCGGGCGCGGGCGGTGAGCTCGTAGTCGGTGACCTTCTTTTCGCTCAGCACCAGCTTGATGCCGGCCTCCGCCCGCTCGGGGTCGGTGAAGTAGTCCTTGAAGGGCGCGCCGATCAGCTCGTCGCGTGTGCACTCGGTGAGCGCCTCCATCTGCTTGTTCACGTCGGTGATGATGCCGAGCGGGTCGGTGGTCATCAGCGCATCGATGTTCGACTCGATGAGGGAGCGGGTGTAGAATTGCTGGTCGCGCAGACGCTGGTCGAGCTTCTTCTGCTCGGCCTCGACCTGCTTGCGGGCGCTGTTGTCCGTGCCGATGAGCAGGTAGCCGATGATGGCGTTCTGCGCGTCGCGCAGGGCCGTGACCGACACGACGGCGGGGAAGCGGCTGCCGTCCTTGCGGATGTAGGTCAGCTCGTAGATGTCCTCAATGCCGCGCGAGGCCTTGAACACGAGCGCCTCGAACCCGGGGGTGATCGGCGTGGCGAGCTCGGCGCTCAGCGCCTTGGCCCGCGTGATCAGTTCCTGCGGGTCGGAGATGTCGGCCGGCGTGATCTTGTTCATCACGTCGGCGGCCGCGTAGCCCAGCATGCGCTCGGCGCCGACGTTGAAGATCTGGATGACGCCCTTCGCGTCGGTCGCGATGCTCGAGAAGTTGGCGCTGTTGAAAATCGCGCTCTGCAGGGCCCCGGCCTTGAGGAGCGCCGCTTCGGCCCGTTTGCGGGCGCTGTTGTCCGTG
>JANNDM010000006.1:0-50589 GCA_031387725.1 Verrucomicrobiota bacterium | reverse complement strand
CCTCGGGTGAGGAAGCCCGCGTCTTGATCGCCGGTGACGAAAAGGCCCGTTTCGGCGAGACGGTCCAGGTGCTGGATGAGGTGCGCAAGGCCGGCATCACCAAGTTCTCGGTCGAAACCCGCACCCGCCCGACAGGCAAATAAGCCGCCATGAACAAAGATCTCATCATCGGCCTGGTTTTCTCGATTTCGGTCCATCTCCTCGCCTTGAATCCCTTTTCCGGCAAGAATGCCCCGCCCAAGCGCGAGGCTGCCGTCAAGGAGGAGATCATCCAGATGGAAATGCCCCCGCTGGATGAGGAAAAAGAGGATAAGGTCGAGGAATTACAGGATGAGCCCATGGAGAATGTGCTGGCCCCACCGAGCCTCGTGGACCTGCCGACCGTAGTGCCGGTCAACGCCTTTACCCAGCCCCTGCAACCGCCCCCGCCGCCGGGCATGACGGCCTCCAAGGGCGCCATCAACATCCCGGTCAACCCCCCGGGCGCTAACTTTGGCAAGGGCATCAAGGATCTCTTCGACATCAACAACCTCGACCAGAAGCCCGTCGGCCGGGTCCAGAATCCGCCCCAGTATCCCTACGAGATGAGCCGCGCCGGCATCAGCGGCGAAGTGGCGGTTGAATTTATCATCAGCTCCACCGGCGACGTCATTGACACCCGGGTCATCCGCTCCTCGCACCGCGAGTTCGAGGTCCCCGCCCTGCAAGCGGTGCAAAAATGGAAGTTCAAGCCCGGCCGCAAGGGCGGCAAAAACGTCGCCACGCGCGTTTCCCAGCTGATCGAATTCAATCTGGAGGATTCCAAATGAGCCGGCCTGTCCTGTCGCACTTCCGCCCCACCTTCTGCCGGCGAGCCCTCGCCTTGCTGGGCGCCACGGCGTTGCTGGCGGCGCTGCCGGCGCAACAACCGGCCCGGGATTACTCGCTGACCGACGCGACCCAGGAAGTCCTGCCGAAGTTTAAAACGGCCGCTGATGCGAAGAATTACGACGGGGCCTTGGCGATTCTTGATGCCCAGCTGGCGAAAGTCCCGTTTGACAGCTATGACGCGGCTACGCTCTACCAGATCAAGGTCCAGACCTTGTTCCAGAAGGGCGAGTTTTCCAAAGCCATTGAGCCGATGGAGCAGGCTTTGGCGCTCTCCGAGGCCAAATCCCCGACCTACTTCGAGGAGCGCGTCACCCGCGACCTCCACAACTACCTCACGCAGCTCTATGTGCAGGATGCCGTGCAGACGAAAAATCCCACGGTGGCGGCAAAGTTGTTCGAAAAGGCGGACCGCAGCATGCAGAAGTGGCTGAAGCTCACTCCGCAATCCTCCGCCGATGGCCAGCTGCTCTATTCCCAACTGCTTTATACGTGGGCCGTCATTGATCCCAACAAGCCCGACCTCAAACTCATCCAACGCGCCTTGGACGAGACCGAGCGCGGGCTGCACCTGGCCATCCGGCCCAAGGACACTTTCTACGTGCTCAAGCTGGCCTCCCTCCAGCAGCTGAACCGCATGACGGAAACGGCGGAGATGTTTGAACTCCTGATCAAACAAAAACCGGAAAGCTCGACTTACTACCCGCAGCTGGCCGGCACCTATCTCAGCACCGGCCAGGATTTGCGCGCGGCCATGACTATCGAGCGGGCGCAGGTCCATGGGCACATGAATACGCCCCAGTATCACTACAACCTGGTCGGCATTTACTTCAATATCGGACAATTTGAGCGGGCGGCTGATCTGCTCGAGAGCGGCTTGAAGTCAGGAAAAATTGAAAACGAGCTGAAAAACTGGGAGTTGTATGCCCTCTGCTACCAGCAATTGGAACGTCCGCTGAAGAGTATCGAGGTGCTCAAGGAAGCCACCAAGGTGTTCCCGAAATCGGGGCAGCTTGAATTCACCATTGGCCAAGCCTACCATAGCCTCGAGAAATCTGAGGAAGCGATGATGCACCTAAAGGCCGCGGTGGCGAAAGGCGGCCTGACCAAGCCCCATCAGGCTTACATGTTTCTCGCCTATGTCTCGTTTGAGCTGAAGAAATTCGATGATGCCCTCGACGCCGCCAGAAAAGCCCGGGAGACTCCCGAAGGGGCCAAGGATCCCCAGACCAAGAACATGATCCGGGCCATTGAGGAAACCATGAAAGATCGCGCCGAGAAGAAAGCCAAACTCTAACCCTTTAACGCCCCAGCCTCCGAATATGAACAAAGCCTATATCATCTTCCCGTTGATCCTCACCCTGATCTTTGGTGCTTTCTACTACAATTTTGACCGGCACGATCAGGAACGGCAGGCCCAGATAAAGGCCAAGGAAGAGGCCGCGCTCAAGGCCAAGGTCGCCAAGGATATCGCCGATCGCGCCACGGCCATCGCGGCCGCCGTCGAGGCCTCGAAGAAGCGGGAAATCGAACGCAAGATCAAGACGGACCTCGAAGACGCCAAGAAGACCGCCCGGCAGGAAGCCGAGGATCGCCGCCAGCGCACCTATGACGAACGCAATCGGGCGCGGGACCAGGCCGGCCGCCTCAAGAAGGATCTCGAAGAGGTCAAGGGCACCTTCAGCAAAATCGAAGACGAAAGGAAAAAGCACCTGGATGAGCAGACCTTCCTCAAGTCCTACGTGAAACAGGCTGAAGCCAATGTGAAGTATTACTACGATTTGCTCGAAAAGATCGATGCCGCCGAAAAGGCCAAGGCTGCGGCCGCTGCTGCGGCCGCCGCCGCCAAGAAAAGCTAACGAACCACCGACCTCTCATGAATAAGTCATATTTGATCGTTCCCGCCGTCCTGCTGGCGGTATTTGCTTTTTTCTACAACGGCGCTCTCAACGACATGAAGATGAAAGAGGAGACCCGGATGGCCGCCATCGCCAAGAACGCAGCGGCCGAAGCCGCGCGCAAGGCCGAGGTTGAGCAAAAAGCCACCGCTGAAGCCGTTAAACGCCAGGAAGAGCGGGCGGCGGCGGACAAGGCCCGGGAGGATAAGAAAGAGCGTGATTACCAAGACGCCATGAACGCGCTGAAGAAAGAAGCCGACGACTACTCGACGCAGACGGCCAAGCTGAACAAGGAAGCCGCCGATCTGGAGGCTTCGTTGCTGCAAACCCGCACGGACAAGGAGCGCCTCACCCGCGAGTCTCTCGAATTGGCCAAGCAAGTGGAACTGGCCAAGATCAACCGCCGCACGGCCGAACTGGAGATCCAGCGCATGTTCGACATGGTGGCCAAAAGACTCAACGATAGCTCCATCGCCACTTCCCCGCCGCCGCCGCTGACCCCACCGGCCAAGTAAGCCCGCAGACCCTTCCCAAGCCGCACCCATTCCGGTGCGGCTTTTTTTGCACCAGCCCTGTGGGCATTGCCTGCAAATCAGCCAACCTCCCGCCGACCGTGCCGCTGTGTCATATCTGGCAAAGGCTGCCTCGAAACCCCGGGATTGGCCCGGGCATTGCTTTGCTGTGGCCCTGCCCATCCCTTCCGATCCAATACCAAACCACACCATCATGAAGAATATCATCCTCGCTCTTGCGACGCTCATCGCAGGCGCTTCGCTCTCGGCCCAAACACCGGCTCCCGTAGCTGGACCTGCTCCCTCCTACTCCGTCACCGTGGACTTTCCCTACGCCAGCAAATATTGCTTCCGGGCCATCAAGTATGCCGAGGGTTCCTTCCAGCCCTCGGTCAAGCTCACCACCGGGGCTTTTTATGCCGGGGTCTGGAGCAACATTCCGGTCGACCGGGGATACGAGCTCGAGGTCGACTACTATGCGGGCTATGGCTTCACCCTCGAAGACGGGTGGAGCCTGGATGCCGGCGCCACCCTTTACCAATATCCTGGCCTGGACGTCCCGGGGGCGGACAACCTCACCCTGGAAGGGTATCTTGGACTGAACAAATCCGTTGGGGATCTCGCGTCCGGCACCTATGCCTACTACGATGCGACCCTGAAGGTTTTCACCCTCCAGCAAACCCTGGGGTATAGCGTCACGGTTAATGACAAGCTCTCGGTCAACTATCTGGCCACCCTCGGCTATGTGTCTCCCGATGTGGGCGACAGCTACACCTACTATGGCTTTGGCGCGACCCTGCCCTACAAACTGACCGACTCATTCACCCTGACCTTGGGGGCGCAATATGCGTCCCACAACCTCGATGGCGTCGAAGACGGGCACTTCTGGGGCACGATCGGCCTGACCAAAGCGTTCTAAGCAATTCCCGACTCCCGCTTTTTCAACCCGTCCTGCCTGCGCGGCGCGGCTATTATATGGGGTTTACAGCAGGTGGAACCCGGCCTCCGGACGGGTTGGTCAGCCGTGCGCTGGGAAAAACCGGTCCGGAGGCCCGGTTCCGCCTATTTCAACTGCATACTCCCGGCTCAGGCCAGAACCGGTGCTTTCAGCGAATTCAGCAGACGCTCGATCCGGTCGCAGGCCACCGTGAGTTTTTCCTCGTTGGCCGTGAAGCAGGCGCGCACATGCCCCTTCCCCGCTTCCCCAAAGGCCGTGCCGGGCACTACCGCGACCTTGTGCTCCGTCAGCAGACGGCGGGCGAACTCGCCCTCGTCGAGCCCCGTGCCAGCCACCGAGGGGAAAGCGTAGAAGGAACCGCGCGGCAGGTGGCAGGACAACCCCGCGGCGTTTATCCGGCGCACGAACAGATCGCGGCGCTCGCGATAGCGGTCACGCATGAACTTGGTGGCGTCGTCCCCGAGCCGCAGCGCGGCCAGCGCGCCTTCCTGGCTGATGCTGGGGGCGCAGAGCATCGAGTATTGGTGCACCTTCATCATCGCTTCGATCAACGGCGCCGGCCCGCAGGCGTAGCCGAGCCGGAATCCCGTCATCGCAAAGGCCTTCGAGAAACCGTGCAACAGGATCGTTCGCTCCCGCATGCCGGGCAGGCTGGCGATACTCGTGTGCCCGCCCTCGAAAACCAACTCGGAGTAGATCTCGTCGCTGACGACGATCAGGTCCTTTTCGATGGCGAATTTCGCGATGCGTTCCAACTGCTCGCGGGAGCACACCCCGCCGGTCGGATTGCACGGCAGGTTTAAAAGCAGCAGCTTGCACCCGGGCTGCCACGCCGCGGCCAGCGCCGGGGCGTCGAGTGAAAACAGGTCACCGGCCTTGGTCGCCACCGGCACGCCCACCGCGTGAACGAGGTCCACCGACGGCGCGTATGAGACGTAACAGGGCTGGTGATACATCACCTTGTCGCCGGGATTGAGCAGCGAGCGCAGGGTCAGGTCCAGGCCTTCGGAGACGCCAACGGTGACGAGCACCTCGTCATCGGGCCGGTAGCCGACCTTGAAGTGCCCTTCCGCGTAGCGGCAGATCTCCCGGCGCAACTCCAGCAGACCGAGGTTGGAGGTGTAATGCGTCTTACCCGTGTCCATCGCCGTCTTGACGGCGTCGCGGATCGGTTGCGGGGTGTCGAAGTCGGGCTCGCCGATGCCGAGCGAGATGACGCCATCGGTCTTGGCGACGAGCTCAAAGAAGTCGCGAATGCCGGAACGGCGCAGGCCCGCCACGTGTCGCGCGATGAAACGCGCGGTATCGAGGGACGGTTTGGAATTGTTGCCCATGGCGTGGTTTAATCGTGGTGGTGGCGTGGCACGGCGGCTACACCGAGTTCGAGGCGCTCACGGATGGCTTCGCCCATCTGGGCGGTAGAAAGTGGCTGCTTGGCGCCGAGGTCAGCGGTGTGTTTGCCATCCTCCAGGGCGAGGTTGACGGCACCCTCGACCTCCCGGGCTTCCATCTCCAGTCCAAGCGAATGCCGCAGCAGCATCGCGGCCGAGAGAATTGTGCCGACGGGATTGGCGATGCCCTTACCCGCGATGTCGGGGGCCGAGCCGTGGATGGGTTCGTAAAGCCCGAGTTTGCCCTCGCCCAGTGAGGCACTGGGCAGCACACCGAGTGAGCCAGCGAGCACCGCCGCCTCGTCCGTCAGGATGTCGCCAAACATGTTCTCCGTCACAATCACGTCGAACGATGGCGCATGCGTGATGAGGCGCATGGCGCAGGAATCCACGAGTTGGTGTTCCAGTGTCACGTCCGGGAATTCCTTGCCGATCTCGCTGGCGACCTTGCGCCAGAGCCGCGAGGACTCGAGCACGTTGGCTTTGTCCACCGAGGTGACAAGCTTGCGGCGCTTCTGCGCCATCTGGAAGGCTAGCTTCACGATCCGACGGATTTCATTCTCCGTGTAAACCAGCGTGTCCACGGCGCGTTCGCCTTCGGGCGTCATAGTGCGGCCCTTGGGCGTGCCGAAATAAAGGCCACCGGTCAGCTCGCGGATGACAACGAAATCCACGCCCACCACGCGCTCCGGCTTCAGGGGCGACAGTTGGGCGAGCGCCGGATAGGGGCGCACCGGGCGCACGTTGGCGTAGAGGCCCAACGCCTTGCGGATGGCGAGGAGGCCCTGCTCCGGGCGCACCTTGGCCTGCGGGTCATCCCATTTCGGACCGCCGACCGCGCCCAGCAACACGGCATCGGCCGCCTTCGCCGCGGCCAGGGTTTCATCCGGCATGGCCGTGCCCTGACTGTCGATGGCACAGCCACCAAGCAGGTGTTCGGAAAACTTGAATTGGTGGCCGTGGCGCTGGCCCACGGCCTCCAGCACGAGCCGGGCTTCCTGGACCACTTCGGGGCCAATGCCGTCGCCGGGAGTGAGTGCGATGCTTGCTTTCATGATAAGTTAGGCCTTGGCCGCCACCAGCTGCGGCTGGGTCGTCAGGCTGTATTCGTAACCGTCCGCCAGCGCCAGCCAAGTGGCGTCGAGGATATTGCCGCCGGCGCCGACCGTGCTCCAGCGGCGTTCACCGTCATGCCAGTCAATCAGCACGCGGGTGATGGCCGCCGTGCCGAGATTGGAGTTGAGGATGCGGACCTTGTAGTCGGCGAGGGAAATGTCCTTCACCTGGGGAAAGAGCGGCTGCAGGGCCTTGCGCAAGGCCTGGTCGAAGGCGTTGACCGGACCGTTGCCCTCGGCCGCGGTGTGGACCTCGTGGCCACCGATGCTCAGCTTGATGGTCGCCTCGGCCATGCTGCGCTCCCCGTGCCGGCTGACCATCCCGCGGTAGTCGAGCAGCGTGAACAGCGGCTGGTAATCGGGTGCCAGCCGCCGGACCAGCAAGGCGACGCTCGCCTCGGCGGCCTCGAACGAGAACCCCTCGTGCTCCTTGGCCTTGATGAGCTCGACCACTTTCGCCCCGGTGCTGGCATCAACATGTTGCAGGCCGAGTTCGCTCGCCTTGGACACGACGTTGGCCCGGCCGGAAAGTTCGCTCACCACCACGCGCATCTCGTTACCGACCACGGCCGGGTCAATGTGCTGGTATGCGCCGGGGTGGCGTTGCATGGCGGCAACGTGCACGCCGGCCTTGTGGGCGAAGGCGCTGTCCCCCACGTAGGCCATGTGGACGTCGGGCGCCAGATTGGCGACCTCGGCCACAAAGCGGGCGACCTCGTGCAACCGGGCGAGGGAACCGGCGGGTAATGCCCGCAAAGAGAGTTTCAATTCCAGATTGGGTATGACCACGCAGAGGTTGGCGTTGCCGCAACGCTCGCCGTAGCCGTTGATCGTGCCCTGCACATGCCGCGCGCCGGCCCGGACGGCCGCCATGCTGTTGGCCACGCCGCAACCGGTGTCGTCGTGAGCGTGGATGCCGACCGGCACGGAACCGAACCTGGCGATGACTTCCGCCACGGCCGCTTCCACCTGCCAGGGTAGCGATCCGCCGTTGGTGTCGCACAACACGATGGTCTCGGTGCCGCCGCGCACCGCGGCCTGCAGGGTCTGCAGGGCATAGGCCGCATCCGCCCGGTAGCCGTCGAAAAAATGCTCGGCGTCGTAGATGACCCGCTTCCCCTGCCCGCGCAGAAAGGCGATGGTGTCCTCGATCATCCGCAAGTTCTCGTCGAGCGTGGTGCGCAGCACCTCCTCCACCTGTAGCACCGAGGATTTCCCAAAGATGGCGCAGACCTCCGTGCCGGCCTCGACCAGCGCACAGACGC
Source organism: Verrucomicrobiota bacterium (assembly GCA_031387725.1). Classification (GTDB taxonomy): domain Bacteria; phylum Verrucomicrobiota; class Verrucomicrobiia; order Opitutales; family Opitutaceae; genus Lacunisphaera. The sequence goes on along the minus strand of JANNDM010000006.1, from coordinate 42,583 downwards.
TGGCATCCTCGGCCGGTTTCAGGTTGGCCCGCCGCGTGGCGCCAAAGGCCACGATCTTGGCGTGCTTCCAAGTCTCGGCCTTGGCGTGCGCGAAAAATACCGCATCCTTCGGGTTGGACCCCGGCCAGCCGCCTTCGATGTAGGTCACCCCGAGTTCGTCGAGTTTGCGCGCGATGCGCAGCTTGTCGTCGACCGAATACGAGATGCCCTCCGTCTGCGCTCCGTCGCGCAGCGTGGTATCGAAGATCTCGACCAAGGGACGTGAGGCTTGGTCAGGCATGTGCGGCTTCGTAGGCTTCGGCCTGGGTTTGGAATTTCTGGAGGTAACCCAACTCGTCCACCCCCTCGAGCAGGCAGGTGCGGGAAAACGGGTCGATCGGGAACATCAGCGGCATCTGGCCGGGCCAGCCGACCGTCTGGGTCTTGAGATCGATGGTGAGCTGGAGGTCAGGATTCTTGGCGCGCAGGGCGACGAGTTCGGCGTGGGCCGCGGGCTCGATGACGACCGGGATCAGGCCGTTCTTCAGGGAATTTCCCTTAAAGATGTCCGCGAACATCGTGGAGATCACGGCCCGGAAACCAAAACCAGCCAGTGCCCACGGGGCGTGCTCCCGCGAGGAACCGCAGCCGAAGTTGTGTCCGGCGATGAGGATTTGGGTCCCCTCCGCTTCCGGCTGGTTCAGGATAAACTTCGGGTTGGGCGAACCGTCGTCGAGGTAACGCCAGTCGCAGAACAGTTTTTCGCCCAGGCCCAATTTGTCCGTGACCTTGAGGAAACGGGCCGGGATGATCTGGTCGGTGTCGACATCCTGAATGGGCAGGACGACACAACGGGCGGTCAGCGTGGTGAATTGCGGTGTGCTCATGGGTGGCCTCCATTCAGCAACGACCGGGGATCGGCGATGCGCCCGGCGACGGCCGACGCCACGGCGGTGAGTGGCGAGGCCAGGACGGTGCGCCCGCCCTTGCCCTGCCGGCCCTCGAAGTTGCGATTGGAAGTCGAGACGGCGAGCTGGCCGGGCGTGAGCTGGTCGCCGTTCATGGCGATGCACATCGAGCAACCGGCTTCGCGCCACTCGGCGCCGGCCGCCTTGAAGATTTGGTCGAGCCCCTCGGCCTCGGCCGCCTGCTTCACGGACTGCGAGCCCGGCACGACCAGCATGCGGACGTTCTTCGCCACCTTGCGGCCCTTCAGCAGGCCGGCGGCGGCGCGGAGGTCGCCAATGCGCGAGTTGGTGCAGGAACCGAGGAACACCACGTCCACCGGCTGGCCGAGGATGGGTTTGCCGGCTTCGAATTTCATGTAGGCGAGGGATTTTTCCAGGCCCGCGCGCTCGTTGGCGTCGGCCAGACTCGAGGGTTGCGGCAGGGGCTGGGTAATGGCGACCCCCTGGCCGGGATTGGTGCCAAAGGTGACCATCGGTTCGAGACTGCTCGCGTCGAGCGTGACGGTCTTGTCAAACGTCGCACCCGCGTCGGTGGGCAGCGTGCGCCAGCGGGCGACCGCCTGGTCCCAGGCCGAGCCCTTCGGCGCAAACTCGCGGCCGGAGACGAAGTTGAAGGTCTTGTCGTCGGGCGCGACCATGCCGGCGCGCGCCCCGCCCTCGATGGACATGTTGCAGACCGTCATGCGGCCCTCCATGTCGAGCGTGCGAATGGCCGCCCCGGTGTATTCGAACACGTGGCCGGTGCCGCCGCCGACGCCAATTTTGGCGAGCACGGCGAGGATGATGTCCTTCGCCGTCACGCCGGGGCGGAGTGTGCCGTCCACGCGGATCTCGCAGGTGCGGGGCTTGCGCTGCAGCAGGCACTGGGTGGCCAGCACATGGCCGACTTCGCTGGTGCCGATGCCGAAACCGAGCGAACCAAACGCGCCGTGCGTCGAGGTGTGGCTGTCGCCGCACACAATCGTCATGCCCGGCTGGGTGAAACCCTGCTCCGGCCCGATGACGTGCACGATGCCGCGTTGCACGGAATCGAGCCCGTAGAGGCGGACGCCGTTGGCGCTGGCGTTGGCTTCAAGCAGGCGCAGCTGGATGCGGCCCATTTCATCGGCGGCCTCGTAGCCGCCCTTGGTCGGGATGGAATGGTCCATCGTCGCCACCGTGCGCTCGGGCCGGCGGACTTTCAGGCCACGCTCCTTGAGCACGGAAAACGCCTGCGGCGAGGTGACCTCGTGGACGAGGTGCAGATCGATGTAGAGCACGGTGGGCGCACCGGGCTCCTCGGCGACAATGTGGGAGTCCCAGATTTTCTGGAACAGGGTTTGAGGATTCTGACTCATGAGAGAAATTGGCTTGGGTGGTCGGCGGTCTCCGCACCGCCGACCGTCGCCGCTCGGGACAGCGGCGACCACCTGGCTGGAACTTGACTGCGCGAACTCATTTGGAAATTTCCGTCGGGAGGCTCTGCGGATGCTGGACGCGGCCGGTGGACTGCCGGGACAACACGTGGTTGAGGGAGGCGATGTAGGCCTTGGCCGCCGCCACCACGATATCGCTGTCGGCCCCGTGACCGTGAGAAGAACGCTGCTCTTCGTGACGGACGCGGACGGTGGCCTCGGCCAGGGCATCGACGCCCTCGGTGACGGCGCTGATGCCGAACTCAAGCAGCTCGACCGGCAGCTGGACGATCGCGTTGATCGCCTTGTAGGTGGCGTCGACCGGGCCGGTGCCAATGGCCGCATGGCTGCGGATTTTGCCGTCCGGATCGCGGAGACGGACACTGGCCGTGGGCAATCCGGCGGTGCCGCACATGACCTGGAGATGCTCCAGCGCCCAGAGCTCGGGCACGGTGGCGAGCTCATCGGAGGCGAGCGCGATGAGGTCGGCGTCCAGCACGGCCTTCTTGCGATCGGCGAGTTTTTTGAATTCGTTGAAGGCTTTGAGCAACGCATCGCCCTCCAGCGGGTAGCCCAGCTCGGTCAGGCGCTTCGAAAACGCCGCGCGGCCGGAATGCTTGCCGAGCACCAGCATCGTGTGCATCGCGCCGACATCCTCCGGGCGCATGATCTCGTAGGTCTGCGCGTTCTTGATCATGCCGTCCTGGTGGATGCCGGACTCATGGGCGAAGGCATTGGCCCCGACGATGGCCTTGTTGGGCGGCACGGGATAGCTGGTGCTGCGGGAGATGAGCTTGCTGATGCGGCAGAGCTGGGTGCTGTCCACGCCGGTCGACAGGCCGATCTTCGCCCCGCGGGTCCGGATGGCCATGACCACCTCCTCGAGCGAGGCGTTGCCCGCGCGCTCACCGATGCCGTTGACCGTGACTTCCGCCTGGCGTGCACCGGCGCGGAGACCGGCCAGTGAGTTGGCGACGGCGAGGCCGAGATCATCGTGGCAATGCACCGAGATGATCACGTCCTTGGCGCCCGGAGTGTGCTTGATGATGCCCGCGATCAACGCGCCAAACTCGTCGGGCATGGTGTAGCCGACGGTGTCCGGGATGTTGAGCGTGGTGGCGCCGGCCTTGATGACGGCCGCCAGAACTTTGTAGAGGAACTCCGGATCGCTCCGGCCCGCGTCCTCGGGGGAAAACTCGACGTCCTGGCACAACGATCGCGCATAGGCGACCATCTCGACCGCCTTGGCGGTCATCTCCTCGCGCGTCATCCGGAGCTTATGTTTGAGGTGGAGATCGCTGGTCGCGAGGAAGGTGTGGATGCGCGGGTGCTTGGCGCCCTTGACGCCCAGCCACGCCGCGTCGATGTCGCTGCGGGTGCATCGGGCCAGGCCGCAGATGATCGGGGGCTCGGCCTGCGGGCGGCCCTCCACCGGGTCCTGCCCCACCTCGGCCGCGATCGATTGCACCGCGGCCAGATCGTCCGGCGACGCCGCCGGGAACCCGGCCTCGATCACGTCCACCCCCAGTCGCGCCAGCGCCCGGGCGATCTCCAGCTTTTCGGCCGAGGTCATGGACGCGCCCGGGGCTTGCTCGCCGTCGCGGAGGCTGGTGTCGAAGATGCGGACGTAATCGGGTTTGGCAGAGGACATGGTGAGAGTGAAAGTGAGCGGAGCTAGTTCGTGGCGGCCAATTGTGAGCGAAGCTTCAGAATACTGGCGGTCAGGATGCCGATAATCTCGTCGCACAAGGCGGTGCGTGTTTCCGGCAGACCGGCTGGCGGCCAGTGTCTAAGTCGCAGATAGCGACCGGCTGTTTCTTGAGCCGAGCCGCGCGCTATGACGGGAAACTGGCAGTATTCCTTCTTCGAGCCACGTCCGTAGCCCTCTTCAATGTTCGAGGCAATCGAGTCGGCGCTGCCGATTTGCTGGGCGACCAGCTGGCTGCATTCCCTCTGGCGAGAGAGCAGCGCCATGTCCGCCACGACAAGATCAAAGAGCGCCAGCGCCTTTGTGTAGGCGCCGAAGCTCATCAACTTTGTGCGGGCGTTCATGGTTTGTTCACTCTCACTTTCCCATTCACTCTCACTCCGTGGTAATTACTTCGAAATGACCACGGGGTTGAGGAACGGCATCATCGCGCGGAGCTTGGCGCCGACGACTTCGATCTTCTGTCCGCGTTCGCGGTTGCGGAACTTGGTCATGGTCTTGCGGCCATGCTTGTTGTTCTCGTCGATGAAGCGCTTGGCGAACTTGCCCGACTGGACGTCCCGGAGGATGCGTTTCATCTCCTGCTGCGTCTGCTTGGTGATGACGCGCGGACCGGAGACGTAGTCGCCCCACTCCGCCGTGTCGGAGACGGAATAACGCATGTAGTTGAGGCCGCCGCGATACATCAGGTCCACGATGAGCTTCAGCTCGTGCATGCACTCGAAGTAAGCAATCTCGGGCTGGTAGCCCGCATCAACCAAGGTCTTGAAGCCGGCCTTGACCAGCTCGGCGCAGCCGCCGCAGAGCACGGCCTGTTCGCCAAACAAGTCGGTCTCGGTTTCCTCGGTGAAGGTGGTCTCGAGGACGCCGGCACGGGTGCAGCCGATGCCGCGACCGTAGGACAGCGCGAGCTTCTTGGCCTGCCCGGTGGCGTTCTGGTGGACGGCGATGAGGCCGGGGACGCCGCCGCCCTCCTGGAACACTTCGCGGACGCGGTGGCCGGGGGACTTCGGCGCGATCATGCTCACGTCGACGTTCTTCGGCGGGATGATGCCCTTGAAGCGGATGTTGAAGCCGTGCGCGAACATCAGCATCTTGCCGGCGGAGAGGTGGGGCGCGATCGACTCGCGGTAAAGGCGGGCCTGCACATGGTCCGGCACGAGCACCATGATGACGTCAGCCCAGTGGGAGACCGCGTCCACCGTGCCGACGGTCAGGCCGGCCTTCTTCGCCTTCGCGGCGGATTTGCTTTTCGGCGCGAGGCCGACCCGCACCTTGACCCCGCTCTCCTTCAGGTTGAGCGCGTGGGCGTGGCCCTGGGAGCCGTAGCCGATGATCGCGACTTTCTTGTCGCGGATGAGCGAGAGGTTCGCGTCTTTGTCGTAGTATATTTTTGCCATGGTAGTAAAAGGGGGGAGTAAAGGGAAAGGTTAGACCGACATGGAGAGGCTGGCCGCTTCGGGCTGGTGGTCATCGTCGGTGGTGCGGACCAGCGGCGGCGCAGCCGAGAGCCGCTCGTGGCCGCGTGCCATCGCGACGGCCCCGGTGCGGACGATCTCCACGATGCCATAGGGTCGCAGCACCATCTCGAACTTGCCGATTTTTTCCGGCGTGCCGGTGACTTCGATGACGATGGTCGCCTCGTCCACATCCACGACGCGGGCGCGGAACACATCGGTCAGCTGGAGCACTTCGGACCGGGTCTGGGCCGTGACTTTGACCTTCACGAGCCCGAGTTCGCGGTAGAGCGAAGGCTTGTGGGTGAGGTCGTCCACGCGGAGGACGTTGACGAGCTTGTAGAGGTTGGCCTCGACGATGCGCGCGCCGGCCTCGGTGGCGTCGACGACGACCGTGAGGCGCGACACGCCGGGCTGCTCGGTGCGGCCAACCGTGAGCGAATCGATGTTGAAGTTGCGCCGGCGGAAGAGCGACGCGACCCGGTTCAGGACGCCGGGCACGTCTTCCACGTAGGCGATGAGGGTATGTTTGGCCATGGGAGGAGAAGGGAAAGTGAGGGTGAAAGTGAAAGTGGTCAGGTGCGCGACGAGGCGCGGCGCTTGCCTGCCTTGGCTCCTCTATGCGCTCCGGCGCGGTTCGGTTTCTGCGAAGCCTTCGCGGGGTTGGGGGGTTGGCGGGAGGTTTTGCCGTGGCCGTTGCGCACGACCGCGACGGGTGCGGCGGGCATTTCCCAGTCCTTGTCGGAACCGGATTCCAACATCACGTCCTGCTTCGGGCGGCGGATCATCTTGTCGAGATCGGCGCCGGCGGGGACCATCGGGAACACCGAGTCCTCTTTCTCGACGACGAAATCAATCACGACCGTGCCCTTGGCGGCGAGGGTCTTCTCGACGGTGGATCTCACCTCGGAGCGCTTGTTGCAGCGGAGCCCCTTGAGCCGGTAGGCCTCGGCGAGCTTCACGAAGTCGGGGCCGGTCATCGGCGTGGCGGCGTAGCGCTTGTCGTAGAAAAACTCCTGCCACTGGCGCACCATGCCGAGGAAGGCGTTGTTGATGATGGCAACGTTGACCTTGATGCCCTCCTGCTCGGCCGTGGCCAGTTCGCACGAGGTCATCTGGAATCCGCCGTCGCCGACGACCACCCACACGTCCTTCTCGGGACAGGCGAACTTGGCTCCGATGGCCGCCGGCAACGCAAAACCCATCGTGCCCAGTCCGCCCGAGGTGATGAGCGAGCGGGGCTTCTCGTGGCGGTAATACTGGGCCTCCCACATCTGGTGCTGGCCGACGTCGGTGACGACGATCGTGTCGCGCTTTTGCGTCAGGCGCCAGAGATCGTTGATGACATGAGCGGCGTAGAGATGGCCGCTGTCGGGCAACGTCTGGATGTCGCGCACGGCGGCGTCGCCGCGGCGGGCGTTGATGGCGGCCCACCACTCGGAGTGTTGGGCCTTTTTCACCTGCGGCTGGATGAGGCTGAGCACTTCCCGCAGGTCCCCGATCAGGGCGACATCCACCGGGACGTTCTTGTTGATCTCCGTCGGGTCGATATCGACGTGGATTTTCTTGGCGTTGAGCGCGTAGGTCTTGAGGTTGCCCGTGACCCGGTCGTCGAAGCGCATGCCGAGGGCGATGAGCAGGTCCGCCTGCTGGATGGCCTCATTGACCCAGGCCTCGCCGTGCATGCCCATCATGCCGAGATTGAACTCGGACGAAGCGGGAATGGCGCCGATGCCCAGCAGCGTCGTGGTGATCGGGATGCCGGCGGTCTTGGCGAGCTTGAGCACCTCGGCCGTCGTGCCGGATTTGATCACGCCTTGCCCGGCGAAAATCAGCGGGCGTTGGGCGGAGTTGATGAGCTCTGCGGCGCGGGCGAACTCCGAGGCCGGGGCATGGTAGCTCGGGCGATAGCCCGGCAGGCGCGGCGCGGCCGCCTCCCAGTCGAACTCGGCGGTGAGCTGCTGTGCATCCTTGGTGATATCGATGAGCACCGGACCCGGCCGGCCGCTGCTGGCGATGTAGAACGCCTCGCGGATCGCGCGTGCGATGTCGCCGGGCTTCGTGACGAGGTAATTGTGCTTGGTGATCGGCAGCGTGACACCGGTCACGTCCGTCTCCTGGAACGCGTCGGTGCCGATCGCCTTTGAGCCGACCTGGCCGGTGATGCAGACGATGGGCGAGGAGTCCAGCATGGCGGTGGCGATGCCGGTGACCATGTTGGTCGCGCCGGGACCGGAAGTGGCGATGGCGACGCCGACCCGGCCGCTGGCGCGGGCGTAGCCGTCGGCCATGTGCGTCGCACCCTGTTCATGGCGCACGAGCACGTGGTGGATTTTCGGATACTTGGTCATCGCATCGTAGGTCGGCAGGATGGCTCCGCCCGGATAACCGAAGACGACGTCGACCCCTTCCTTCTGTAAGCATTCCCAGATGATTTCTGCGCCAGTGAGTTTCATGATGTCCCTTGAATTGATCGCGTGAATAGTGATTTCAGGAGGTGACTGCGCCCTCGGACGCGGAGGAAACCGTGTTGGCATACTTGGCCATGACCCCGCGCGCATAACGCGGCACCGGCGCCTTCCAGCCGGCTTTGCGCCGGGCCAGCTCGGCGGGCGCGATGACGACCCGCAACTGGCGGGCCGCCACGTCGATCTCAATGGGGTCGCCCTCGTGGACAAAGGCGATGAGCCCGCCGACAAACGCCTCGGGCGCCACATGGCCGATGGAGAAGCCGCGCGTGGCCCCGGAGAAGCGCCCGTCGGTGAGCAGCGCCACCGTCTCGGACATGCCCGCGCCGGCCAGGGCGCCGGTGACGCCGAGCATCTCGCGCATGCCGGGGCCGCCCTTGGGCCACTCATAGCGGATGACGACGACATCGCCCGGCTTGATCTTGCCGGCTGTGACCGCGGCCATGGCGGCCTCTTCGTTTTCGAAGACGCGGGCCGGGCCCTTGAAGTGCTTGATGGCGGTGCCGGCGAGTTTCAGCACCCCGCCCTCCTCCGCCAGGTTGCCGTGCAGGATGACCAGCCCGCCGGTGGGTTTGAACGGCTTGTCGGTCGGCCGGATGACCTGCTGGCCGGGCGTCTCGGGCGCGGCGCGGATTTCGTCGCCGAGCGAGCGCCCGGTAACGGTCAGGCAGCTGCCATGCAGGATACCGCCCTCGAAGAGCCGGCGCAGCAGCAGCGAGATGCCGCCGGCCTGGTGCATCTCGACCGCCGTGTAGAGCCCACCCGGCTTGAGCGTGGCAATGGTCGGGGTCTTCGCGCTGATGGTGTCGAACTCATCGATCTGCAGTGAAATGTTGGCCTCGCGCGCCAGCGCGAGCAGGTGCAGCACGGCGTTGGTCGAGCCGCCCGAGGCCGCGACGGACGCGATGGCGTTCTCGAACGCCGGCCGGGTCATGATCTGCGACGGCTTCAGGTCTTGCCGCACGAGATCCATCACGATCTGACCGCAGCGGAAAGCCGCTTGGTTCTTTTCCTCGGCGACCGCCGGGATGCCGTTAAGCCCGGCGGGGGAGATGCCGATGGCCTCCATGATGGTCGCCATGGTGTTGGCGGTGAACTGGCCGCCGCACGCCCCGGCGGTCGGGCACGCGGCGTTCTCGATGCCGCGGAATTCCTTCGCGTCGATCTTGCCGGCGCTGAACGCGCCGACGGCCTCGAACACATCCTGCACCGTAAGCGCTTTGCCGTTGTGGTGGCCGTGGTTGATCGAGCCGCCGTAAAGCGCGAGGCCCGGGATGTCCAGGCGGGCCAGCGCCATCATGACGCCGGGGTTGGTCTTGTCGCAGGCGGAGAGGCAGACGAGGCCGTCGAGGCTGTTGCCGCGGGCGACCAGCTCGATGGAATCGGCGATGAGTTCGCGGCTGATGAGCGAGGTCTTCATCCCCTCGGTGCCCATGGTGATACCGTCGGAGATGGAGACGGTGTTGAACTCCAACGGCGTGCCGCCGGCGGCGCGGACGCCGGCCTTGACGTGCTCGGCGAGGGCGCGGAGGTGGTAATTGCAGGGCCCGATCTCGGTCCAGGTGTTGGCGATGCCGATGAGCGGCTTGGCGAGATCCTCGTCGGTAAACCCGATGGCTTTCATCATGGCGCGGGCGGGCGCCCGGCTCGGGCCGTCGGTGACCAGGTGGCTGTGGCGTTTACCGGAATTGAACGCCGCCCTTTCGCCAGCGCTACTCCCCGGAGCAAGTTTACCCGCCTGCGGCGGCGCCAAAGGCGACCAGGGCCCCGGGGAATCTACGCGCGGCTTGCACAGCCCCGCTGCTGCGGAGCTGGCCGGGCGGCGTCCTAATACCACTTGGAAAACCCCGCAGCCAGCTGCGGGGAATGTTTCAGCATTCATCGGGGTAAAGATCAGGCCACGCTGCCGGGACACTTTCGGCAGGGCGAGTAATGGGTGGGCTGGGTCTGCGTCATAACGGGTTCGGGCTGGGAAATAAAAAAGCCGCCCTTTGGTGGGCGGCTTCCGGTTTTGAGTTTTTGTCCTCTTAGGAGCTTGTGGCTGTTGCGAGCCGCCCAGATGTGTTCGGGTCCGTGGCCAGCAGGGCCAGGACGACGGTAATAAGCGCAAGAAGGGCGACGTTGAGCATCATGGGAACGCGCCGAAGCTGTTAAGCGGCCAGTTCGCTGTCAACTTAAGTTTTAACTTTATGACATTAGGCGGGACAGGACGGCTCAACAGGTTGCAGCGGCGCTGTATGAGCGCCGATGCGAGTCCCGCGGTCATAGACCGTCGCTAGAGACTTGGCTCACCTGCGGCCCCGGATATTTTGCGCCAACCTCAGGATATCCGCCAGCACGCCGGCCGCCGTTACTTCCCCACCCGCCCCGGCCCCGCGCACCACCAGCGGGTATTCCCGGTAGCGTTCGGTGTGAAAAGCCACAAACGCCTCCGACCCGCGCAAGGAAGCCGCCGGATGCGCCGCGTCCACCTCGACCGGGCCGACCGAAACTTTGGCGCCGGCCGCGCCGGGAGTGATGCGCGCGAGGTAGCGCGGCAGCTTGCCGTGGGCCTTGCACGCAGCCACGCGCGCGGCGACGGACGCATCAAGCTGGGCGAGCGATTGCAGGAATTTTTCCGGGTCGTCCTCGCGCAGGTTCTCCGCGGGCACGAACGGCTCGAGCGCGACATCGCCGAGTTCGACTTGCAGGCCGAGCTCGCGGGCGAGGATGACCGCCTTGCGGGCCACATCGAGGCCCGACAGGTCGTCCCGCGGATGCGGCTCGGTGTAGCCGAGCTGCTTGGCCTGGCGCACGGCGGCCGACAGTGCGTCGCCCTGCACCAGCCGGTCGCACAGGAATCCGAGCGTGCCCGAGAACGCGCCCTCAATCGTGATGACGTGGTCGCCGGTGCGGACGAGGTTCTTGAGCGTCTCGATGACCGGCAGCGCCGCGCCGACGGTGGTCTCGTAGTGGTAGGCGCGGAAATGCTTCCGCGCTTCGTTGAGCAGCGCGGCGCGCTCGGCGGTCGGCAGGGCCAGCGGCTGCTTGTTCGCCGACACCACGTTGATGCCGTGCCCGAACGCCGCGCGATAAACCTTCTCCATGCCGGCCGCCCCCGAGCAATCCACCAGCACGGGGTTGGGCAGTTGCGAAAGTTTTTTCAACAGGGAGCCGATGTCTTTGGCGGCTTTGCCCGCCGCCAACACCTTTTCCAGCTGGGCGATCGCCTCCAGCGGCGGCAGACCCTCGGCGTCAAAGATCGCGCCCCGGCTGGAACCGATGCCGACGAGCCGCACCTGCACATCGTGCTCCCGGCCCAGCGTCAGGTTCTGCCGCTCAATCTGTTTCAACAAGCTGCCGCCCACGACGCCCTTGCCCACGAGCAACACGCTGATCTGGGTGTGCGCGAGATTGAACGCGCCATGCACGGTGCGCACTGCGGTCGCGGTCTGGTCGGCGTCCACCACGCACGAGATGCTGCGGGCCGACGCCCCCTGCGCCACGGCGCGCACCGCGATGCCCGCCGATCCGATGGAGTTCAGAAACTTGCCGGCGACATTCGGCTGGGCGCCCATGTGCTCGCCGACCAGCGTGACCAGCGACACCGGTGAAAGCACCGGCTCGATGCGCAAATCGCCCAGCGCCAGCTCGGGCGCGAGCGCCTCGGCGATGCTGGACTTCGCGCGGGCCTCGTCCACCTCGGGAATCACGACGGAAAACGACTGGCCGAGCGTGGACTCGGTGGTCAGCCAGACGCGCACCCCGGCCTCGTTGAGCGCGGCGAGGATGCGGCCGCCCAGCGGCCGGCCCAGGCCCGTGCGGCGGGATTGCACACCGATGAGCGCGAGGCGTTCCAGGCTGGTCACGCAGGTCGGGCGGTTCGGGTCGGGGTTGCCGGTCGCGTCGATCCGCGTGCCGGGGGCGTCGGGCTGGGTCGTGCTGCGGATGATGAGCGCCGCGCCGCATTCGCGCAGCGGGATGATGGTGCGCGGGTGAAACATCCGCGTGCCGAAATACGCCAGCTCCAGCGCCTCGTCGTAGGAGAGCCGGTCCACCGGCGTGGCCTCGCGCACGAGCGCGGGGTCGGCGGTCATCACGCCGAGCACGTCCGTCCAGACGGTGACCGCGCTGGCCTTGAGCAGGCCGGCCACGAGCGTGGCGGTGTAGTCGGAGCCGTTGCGGCCGAGCGTGGTCGTGTCGCCGTCCGGCGTGCGGCCGGTGAAACCCGTGATGATCGGCACGTGGCCGGTCCACTTGGCCGACGCGGTGGCGAATTTCTTCCTGGTCTCGGCCTTGTCCACCGTGGCGGCGCCGTAGGTGGCGTCGGTCACGACAAAATCCCGCGCGTCCACCGGGATGGCGGGGACGTCGCGCTGCGTGAGGGCCCGGGCGAGCAGCGCCACGGAGATGCGTTCGCCGACGCTGATGACCGAGTCGAGCGTGCGCGGAGAACACTCGCGGGTCAGCTCGATGCCGGAGAGCAAGCGTTCCACCGGCGTCAGGATGTCGTCGAGGTCGTGCTTGAGCCCCTTTTGTCCCTGGCTGTTGAGCACGGTGCGGCCGATGGCGGTGGCAAGTTCGCGCACCTGGGCCAGCTCGCGGCGGGCCTGGCTGATGTTGCCCGCGGCGGCGGATTTGGCGGCCAGGATCAGCCAGTCGGTCGTGTCTCCGGGGGCCGAGACGACCAGCGCGAGCGGGCGCGGCGCAGCGCCGATCAGCTCCAGCACCTTGGGCAGGCGCCCGGCGGTGCCGACGGAGGTGCCGCCGAATTTGAAGACCTGCCAGCGTTCGCTCATTGAGCGGGAGCGTGCAGATGCAGGGCCTTTGTCAAGAGAGGTCCGAGGGTGAGCCACTCGATGAGGAAGGCGTCGTGGCCATGGATGCTGGTCACCGTCTCGCGCTCGACCCGGGCGCCCGCCGCGCGGAGTTGCGCGGTGAGGGCCGCCGCCTGGGCGGGCGTGAAGAGCTGGTCGGTGTCCACATCCACCACCAGCGTCGAGGCGCGCACCCGGCTGATGGCGGGCACCGTGTCGCCCGGCAGCGGTTGGAGCAGGTCGTGGTGGTCCATCGCTGCGAGCTGCAGCTCGTAGGCCGGCGCGGCAAACCGGTGGCGCAGTTTCCGGCCCTGATGCTCGAGGTAGCTTTGCACCGGATAACCGGCGTCGGTGCCTGGCACAGGGCGCGGCTGGCGGGCATCGAGCCCCGGCTCGGCGCGATAAGTGAGAATGGCGAGCTGACGCGCGATCTCGAGGCCGCGCCCGACATTGTCGGGATAACCCGGGTCGAGCCGCAAAATCTGGCGCGCCACGTGGTTCCAGCCGACCACCCACGCGCTGGCCGCCAGGCTCGTGGCGAAGGGCAGGATGCGCTCGAAGCGTTCCGGCGCGAGCGCGGCAAGCGTGAGCGTCACCATGCCGCCGAGCGAGCCGCCGGTCGTGAGATGCACGCGGGCGATGCCGAGCCGGTCGAGCGCAAGCAGGATCGCGCGGGAAATATCGAGGCTCGTGAGGTCCACGGTCTTGTGCGCCGGGAACCCCTCCATTCCCGGGCCGCTGCTGCCGTAACACGAGCCGAGATTGTTGAAGCAAAGGATACGATACTGCGCCGGGTCGAGTGCCTTGCCCGGGCCGATCAGCGGAGCCCACCACCCGTCTTTGCCTCCGGCCACGGCGCTACCGGTCAAGGCGTGCACGAGCAGCACGGTCGGGATGTCCCGTCGCGGTTGCTCGGGTGTGTCCCCCGCGCAGCTCCACCACCAGCCGCGGGCGCGATGAGACCGGACTACGCCGCCGCGCGCAAGCGCCAGGTCGGGCAAAACCAGATCAAAGCTACACGGCGCAGCGGCAACAGTCGGCATGACGATAAGCGGCATGGGCTTTCATCTCACCGAACCGGCGTCAGCGTGCCGGCGACCGAATGTTGCGAATCCGCCATGCCTTCCGTCACGTAGTCACCACCATTGGTGCAGCGCGGGGGATGGACAGGGTTGTTGGCGGGGTGCGGTTTCATTGCAGGGATAAGCAGACGGCTCCGTCCGGGCTGAGACAAGGGGGCGACGTGTCATAGGTTCCACCGCTTTTTGGCAAACGTGTCATAGCGCAGGGGGCCCGGATTCCGGCTTGTTGCCCGGGGTGGGCTGGCTACGCTGCAAATTTCATGGCTAAACGTTTCCACCGCATCGTGCTCAAGTTCGGGTCCGGGATCCTCTCGACCCGGCAGGGCGTGGGCTTGAGCCGGCCGCAGCTCGCGCGCCTGGCCCGCGAAGTCGGCGCGCTTGTCCGCGCCGGCCACCAGTGCGTCATCGTGTCCAGCGGTGCCGTTGCCGCCGGGCTCGCCACGCTCGGACTTAACTCCCGGCCGAAACAGCTCGCGGCCAAGCAAGCCTGCGCCGCCGTCGGCCAGTCCCAGCTGATGCACGCCTACGCCAGCGCCTTCGCGAAGCAGAAGCTCGCCGTCGCGCAGCTGCTGCTCACGCACAACGACCTCGACAGCCGCACCCGCCACGTCAACGCCCGCAACACCCTCGCCCACCTCCTTGCGCGCGGCCATGTCGTCCCGATCATCAACGAGAACGATTCCGTCGCGGTCGAGGAGCTCAACTTCGGCGACAACGACCGGCTCTCCGCCGAGGTCGCCATCCTGCTCGAGGCCGACCTGCTTATCATCCTCACCAGCGTCGACGGCCTGCAGGACGCGCAGGGACGGACCGTGCCGCTCGTGCAGGATTTCAGCACCATCTCCGGGCTCGTGCGCTCCGACAAGGGCCACGTCTCCACCGGCGGCATGGTCACCAAACTCCAGGCCGCGCAACTCGCCGTGAAGGCCGGCATCCCGACCGTCATCGCCAGCGGCCTGAAAGCCGGGCTCATCCACCGGATCGCCGCCGGACAACGCGTAGGAACCTACTTCCCCGCCAAGTAAAGACCGGCTCTGCCGGCAAATTCCAAACGCCAATGATCAAACGCCAAACAATTTCCAAATTTCCGGTCTTCGGATTTATTTGGGATTTGGCTTTTGGCCTTTGAGATTTCCCCGAAATGTCTGACCTGGCACAACTCATCGCCCGTCTGGGCGCCCAGGCTCGCACCGCCGCGCGCACGCTGGCCGGCACGGCCCCTGCGCGCCTCGACGCCGCCCTTGAGGCCATGGCCCGTGAACTCCTCGCCGCCCAGACTGAGATCCTCGCCGCCAACGCCACGGATGTCGCCGCCGCCCAGGCCAGCGGCCAGACCGCCGCGCTGGTCGACCGGCTCACGCTCACGCCGGAGCGCCTCGCCAAATGCGCCGAGGGCCTGCGCGCCGTCGCCAAGCTCCCCCACCCGCTCGGCGAAGTTCTCCGCGAGTGGACGCAGCCCAACGGCCTCAAGTTCGCCAAGGTGCGTGTGCCGCTCGGCGTCATCGGCTTCATCTACGAGTCGCGCCCCAACGTCACGGTGGACGCCGCCGGTCTCTGCCTGAAGAGCGGCAACGCCGTCATCCTCCGCGGCGGCTCCGAGGCGCTCCGTTCCAACACCGCCCTTGCCGCCGCCCTGGCCCGCGGGCTCGCCGCCGCCGGCCTCCCGGCCCACGCCGTGCAACTCGTGCCTACCACCGACCGCGACGCCGTGCGTCTGCTCGGCGAGGCCGTCGGCGTCATCGACCTGCTCATCCCCCGCGGCGGTCGCAGACTCATCGAGACCGTCGTCAAGACCGCCCGCATCCCCGTCATCAAGCATTACGACGGCATCTGCGCCATCTTCGTGGACAAGGCCGCCGACCTCGCAATGGCGGAGAAAATCATCGTCAACGCCAAGGTCGCGCGCCCCGGGGTGTGCAACGCCGCCGAAACCCTCCTCGTCCATCGTGATATCGCCGCCGCTTTCCTGCCCCAAGCCGGCGCCGCCCTGCTCAAGGCGGGAGTCCAGCTCCGCGTGGACGATGCCTCGCGTCAGGCCCTCGGCCATCTTGGCACTTCATACTTGTCCCTTGTTACTTCGGCCTCAGAGGCCGACTACCGCACCGAATTCCTCGATCTCATCCTCGCGGTGAAGATTGTCGACGACTGCGCCGCCGCGATTGCCCACATCGAGACGCACGGCTCGCACCACACCGACACCATCGTGACGGCCGACGCCGCCACGGCGGAGCAGTTCCTCGCCGGGGTGGACAGCGCCGTCGTGCTCTGGAACGCCTCGACCCGTTTCAACGACGGTCACGAGTTCGGCTTCGGCGCGGAGATCGGCATCAGCACGGACAAGCTCCACGCCCGCGGCCCGATGGGCCTCGCGGAGCTCACGTCCTACAAGTATGTCGTGCGCGGCTCGGGCCAGATCCGCCCCTGAACCCCCGCCGGCCTCTCGACCAGTCCCGCTCTGGCTGATGTCAACTATTAGTTGACATCAATCCCGGGCACTTCACGGGACCGAATGGAGGCTGGCGGGTGGAACGCGTTGACCCCAACGCGTTGTCCTGACTGCCGAAGCGCGTTGCGGTCTGCTGACCACCCACCATGTCTCGCCTCCGCCCTTGTCCGCATGAGGTTTATGTCAACTATTAGTTGACAACAGCGCCCATCGATTGATGTCAACTAATAGTTGACTTAGCGGTGCGGGCTGGAATGGCGGGCTTGATCCGCCCGAGCCCGAGGCGAAGCAGGCTGCTCCGTCTACCCCGCTCTTGACCGGCACCAGGCGCCGGGCGATTCTTGCGGGATGCGAATCACCCTCCCCTTCGTCTCCGCCCTGCTCCTCGCCACTGTCGCCTCCGCCACCGAAGCGCCCCTGCCCAACGAGGCCGAGCTGCGCACCATGACGGCGCGCTTCGCCCCGGTCACGGTCAAGGTCGACACCTCCGCCCTGTCGGCCAACGAGAAGCTCGCCCTCGCCAAGATGGTCGAGGCCGCGAAGATCTTCGACGCCCTCTACTACCGGCAGGTCGCCCCGCTCAACGAGACCTACCTCGCCGAACTGGTCACTGACACCTCGCCCCTCGGCCGCGCCCGCCTCCACTACTTCGCCCTCAACAAGGGCCCGTGGTCGCGCCTCGACGAGAACCGCCCCTTCCTCCCCGGCGTGGGCCCCAAGCCCCCCGGCGCCAGCTTCTATCCCGCCGACAGCACCCGCGAGGAGATCGAGGCCTGGATCAAGACCCTCCCCGCCGCCGAGCAGGAACAGGCCACCGGCTTCTTCTCCATCGTGCGCCGCAACGCCGCCGGCGGCCTCATGCTCATCCCCTACAACATCGCCTACCAGAGCGAGCTGCTGCCCGCCGCCCGCCTGCTCCGGGAGGCCTCCGCCGCCACGACCCAGCCGACCCTGAAAAACTTCCTCGAGAAGCGCGCCCGCGCCTTCCTGACCAACGACTATTACGACAGCGACATGGCGTGGATGGAGCTCGACGCCACCATCGAGCCGACCATCGGGCCCTACGAGACCTACGAGGACGAGTGGTTCAACTACAAGGCCGCCTTCGAGGCGTTCATCACGCTCACCGACGCCGCCGAGACCGCCAAGCTCGCCCGCTTCAGCGCCGAGCTGCAGGGCCTCGAGGACCGGCTTCCCATCGACCCGAAATACCGCCGCGCCAAGCTCGGCGGCCTTTCCCCCATCCGCGTCGTAAACGTCGTGTTCAACTCCGGCGACGGCAACCGCGGCATCCAGACCGCCGCCTTCAACCTGCCCAACGACGAGCGCGTCGTCGCCGCCAAGGGCTCGAAGCGCGTCATGCTGAAAAATTATCAGGAGGCCAAGTTCTCCCACGTGCTCGTCCCGATCTCGCGACACACCCTCGCCGCCGCGGACCAGCCGCTGGTCGCCTTCGACCCGTTCTTCACCCACATCCTCATGCACGAGCTCATGCACGGCCTCGGGCCGCAGGAGATCACCGTCGCGGGTCGCGCCACGACCGTGCGCCTCGAGCTCAAGGAGCTCAACAGCACCCTTGAGGAGGCCAAGGCCGACATTTCCGGCTTGTGGGCGCTCCAGCAGCTCATGGACAAGGGCGTCCTGGACAAGACGCAGGAACGCGCGATGTATGTCACTTTCCTCGCCTCCTCCTTCCGCACGCTGCGCTTCGGCCTGGGGGACTCACATGCCAAGGGCATGGCGCTCCAGCTCAACTGGCTGCTCGACACCGGCGGCTTCACGATCGCCGCCGACGGCCGCTTCGGCGTGGACTTCGCGAAAATCAAGCAGGGCGTCGCCAGCCTCACCACCGAGATCATGACGCTCCAGGCCACCGGCGACTACGCCCGCGGCAAGGCGCTGATGGACCGCCTCGTCGTCATCCGTCCGCAGGTGAAGTCGCTCCTCGCCCGCTGCACGGACCTGCCGGTGGACATCGAGCCGCGCTTCGCGACGGAGCTGTAGATTAACCGCGAAGAACGCGAAGGGACGCGAAGTTAGACATTGCCACGGATTACGCTGATTATCACGGATGGAATCTCTCCGCGATCTCTGCGGCCTCCTGTGAAACTGATCGGATGCCTTGCCTGCGTCTTCTGCAATCCGCCTGTCAGCCGTAGCCCGGCGAAGGCTGATCCTCCTTGCCTGAAACTGCGCCGCAGGACGCAGGTTTCAGGACAAGCACCAGGTTGGCAGCAGCCAACAACGGCGTGTCCTCTGTCGTCCGTCCTCTGTCGTCTGCACTCTGCTACTTCCCCCGCGCCACATTGGTCCGGCCGGGATTGCCCTGGCGGGTGACCTTGGAGTGGTTGCTGCCGTTCTGGCGGATGTCGTGGGCGACAGCCAGGTGGGTGTGGTTCTTGTTGCTGGCGGCGGCGGCACCGGCACGTTGGGCAAAGATGGCATCGCGGTCTTTCTTGGAGCTCATGCCCCACACGATACCCCGATCCGGCGCAGTAGCGAATGATTACGCCTGGGGTCTTCACAGGAGGAAACACCGTTGTGGCGTGCTCGCCACCCGGTATTTGTCCCGAGTTCTGCGCCCTTCAGCCTCCGCCAAGTCTACGGCTGACACAACCGGCGCAAACACGGGCAAACGGAGGCAGACCAATCGCGGAAACGTGGAATGATCTCACGCAAAGACGCCAAGGCGCGAAGCCAGATCAGCCATCATTGATTCAGCAGAATCTTAGCGGCTTTGCGTCTTTGCGTGAACCTGTCTGCCTCCGGGGCGAATACGGGCCAACGGATGGGGCAAGCATTTCACAGGAGGAAACAGAGGGCGCAGAGTTCTGACCCCCAGAATTAACCGGCTCCGATCTTCTCGGTGGCTCTGCGCCTTTGTGGTTCAAAGTCCTCCGCGACCTCTGCGGCCCCCTGTGATACAGTTCGGGACACTGCTTAGTCCTCTTGGGATTGGCTCACGCCGCGGCGTTTTAGTAACCACAGATCTGACGGATGGGTGAGTCTTTGGTGGTCCGGCTTGACGTCACAAATTGTGACCTCAAAGCCCGGACGCAGTGGTCGCGATACCCTGGTTAGTGAAGTTGACATATGTCATATCTGGCATATCGGTGAGGCATGGCCCTGGTGGACAAACCGCTGGTTTGGTTGCACGGCGAGATCAAGACTCCGCCTTTCACCAAGCTGGCGAGGGTCGAAGCCGGCGTGCTGCTCCGCCGCTTGCAGCGGGGCGACTCGCTCGGCCTCCCCTACTCCCGGCCCATGCCTGCCATCGGCCGGCGCTGCCATGAACTCCGCATTCCCGACAAAACGAAAAACTGGCGAATCTTCTACCACCTCGACACCGATGCGGTGGTAATCCTCGATATTTTAGAAAAACAAACCTCACAAACTCCGCTTGAGACCATCCGGGTCTGTCAGCGACGCCTCAAGCTCTACCTGTCCATCAACTGAAGGAACACCCCATGAAAACCGAAAAGAAAAACCGTCTGGAAAAAGCCGGATTCCGTGTTGGTTCCACTGCGGAGCTCCTCAAGCTGAGTCCGGAAGAAGCGACCCTGGTCAACATGCGGCTCTCCCTAGCCGGGGCCGTGCGTGACCGCAGGGCGCACCTGGGCTTCTCCCAGTCCGAGCTGGCGCGCCGGCTGGGTTCGAGCCAGTCCCGGGTGGCCAAGCTTGAGGCCGGCGAGTCCAACGTATCGTTCGATCTGCTGGTCCGCGCCATGCTGGCCACTGGCGCCAAGTCGCGTGAGGTCGGTCAGGCAATTGCCGCCGGAAAGTAGGCCGCTGGTGGGTTTGTCATTTAATAAACTACAAACGGTCGGAGGAGGTTTGTCATCTAATTGATGACAAGTGTGCCGGGGCGGCGGGGGGGGATCAATGTCAACTAATAGTTGACTTAGTGGCTTGGGGTGGGAGATGATTAACCGCGAAGGGACGCGAAGGTGGGGAGAGGTCAGCCGATCACCTGCCCTGGAACCCAGACCCGAGACACTGACCCGTCAGCACCGTTGCCCGCTACCGGTTCGACAAGCTCACGGCCCCGAGCCGGTCGAGGGGCAGTGGGCAACAGTGCGGCCTTTTGTGAAATTGATCGATCCCGCCTAATGGCGGACTTGCCTTGCGCGCCCCCCGGGCTACATTCCGCGCATGACCCTGCTGCAAGAACTGGAGCAAAAAGCCGGCAACCTGCCGGAGGCCGAGCGGGCCACGCTGGTGTCACATTTACTTGCTTCCCTGCCCCCCGTCCTCGCGGAGGCCGATGAAGGTGTGGCGACCGCCAAGCGACGGGACGCCGAGCTGGACGCCAATCCGTCCCTCGGGCTTTCCGATCAGCAGTTCCGGACCGCCATCGTCCCTACTCGTCAATGAATGCCGCTGCCCTCTTTGCCGAGGCCCGGGCGGCGCAGCTCCAAACGCGGTCTTGAAATTCCGCCCGGTTGACGCACATTGCCATCATGTCCCTGACGCTTGAGCAGATTGTCGAAGAGACCAGCCAGTGGCCGGAGGATGTCGTCGCGGAGTTGGTGGATCGCATCATGGTCGCCCGGCATGGCGGAATCATTCCTTCGGTGGGTGCGGCCTGGCAGACTGAAATTCAGCGGCGGGTGGCTGACATTCGCGGCGGACGGGAAAAGGGTATTCCGGGCGATGAGGTGATGGCCAAGGCCCGGACGATCATCGGTCGGTGAAGCCTTACCGTTTCCATCGCGAAGCGGACGAAGAGTTCACCGAGGCCCTGCGGTATTATTCCGGGATCAGTCCCGCCCTCAGCGGCAGGTTTTACGACCAGATCGAACGACTCATCACCGAAGCGCGGACGCATCCCCGGCGGTATCGGGAATTTGACCCCCCGGCCCGGCGCCTTCTGGCGGAAGATTTCCCCTAAGCGTCCGCGAATCCGCTGATCCGCCTCGGGGGATATTCTTAGGAGCCAGTAGCTAGAAGTTCTTCGTCAAAAGGAGCGGCCGAAAGGGGGCAGGTCACGTATATTGTGGTTTGAGAAACAAAGATGCTCCGGTGAGGAGCGACTTGATTTTTGAGAACTGAGGGAGAACAGACGGAGACTGGTTTGTAGCTTGTCGGCGACGGTGCCTGCTTGCGGTGTCACCGGCCGACGTCTACGGTGGCGCTCACGGTCAGCCTGACCACTCTTCCGCCGTGCCTGCCCTCGCCCTGACCGCCCCGAAGACCTACGCCGAGCTGCGGCGGAGCGTCGAGGCCGTGGTGCACAAGGGCCGGCAGGCCATCGACATGGCCTGGCTCCGCACCTACCACGACACCGGCCGCCTCATCCACGAGTTTATCCTGCGGAAAAAGGACCGCGCCGACTACGGGGCCGACTTGTTCAACCGCCTCACCACCGACACCGGCATCGACCGCCGGACACTCCAGCAGTCGGTGCAGTTCTACCGCTATTTCCCAAATTGGCGCGGCCGCGCCAATTTGGGCTGGAGCCACTATCGCGCCTTGGTGCAGGTAGCAGACGCCCCGGAGCGGGAGCGTTTGCAGCGGGAGGCCGTCGCCCGGCACTGGTCATCAACTGAGTTGGAACAGCGTATCCGCACCCTCAACGCCGCCATTGATGTCACGGTCCATGCCTCCTCAACTACGTCAGGTGCAATCCCGCTCCTCACCCCACGCCGCGGCACCCCGGGCATTTCCAAAGTGCTCGCAACCGACGACGGACTCGCGGTCGACCTCGGTTTCGCCTGCTTTGTCGATCTCCCGGCCGACACCGGGCTGGCGGCTGGAGCCTTGGTGCAATTCGATGCCGCCGGCCGGGCCCGCCCCTTGGCCGACGCCACCAAGGCCGACCTCTTCACCTACCGCGCCACGATCCTGAAGCTCGTGGATGGCGACACGCTGTGGGTGAAAATCCACGTCGGCCAGCGTCACTGGCTGAAGCAGAAGCTCCGCCTGCGCGACCTCGACTGCCCCGAGCTGTCCACGCCCGAGGGCAAGGCCGCCCGGCGCTTCGTGGAGGCGCTCCTCGGCGGAGCGACGGCCGTGACGATCTGCACCACACGTCCAGACAAATACGACAGGTATTTGGCCGACGTGTATTTGTCGCTCTCCGATGGTGAAATCTACCTGAATAATAAACTGTTGAGCAACGGACATGCCGTCATCAAACGGGAATGGGCGTTCGCAGATTGGGGCGACAAATGACCAGAGCCGGACGAAGCGCGGCAGCGCGTAGATGGCCTGTGCAGCGGCACTGGCTCGGATGCCGCCAAGCGGCAGAAGGGTGATTGGTGCGGGTGCCCCTTGGGCAGCAACAGTCACACAAATACGACCGTTATCTGGCGGATGTGTTTGTCGAGGCGGCGGGCGACAACCGGGCGCAGCAAGTCTACGCCCCGACGGGGGAGATTTACCTGAACAACGCGTTGCTGGCCGCCGGCCATGCCGTGATCAAGAAGGCCTGGGCATTTGGTGACTGGGGAACCGAATGACCAGAATGGGACGAAGCGCGCAGCGCGGAGATGGCCAGCGTGGTTACGCTGGCCCCGAGCCCGCGAGGGGTGCCTGAACGGGTGCTCATTGGGCAGAGAAGGCACAATTCGGGGATTGGAACGACAGTGACAGTCGGTGACGGATTCAGAGGACCAGCCATCGCCCCTTGGGCTTCGGCGAGGAAAGCACCTACGAATCAAAGTCGTATTAACGCGGAGAGCGCAGAGGACGCGGAGTTGGGCATACAGTTTTAACCGCTAATCTTCGCTCATTGTCGCTAATGGTCGGAAGACCTGGTTCCAAATTAGCGGTGATTAGCGTCAATTAGCGGTTAGTGGTTTGGAGATCTCCGCGATCTCTGCGGGCTCCGCGTTAAATGGATCGGGGCTCTGAATTATCCTTCGTGTTCTTCGTGCCCTTCGTGGTTAAAGAAAACACGTCCGGAGGCCGTGTTCCACCTTCCAAATCCGGGGTTGAATCCCGGGCCTGCCGGGCTATGTTGCCGCCATGAGCACTGAACAGGAAATCCTAGCCGCCGTCGACGCCCTGACTGTTCGCCGCAAAGCCCGGCTGATGCCCATGCTCCGTCGCCGCCTGGAGGATTACTACGACTTGCAGGCGGTGAAACGCGCTCAGAAGAGCGGGGTCTATCAACCCTACGAGCAGGTGCGACGGGAGCTGACAGGTCGCCGTGTCGCTGCGCATTGAGATTGCCGGCGAAGCCGCAGGCGTCTTGCGACGCCTGCCGACCAAGCACGCGTTGCAAATCGACAGTCGTATCCAACGACTGGCCACCGAGCCCTTCCCGCCGGGCGCCCTGAAGCTCCAAGGCACCGCCGATGTCTATCGGGTGCGTCAGGGACCGTATCGTATTCTTTATCGAGTCCGCCAGGCGGACAACGTCCTCGTCATTGAGGCCATCGGCGACCGGAAGGACATCTATCGCTGACCCCTCTGCGAGCTCTGCGGCCTCCGCGTTAAAGGGATCGGGCACGAAATTGACCATTATTGGGCGCAGCAAGACTGCGCCCCTACACAGGGCAAACGCGTCCGGAGGCCGCGTTCCACCCGGCTCACGCTTCGATCTTGGCGGTGGCGGGGACAGTGGCTTCGAAGCGGTAAAACGGCTTCGGCCAGTCGGGCGTCGGCGCATGGGGCACGATCTTCCAAAACTTCCCCACCTCCGTCGTCCAGTTGTCGACGAGCTGCTGCGCGTGGGGGCTGCCGGTGAGCGTGGCGTGGAGCGCCACGAGTTTTTTGAGGGACTCGATCTCCTCCGCCTCAACGATGCGCTCGGCCGAGATGAGGGCGGGATTGTAGCGCCCGGCGAATTTCTCGGCGTCGTCATAGACGAAGGCGAGGCCGCCGGACATGCCGGCGCCGAAGTTGAGGCCGGTGCGGCCGAGGATGACGACGGTGCCGCGCGTCATGTATTCACAGGCGTGGTCGCCCACGGCCTCGACGACGGCGGTGGCGCCGGAGTTGCGCACGGCGAAACGCTCGCCGGCCGTGCCGGCGGCGAAGAGCGAGCCGCCGGTGGCGCCGTAGAGGCAGGTGTTGCCGATGAGGGCGTTGTCGCGCCAGGCGTAGGTCTCCTCGGGCTTGGGGCGGACGATGATCTCACCTCCGGCCATGCCCTTGCCGACATAGTCGTTGCCCTCGCCGATGAGGCGGAGGCGCACGCCCTGCACGAGGAACGCGCCGAAGCTCTGGCCGGAGCTGCCGGTGAAGGTGAGGTCGATGGCGCCGGGGGGCAGCGAGTTGTTGCCGCGCTGGTAGGCGATCTGACCGGAGAGGTGGGTGCCGATGTCGCGGTGGGCGTTCTCGACCTTGTATTTGCCGGTGAGCCGGGCGGCGTGGCCGGTGAGGACGTCGCGCGCCTCGATGACGATGGCCTCGTCGAGCGTGCCCTCGTTGCCGAAGCGGGCGTTGCGCGCGCGGGTGTGGTGGCGCTCGGTCTCGCCGGAGGGGTCGGGATCGTGGAGCACACCGGAGAGGTTGATGAGGCGGGTCTTGGGGTTGGCCGGATCGTCGATCTGCTCGAGCAGGTCCACGCGGCCGACGATCTCGTTGAGCGTGCGGACGCCGAGCCGCGCGAGGTAATGGCGCACCTCCTCGGCCACGGCGTTGAAGTAGGCGATGACGTTCTCGGGCTTGCCGCGGAACTTGGCGCGCAGGTCCTCGCGCTGGGTGGCGACGCCGACCGGGCAGGTGTTCTGGTGGCACACGCGAAACATGGCGCAGCCGGCGGCGATGAGCGCGGCGGTGCCGAAGTTGTATTCCTCCGCGCCGAGGAGCGCGGCGATGACGATGTCGCGCCCGGTCTTCATGCCGCCGTCGGTGCGGAGCGTGACGCGGCCCCGGAGGCCGTTCATCATGAGGACCTGGTGGGCCTCGGCGACGCCGAGCACCCAGTCGGAGCCGGCGTTCTTGATCGAGCCGAGCGGCGAGGCGCCCGTGCCGCCCTCGTGGCCGGAGACGAGGATGACGTCGGCGTAGGCCTTGGCGACCCCGGCGGCGACCGTGCCGATGCCGGAGGAGGCGACGAGCTTCACGCAGACCTTGGCGCGGGGATTGACCTCCTTGAGGTCGAAGATGAGCTGCGCGAGGTCCTCGATCGAGTAGATGTCGTGGTGCGGCGGCGGCGAGATGAGCATGATGCCCGGCAGGCTGCAGCGGAGGCGCGCGATGAGCGGCGAGACCTTGATGCCCGGCAGCTGGCCGCCCTCGCCTGGCTTGGCGCCCTGCGCCATCTTGATCTCGATCTCGCGGGCGTTGGAGAGGTATTCGGCGGTGACGCCGAAGCGGCCGGAAGCGACCTGCTTGATGGCGGAGTTGGCGTTGTCGCCGTTCTCGCGGACGACGAAGCGCGCGGGGTCCTCCCCGCCCTCGCCGGAGTTGGACTTGCCGCCGATGCGGTTCATGGCGATGGCGAGCGTCTCATGCGCCTCGGGCGAGAGCGCGCCGAGCGACATGCCCGCCGTGGTGAAGCGGCGGCGGATGTCCTCGACGGACTCAACGAGGTCGAGGGCGACCTCCTTCTCCGGGAAGCGGATCTTCAGCAGGTCTTTCAGCGTGACCGGCTGGTGCTCGTCGGCGACGGACGCGAAGACCTTGAAGTTCTCGGCGTCGGGGTTGCGGACGAACTTGTGCATGCCCGCGACGACCTTGGGATTCCAGCCGTGGAACTCACCCTCGCCGCGCTTGTTGACGCGGTAGTAGCCCTCGTTGTGCAAGGCGGGCGCGGGGGCCGGGCCGGCGGGCTCAGGGTCCGCCCCGCCAGGCGGCGGGAAGCCGCGCTGATGGCGGGCGATCGCCTCGTCGGCGATCTGCTTGAAGCCGATGCCGCCGATGGGCGACGGGGTGCCGCGGAAGCAGTCCTCGATGACCTTGTTGCCAATGCCGATGGCCTCGAACACCTGCGCGCCGCGGTAGCTGAGCAGCGTGCTGATGCCCATCTTGGCCATGATCTTCAGCAGGCCGGCCTCGATGGCGGCCTTGTAATTCTTTTCCGCCTCGGCCGGCGTGAGCGGCGTAGAGGTCTTGTTAGCGGCGGCCAGGCCGCGCACGGTGGCGAGCGCCAGCCAGGGATTGACCGCCGCGGCGCCGTTGCCGATGAGGCAGGCGATGTGGTGGACATCGCGCGCCTCCCCCGTCTCGGCGATGAGGTCGCAACGCAGGCGCACGCCGGCCCGGACCAGCCGCGTCTGCACGGCGCCGACGGCGAGCAGCATGGGCACCGGGACGAGGTCGCGGGTCATGCCCCGGTCGGAAAGGACGATGATGCGCGCGCCGTGGGACTCGACGACGCTGAGCGCGCGGTTGGCGAGTTCGGCGAGGAATTTCTCCAAGGCGTCGGGCCCGCCGGCGGGATTGAACAGCACCGGGAAGCGGGCGACGCGGCCGCGGAGGAACTTGATCTCCTCCAGCGCGGCGACCTCGTGGTCGAGCAGCACGGGCGTGTCGAGGTCGACGAGGCCGTCGAAGTCGGGCGCCTGCTCAAAGAGGTTCAGGCGGCCGCCGATGCCGGCGGAGATGGACATGACGGTCTTTTCGCGGAGGGAATCGATCGGCGGGGTGGTGACCTGCGCGAAGAGCTGCGTGAAAGACTGGTAGAGCAGGCGCGGCCGGCGGGAGAGCACGGCGAAGGGCGTGTCGTCGCCCATCGAGCCGATGGGCTCCTGCCCTTCCGCCAGCGGCGTGAGGACGAGCTCCAGCTCGTCGAGATCGTAGCCGAAGGCGAGCTGCTGCGCGAGCGGAGCGACGGGCGGAATGAACGGCGCGGCGGTCTCGGCGGCGGCCTTGGCATGCACCGCGGCGAACTTGTGGAGGTTGACGAGGCGCTTCTCGCACCAGGCGCCGAAGCTCCGGTCCGCGGTGAGGGCGCCCTTGATGTCCGCGTCCATCAGCAGGCGGTTTTCGCGGAGATCGACCGCGATCATGCGGCCCGGCCCGAGCTGGCCGGACTGCACCACCCGCCCCGGCAGGTCGGTGATGACGCCCGCCTCGGAGGCGAGCACAACGCAGCCGTCGTCATAGACCTTGAAGCGCGCGGGACGCAGGCCGTTGCGGTCGAGCGAGGCGGCAACATAGCGGCCGTCGGAGAACACGAGCGCGGCGGGGCCGTCCCACGGCTCGATGAGGTGGGAGTGGAAGCGGTAGAAGTCGCGCGCCTCGGCGGAGAGCTGCTGGTCCTTCTCCCACGCCATCGGGACCATCATCATCATCGCGTGGAGCGGTGACCGGCCGCCGAGGGTGAGGACCTGCAGGACGTTGTCGAAGCTGGCGGAGTCGGACATGCCCGGCTGCACGATGGGATGCAGGTCGGCGAAGCGCGGGCCCCAGACGCCGCCGGCCATGGAGCGCTCGCGGGCGTGCATGCGCACGCGGTTGCCGCGGATGGTGTTGATCTCGCCGTTGTGCGCCAGCGCGCGGAACGGCTGCGCCAGGTGCCAGGTCGGGAAGGTGTTGGTCGAGTAGCGCTGGTGGAAGATGGCGAAGGCCGTGCGGTAGGCCGGCGAGCGCAGGTCGGGGAAGAAGCGGCGGACCTGCGGGGCGTTGAGCAGGCCCTTGTAGACGATGGTGCGGCAGGAAAAGCTGCAGACGTAGAACCCGTCGAGCCGCGCCTCGGTGCAGCGGCGCTCGGCGACCTTCTGCGCGAGGTAGAGTTTCCGCTCGAACTCCTCGTCGGCGAGGTCGTCGAGCCGGGCGACCAGCGCCTGCATGATGAGCGGGACAGTCTCGGCGGCCTTGCGGCCGAGGATGGAGACATCGACCGGCACTTCGCGCCAGGCGACGAAGGCCAGGCCCTCCTCCTTGACGGCCTCGATGACGATTTTGCGGCAGTGGGCCTGCGCGAGGTCGTTGCCACGCGGGAGGAAGATCATGCCGACGCCGAGATCCTTGTCCGCCGGGGCGGTCTTTTTCTGGGCCGCGAAAAACTCGGCGAAAATCCCGTAGGGCAGCTGCGTGAGCACGCCCGCGCCGTCGCCGGTGATGGCGTCGGCGTCGATCGCGCCGCGGTGGGCGAGGCACTTGAGGGCGGCAAGGGCGCGCGCCAGCACGTCGTGGCTGCGTTCGCCGTTGATCTTCGCGATGAAGCCCACGCCGCAGGCGTCGTGCTCGAACTCGGGGTTATACAGCGGTGATGGGATGATCTTGCTCACTCGGGAAGGTCGGGGGTGGCTTGAAAGCCAGTTTTATGCCACGCGCCGAGCGGATTTAACCCGTGCACAGCAGGGCGGCGCAGGAAGGGAACGGGAAAGGGTGACAGATGAGCGGACATCGCAGGGAAGTTGAATGGTCGCGGGGCGCAGCGCAGATGCAAAGCCTGTCATAAGCCGAGGCTGGCAAACGGCCCATGCCGGCCACCCGCAGGCGGTTACGCGGTTTGAATATTTTGTTTGCTACCCCCTGCCCTTTCCGGTCTCTTGGCCCCTCTTTTCCGGTCGGACCGGAAATAAAAACGGGACGTAGCTTAGCCTGGTAGAGCGCTTGCTTCGGGAGCAAGAGGTCGAGAGTTCGAATCTCTCCGTCCCGACCATCCGTCGCTCATGTGATTCACATGAGCTATGGACGGCGGGCCTTTTCACGAAAATCCCCGGGTGGCTGCGGACACCCTGACCGCCCGAAGGCCATAGGTCTTCCGAGCGACCATTCGTCGCTCATCGCAATGCGATGAGCTATGGATGGCGGGCCATTAGACCATCCTTATCCTCAGCCGGACTCATGCAGTTGACTGAGGTGGAACGCGGCCTCCGGACGCGTTTTGTTCTCCACCGCTCAAGCCAACCCGTCCAAAGGCCGGGTTCCACCATCTGGTGAGGGCAATTCAACGGCATGAGTCCAGCTCAGGTTTACCGGGCGAGAAGAGATTGTAGCGCCGCCCGTTGGTAGCGGAAGTCAGGAGGGCCGAGTCCCCGCCGCCCTACTGCCGGCCCACCGCGCCCAGCTTGCCGATCTTTTCCTGCATCGCCTTGCCACGGGCGGGGTGTCAGTTTCAGCTTAACCCCGGACGGCCGTCCCCCGGCCCCCCGTCTCCCCTCAACCTCTCCTCCGGATGCTCGTCCTCCGCCCCATTCGCGAAACCGATCTGCCCCGCCTGGTTGCCCTCGCCCAATCCACCGGCGGGGGCCTCACTTCCCTGCCCCCCGACGAGGAGTTCCTCGGCGAACGCATCGACGGCTCCCTGCGGGCCTTCCGGCCGCGCGTGAGCAAGCCCGGCGGCGAGTCCTACCTTTTTGCGTTGGAAGACTCCGATTCCCACGAGGTGGTGGGCGTCTCGGGCATCGCGTCGCGTGTGGGCGGCTTCGATCCCTGGTATAGCTACGAGATCCGCGCCGAGCGCTTCACCCACCAGCCGCTCAAGGTCGACAAGGACATCGCGGTGCTGCACCTGAAGTCGGATCACCGCGGCCCCTCGGAAATCTGCTCGCTTTTCCTGCGGGCCGACCGCCGCCGCGGCGGCGCGGGCCGGCTGCTGTCGCTCGCCCGCTTCCTGTTTGTCGGGGCCTACCCGAAGCGCTTCACCGAGGAAATCATCGCCGAGATGCGCGGCTACATCGACCAGACCGGCAAATCGCCCTTCTGGGAGGCCGTCGGCCGGCACTTCTTCGAGTTCGATTTCTATGCCGCCGACGTGATCAGCGGCCTGGGCGAAAAACAATTCATCGCCGATCTCATGCCGCGCCATCCGCTCTACATCCCGTTGTTCGCGCCCGAGGTGCAGGCGGTCATCGGTCGCGTGCATCACGACACCGAGCCCGCGCTGAACCTGCTGCGGCACGAGGGTTTTGCCCGCACCAACGAGGTCGACATTTTTGACGCCGGCCCGCTCGTGCGCGCCAAGACGGCCGACATCCGCACGATCCGGCTGGCCCGTTCGGCCCGCATCCGCAGCGCCGCCGCGCCCGCCACCGCCGGGGTCGAGCTGCTCCTCGCCAACGGCGCCCTCGATTTCCGCGCCTGCATCGGCGATGTGGCCGAACATGACGACGGCTCCGTCTCCCTCTCCCGCGACTACGCCGCCGCGCTCAACGTCGAGGCCGGCGACAAGCTCTGGTTGGCTCCGCTCAAATGATGTTCCGCTCGATCAATCCCGCCACCGGCGAGACCGTGTGGTCCGGCCCGGCGGCCGACCCGCCGGC
This sequence comes from Verrucomicrobiota bacterium, assembly GCA_031387725.1. Classification (GTDB taxonomy): domain Bacteria; phylum Verrucomicrobiota; class Verrucomicrobiia; order Opitutales; family Opitutaceae; genus Lacunisphaera. The sequence continues at coordinate 12,177 of JANNDM010000006.1, read as the reverse complement.
GGTTGATGCCGCCGTGCGCGGGGCCCGCGCCGCCGCCCCGGCTTGGGCGGGAAAATCCTTTGCCGAGCGCGCGGCAGTGGCCAAGGCCTTTGCGGCGCAGCTCGCGGCGAACAAGGAAGCGCTCGCCGCGGCCATCTCGCGCGAGGTCGGCAAGCCGCACTGGGAAGCGCTCACCGAGGTGCAGTCGATGGTCGGCAAGATCGACCTCTCCATCGAGGCGCACCAACGGCGCTGTGCGGAATTCACCAACAACCTGGGCGTCACCCGTTTCCGGCCGCACGGGGTGGTGGCCGTGCTCGGGCCGTTCAATTTCCCCGGCCACCTGCCCAACGGCCATATCGTGCCCGCCCTGCTGGCCGGCAACACCGTCGTGTTCAAGCCCAGCGAATTTGCCCCGGCCGTGGCCGAACTGACGGCCGGGTTATGGCGGGCCGCCGGCCTGCCCGTCGGCGTGCTCCAGCTCGTGTTGGGTGGGCGCGAGACCGGGATGGCCCTGGCCGCGCACGCCGGGATCGACGGCCTGTTTTTCACCGGCAGTGCGCGGGCCGGCCTGGCGTTGAATGAGCAGTTCGCCCGCACCCCCGAGCGCATCCTCGCCTTGGAGATGGGCGGCAACAATCCCCTCGTGGTCGACCAGGCCGGCGAGGTGAACGCCGCCGTCGCCCTCACGGTGCAATCGGCCTACCTTAGTGCGGGCCAGCGCTGCACCTGCGCGCGCCGCCTGATCGTGCCCGGCGGCGCCGAGGGCGACCGCTTTTTGGCGGCCCTCGCCGCGGCGGTGCGCACGCTGCGGGTCGGCGCCTCCACGGACCGCCCCGAGCCCTTCATGGGCCCGGTGGTCACCGCGGCCGCGGCGGACCACCTGCTCGAGGCGCAACAGGCCCTGGTCCGGCGGGGCGCCGTGGCCCTCGTCGAAATGCGCCGGCTCAAGCCGGGCACCGGACTCCTCTCCCCCGCCTTGCTCGATGTCACCGCGGTGTCCGGGCGCGACGACGAGGAATTCTTCGGCCCGCTGCTGCAGGTGATCCGCGTGCCCGACTTCGAGGCGGCGCTCCGCGAGGCGAACAACACGCGTTACGGCCTCGCCGCGGGCCTGATCTCGGACGACGCGGCGCAGTATGAGCGTTTCCGCACCGAGGTGCGCGCCGGCCTCATCAACTGGAACCAGCAGCTCACCGGCGCGAGCAGCGGCGCACCCTTCGGCGGCGTGGGGCGCAGCGGCAACCACCGGCCGAGCGCCTACCTCGCGGCGGACTACTGCTCATATCCCGTCGCCTCCATCGAGGTGCCGGTGCTGCAACTGCCCGCGCAACTGCCGCCCGGCCTCCATCTGCCATGAAAGCGCACGAGGTGAATTTCGACGGGTTGGTCGGCCCGACGCACAATTACGCCGGCTTGTCGCATGGCAACGTGGCGTCGATGTCGCACGGCGGCGCTCCGTCAAATCCACGGGAAGCCGCGCTGCAGGGTCTGGCGAAGATGAAGTTTCTCGCCGACCTCGGGCTGAAACAGGCCGTGCTGCCGCCGCACGAACGGCCGGCCATCGAGGCGTTGCGGACGCTGGGTTTCGGCGGCACCGACGCGCAGATCCTGGCTGCAGCGGCGAGGTCCGCACCCAAGCTGCTGGTGGCCTGCACCTCGGCCTCGAACATGTGGGTGGCCAACGCCGCGACCGTCGCCCCCTCGAGCGACACGGCCGACGGCCGGGCGCACTTTACCCCGGCCAACCTGGCGTCGAAATTCCACCGCTCCATCGAGCCACCGCAGACGGCCCGCACTTTGCGGGCCATTTTCCGGGACGAGGCGCGCTTCGTCGTGCACGAGCCCGTGCGGAGCGGCCAAGGCCTCGGCGATGAGGGGGCGGCCAACCACACGCGGTTCGCCCCGACGCACGGGCACCATGGCCTGCATTTTTTCGTCTACGGCCACCGCGCCTTCGGGGCGGCGCACGTGACAGCCCGCCCGCGCCGCTTCGCCTCCCGGCAGGCGCTCGAGGCGTTCGAGGCCGTGGCGAGGCTGCATGAGCTGGGCGAGGACAACACGGTCTTCGCGCAACAAGCGCCCCGGGCGATCGACGCGGGGGTGTTTCACAACGACGTCATCTCGGTCGGCAACGAGAATGTGCTTTTCTATCACGAGCAGGCCTTCGTTGACACCGGCAAGGTGTTGGCCGACCTGCGCCACCATTACGAAAAGCTGCATCCGGGCGAGGAATTCGTCGGCATCCGCGTGCCCAACCGTCGCGTGCCGCTGCCGGATGCCGTGAAATCCTACCTTTTCAACAGCCAGTTGGTGACCGTTGCTCCCGGAGAGATGGCCCTGATCGCCCCGAGCGACTGTGGCGAGATCCGGAGCGTGCGGGAATTTGTGCACGAGCTGGTCGAACGCGGCGACACGCCGGTGAAGCAGGTGCATTTCCTGGACCTCAAGCAGTCGATGCGCAACGGCGGCGGCCCCGCCTGCCTGCGACTGCGCGTGGTGCTGAATGACGCCGAGCGGGCGGCCCTGCCACCCGGGGTGTTCATCAACGACCGCACCTATTCCCGGCTCGTGCGCTGGGTAAAAAAGCACTACCGGGAAAAACTCACCGCCGCCGACCTGGCCGACCCGCTGCTCCTCGAAGAAACCCGCCGCGCACTCGACGCGCTCACCGGCCTGCTGGGCCTCGGCCCGATCTATCCCTTCCAAACCGCCGGCGCCTGAGGCGGAATCATGCAGTTAAATCGGCAACCCGCTCTGCAACAGTCCGCACCGAAAGGTGGTCGCCGATTTCCACATCGGCGACAGGCCTTCGCCGAGCCTATGGCCCGCAGGCAGGCGTCGGTGTGGAAACCGACGCCCACCAAAGTTTTTGTTGATACCAGTTATCCATTGGATTGAGCCTCTTCCCTTGTGGGCGGGGTGCCCTCACCCCGCGGGTTCCAGCATTCGCGGCCGATGCCTCGCGGGGTGAGGGCACCCAGCCCACCGTAAAGTCCGAAACAATCCGGCATTGGTATGAGACGGCCACCGACCGTAGCGTGAGTCAAACGGCCAGGAACGGATTGAAGCGACGCTCGTTGGCCGCGGTGGTCAGGGGCCCGTGGCCCGGGGCGATGATGGTGTCATCAGCCAGCAAGGCCAGGATGCGCCGGGAATGGGTCAGCTGCCGCTGACAGCAGAAATACCCCCCGCCCAGGGAACCCGCAAAGATAAGGTCGCCCGAAATGAGCAGGCCCGGCCCGTTCGTCCCGGTGGTGTCCCGCACCAGGTAGCAATTGTGCTCCGCGGCATGCCCCGGGGTGTGGAAGGCCGTGACCGAGATGCGGTCATACCGCACGGTCTCGCCCTCGCCCAAGCCACGGCATTGGATCCAACGACCGCTCGGCGGGCCGTAGAAATGGTCCAGGCCGGTTTCCCGCAGCACGATTTCGAGGCCGCCGATGTGCTCGGCCTCGAAATGGGTGACATAGACCGACTCAATTTCCTGAATGCGCTCCGGCCAGGCCCGGTGCAGCTCGGCGTGGCTGGCGCCCGTGTCGAAGAGAATGGCGGTGTTGCCCCCCGTGGAGACGACATAAGCATTGGCCACGCCGACACCGAAGGGCATGCGCAAAGGGTGGACCAGAAACGGCAGGCCCGACAGCTCCGCCGACGGGTAGGCACCCTGCGTCAGCGCGTTCAGCCCGATTTCATTGAGGCCCAGCACGCGCGCCAGGCGGCCCAGCTCGGCCTGGGTCAGCTCCGGGCGGTAATCGATGGCGTCCTGGATGCGCGCCCGTTCCACGCCGCTCGCCTTGGCCAGGTTTTCCACCGTGAGGGCCGCATGCCGGGCCGCTTTCTCCAGCACATCCCCGAGTTCGTCTTCAAGCGGTGGTTTGTCGAGGGAGGGAAGCATGAGGAGAGATTACACACCGTTGCGGCCTGCTCGCCGCCCGGTGTTTGTCCACGGTTCTCGCGAAGCGAAACCGAGGCAAATGAAAAACAGTTTACATGCCATGCCCGATTGCCCCAGCTTTTTTCGCATGGATGCGGTTCAACAAGAGGTCACCGACATTTTCCTGCGCACCAAGGCACTCCTGCAAGGGCACTTTGTCCTGCGCTCGGGGTTGCACAGCGGGCATTTCTTCCAGTGCGCGCAGGTCTGCCAGGACATGCCGGCCGTGGAGCGGCTCGGCACGCTGTTGAAGCAGAAGCTCGGCGCCCTGGCCTACGACACCGTGCTGGCCCCGGCGATGGGCGGCCTCGTCATCGGCCAGGAAGTGGCCCGCCAGTCCAAGTGCCGGTTCATCTTCGCCGAGAAAGAGAACAATGTCCTGGTGCTGCGGCGCGGCTTCACCTTCCGGCCCGGCGAGCGCGTGCTGGTGGTCGAGGATGTGATCACCCGCGGCGGCCGGGTGCAGGAATGCCTCGAAATCGTCCGGAAGCACGGCGGCACAACGGTGGCGGTCGCGGTGCTGGTGGACCGCAGCGCCGGCCAGGCGAAGTTCGACGTTCCCTGCCTGTCACTGCTGGAGATGAGCTACCCTACCTACGCCGCCGACCAATTGCCGCCGGAACTGGCAAGGCTGCCGGCGACCAAACCGGGGAGTTGACACCCCTATGCAATCCCCCGACACCTCGCGCTACGACACGCGGCTCGACATCAAATACCAGCCGCTGGAGCACATTGACGAAAAGGCCTTCACCGACGCCGTCACGCATCCCTGGTTCAACCAGACGTTGTGTGCCGTGAATGAATCCGTCGTCCGCGTCGGCGCGGTGCAGGGCGAATACCACTGGCACAAGCACGACCACGACGACGAGTTTTTCTATGTGGTCGAAGGCGAACTGCACATCGATCTGCGCGACCGCACGATCACGCTGGCTCCCCGCCAGGGAGTGGTGATCCCCAAGGGGGTGGAACACCGGCCGCGCGCGCCCCAACGCACCGTGATGCTCATGGTCGAGACCAAGGCCATCGTTCCGACGGGAGACTGAGCCCAAGGGGACGGCCCGCCCGGCCAACGAAACCGAGGCAGATCAGCGGGCCGTAAACATCACGTAGCGATACGCGCCGCGGTAATACACCAGGGCGATGTTCCGTCCATCGCGCAACGCGCGCTTGGCCGTGGCCAGATCACTCACCGGCACGCGGTTCAATTGTTCGATCACCGCGCCTTGGGGAAAAGTCTCCCGGTAAGGCGAACCGGGCGCGATCTCGGTGACCACGATGCCGTCCACCCGGTCGTCCACGCGCAATTCCCGCCGCAAGTCGGCGGTCAGCGGGGACACCGAGATGCCGGTGATCAACTCGCCCTCGGGCGCATTGTCGTCCTGCAATTTTCCCAGGGTCACTTCCTTGCTCTGCGTCTTGCCGTCGCGGATGAACTTCACGGAGATCTTCGTGTTGGGCGGAGTCTGGGCGATGATCAGGCGCAAATCATCCCGCGTGCTCACGGCCTTCTCGTTGATCGCCACAATGACATCCTCGCGCTTCAGGCCCGCCTTGGCGGCGGGGCCGTCGGCGGGGTTCAGGTCGGTGATGACCACGCCCTTCTGGTCGGCCTTGAGGCCGAAAGACTCGGCCATCTCGGCGGTAACGGCATCGGTCGAGACCCCCAGATAGCCGCGCGCCACGGTGCCGGTGTCAATCAGGCTGTGCATGATGCTGCTCGCGAGGTTGACCGGGATGGCAAAGCCGATGCCGATGTTGCCCGAAGAATTGGAGATGATGGCGGAATTGATGCCGACGAGCCGGCCCCGGGCGTCGATGAGCGCGCCGCCGGAGTTGCCCTGGTTGATCGCGGCGTCGGTCTGGATGAAGTCCTCGTAGCCGCCCACCTCGTCGAGGATGCCGACGCGGCGGCTGATGGCGGAGATGATGCCCATCGTGACCGTCTGGCCGACGCCGAGCGGGTTGCCGATGGCGAAGACCACATCACCGACGCGCAGCTTGGCGCTGTCAGCCAGGATGGCGGCCGGCAGGTTCTCGGCCTCGATCTTGATGACGGCGACATCGGTCTTCGGATCGGTGCCGATGACCTTGGCGGTGAACTCGCGCTCGTCGTTGAGCAGCACTTTCAGCTCATCGGCTTCCTCCACCACGTGATTGTTGGTGATGATGAAGCCGTCGGAGGAGATGATGACACCCGAGCCGAGGCCGCGTTGTTTCTGCTCGCGGCCCTGCGCGCCAAACTGGCGGAAAATATCCGGCACCTGCTGGCGGACAATCTTGCTCGAATAGACGGAAACCACGGCGGGGCGGATGCTATCCAAGGCATCGGCGTAGCTGGTAACGACGGTTTTTGCCTCACCGATCGGCGAGGCATCGACCTTCAGCGTGGGCTTCTTGACCACCGGCTTGAACGGGGCGGGCTTGGGATCGGCCGCGAGCAGACCGACGGCCAGGCCGAGGAGGGAGGTGACGAGCGCGAGGGAGAGGACAACCGACTTATTCTTCATAGGGAGGGGGAGGCGGACAAAGACACTGGCCGGAAGCGGCAGTTCCGCAAGCCGGAGCCTAGAAACCCTTAATTTTGAACAGGCTCGTGACGCTCTCGTTGGTATTGATGCGCAGGATCGCCTCGCCCAGCAGGGGGGCGATGCTGAGCACCGTGATGGGCAGACCGCGGGTGTCGATCGGCACGGAATTGGTCGTGATCAACTCGTCGATCAGGCCACCCTTGAGGCGCTCGTAGGCGATCTCATTCAGCACACAGTGGCTGACGGCGGCACGGATGCTCTTGGCCCCATGGTCCTTGAGAATTTTCGCCGCGGCCGTGAGGGTGCCGGCCGTCTCGGTGATGTCGTCCACGAGGAGGACATCGCAGCCATCGACCTCGCCGACGATGTTGATGGCTTCGACGGTGTTGGCGTTGACCCGCTTTTTGGCCACGAGCCCAAGCGAGGCCCCGAGAATGTCGGCGTAGGCCGAGGCCATCTTCATGCCGCCGACATCGGGGGAGAAGACGACGAGGTTGTTGCTGCGCTTGGTGGCGAGGTATTGAAAGAAAACCGGGGAGGCGAAAAGGTGGTCCACCGGGATATCGAAAAACCCCTGGATTTGCTGGCTGTGCAGATCCATCGCCAGGACACGGTTGGCCCCCGCCGACATGAGCAGGTTGGCCACCAGCTTGGCGGTGATCGGCACGCGGGGCTGGTCCTTGCGGTCCTGCCGGGCATAGCCGTAGAACGGGATGACGGCGGTGATCCGCTGCGTCGACGCGCGCTTGGCGGCATCGATCATGATGAGCAGCTCCATCAGGTGATGGTTGGTCGGCGGACAGGTGGACTGGATGAAATAACAATCCGCGCCGCGGATGTTCTCGTTGATCTTCACGAACGATTCGCCATCGGGAAAACAGGTGACCGTCGCGTCACCCAACGGGACGCCGATGGACTGGCAGATTTCCTCTGCGAGCGGGCGGTTGGATGAACCGGAGAATATCTTGAGCTTCGTGTCCCTCATGAAGATGGCGTGGTAATGGAGATGGGATAAGGCGGGAAGATTATTCGGTTTTTTTCTCCAGCGCTTCCACGCGCTTGAAGAGATCGGGGAGCCGTTGCTGCAACACGGCGATCCGGCGTTCCAGCATATAGGGGATCGCGGGGGTGCCGTTGACGTAGGCGCCGGCCGGGATGCTGGCGGCGAGCCCGGCGCCGCCGCCGACCTTGCTGCCCTTGCCCAGGGTGATGTGGCCGCCCAAGCCGGCCTGGCCGCCCAGGATCACGTAATCCTCCAGTGTGGTGCTGCCGGAGACCCCCACCTGGGCGCAGAGGATGCAGTGTTGGCCAATGACGACGTTGTGGGCGACCTGCACCAGATTGTCGATCTTGGTGCCCTGCCCCACGACCGTCCGGCTGAACCGGGCCCGGTCCAAGGTGGAATTGGCGCCGATCTCGACATCGTCCTCAATGACCACCACGCCGATCTGTGGGATTTTCTCGTGGCGACCTTGGACGAATTCATAGCCAAATCCATCCGAACCGATCACCACCCCCGGCTGAAGCCGCACGCGGTTGCCCAAAGAACAGCAGGCGCCCAACACGACCCCGGGCATGAGCCAGCAGTCCTCGCCGATCCGGGCGCCGCGGCCGACAAAGACGGAGGCCTGCAGCACGCTGCCGGCACCGACCTGTGCACCGTCCTCGACGACACAAAGCGGGCCAAGGTGCGCCGTGGCATCAACCTTGGCGGTGGGGGCCACCACGGCGCTGGGATGGATCCCCGGCCGGGGCTTGGGCCAGAGCGCCTGCTCGATGCGGGCGCAGACCTGGGCCAGCGCCACCGAGGGATTCTCGACAAACAGGAAGACCTGGTCCGGTTTGGGTTCGCCGCGATAGTCCAGTGGCAGCAGCAGCACTGAGGCCGCACTGTCCGCCACTTGGGATCGGTATTTGGTGTTGCCGAGAAAAGACAGATCACCCGGGCGCGCCGTCGTCAGGGCGGCGATATCGCGGATCGGCCGCTGGGTGGCTCCCGTGGTGCGTTGGGCGCCAACGATGGTGGCAATCTCAGCGGGGGTGTAAGCGACCGGCATGGGCACAAAAAAGCCCTGTTCGCTCGAACAGGGCTTGGCAAGAATTCTTACGGCTTCTTGGGCTCGGTCTTGGCCCCGACATGGGGGACCGAGAAGGCCGGCGCCGGGGTCGAGGGGGCCGGTGGCTTGGCGGCGGGGGACGGCGCGGACGCCGGCTTGGCGGGGGGGGACGGACGGTCTTTGTTTACCTCGGCAATCACTTCCTCGGTGATGTCATAGGCCGGGTCGGCGAAAAGCACGACCGGGATGCGGAAGGCGGACGGACCGGATTTGTCGAGGACCAGGGTGGCACCCTTGCGTTTCGCGATTTCGTTCACCGTCTTGGTGATTTCCTCGAGCAACAGGTCGCGGAAATTGGCGATGCGTTGATTGAGCGAGTTCTGCGTGTTTTGCAGGAAACTCTGCAAATCGGCCTGCTTGCGCTGGATTTCCTCCATCTTCTTTTGGGCGGCCTGCTCGGCTTTGGTCCGGGCCTCGGCATTGAGGAGCGTGTTCTTCGCCTGTTCAACGAGCTCCTTGTATTCATCCACCATGGTCTGGCCCTGCTTGCGGAGTTCTTCAGCCTGCTCGCGGGCCTTCTGTTCGGCGTCGCGGAACTTGAGGTTGTTCTCCTCGGATTTGTAATGGCCGTCGAAGACCTTGCCGATGTCGACGGTGATGAGTTTCACCGCGGGCTGCGCGAGCAGGGCGGTGGAACCGGTGGCAAAAGCGGCCAGGGTCAGAAGGGTGCGGATCAGCTTGTTCATAATGAGGAGGGAGGTTGACGGATTAAAAGCGGGTGCCAAAGGAGAAATTAAACTGCGAGCCCTTTTTGTTGAACTTGTCGCCGGTCAGGGGGATGCCGAAATCCAGACTGAGGGGAGCGCCGGCCACGAAGAGGCGCAAACCGAAACCGAAGTTGTCGTTGTATCGCCCCGGGCCGAAGTCGTAGGCGTCCGTATTGACGAAGCCAGCGTCGTAGAAGACCGCGAATCGCACGGGTTTCACAATATCCATCGAGTATTCCAGGCTGAGGAAGCCGTAGGTGTTGCCACCGGTAGGCTCCCCGGTCGGGTCCTTGGGGCCGACCGTGCGAAACTCGAAGCCGCGCAGGGTCTGGGGCCCGCCAAGGAAGTAGCGATCGTAGAACGGCACGCCGGGCACAAAAGGTGCACTCGTCACCGGCAGGCCGGTGAGAGGATCCGTAATGGTGCGGGTCTGGGCCTTGTTGCTGTCTCCAAAACTGTCCACCACGCCAACGCGGCCGAGGATCGACAGAACTTGCTCCTGGAATTCAGCGACCGGGAAGAATTTCGAACCGCGGAACTCAACGCTGTAATAATTATTGTCCCCCCCCAGCGGGCCACCGACCAAACCGAGGTCGAGCGAACCGTAATTGCCCCGCGTGGTATTGATGATCTTGTCGCGCGTATCCTGCGTAAAGGACAGGCCGAGCTTGGATGACGTGGACGTGCCTTCGGCGAACAAGATTGAGGCCGGCGCGCCGGAAGCCACATTGGCGATGTCAACGATCTGGTAACTGTAGGACATGCGACTTTCGAGCCAGTTGAAAAGCCGCTTGCGCAGGTAGACTTCGCCACCGGTGCGGATTTCCTCATAGAAGGAACTGTTGAAATCGGAAGTCTGGCGGAAAATCTGGAAACCGAGCGCCAGTTCCCGCTCGAACAGGTAGGGTTCCTCAAAAGCCATGATGACCTCACTGGACTGCGAACCGATCTGGAAGCGGAGGCGGAACTTCTGCCCGTCGCCCTGGAAGAATGAACGGCGGTTGAACAGGTCGAAGTTGGATTGGGTGATCTCGGCGAAGACCACCGCCTTCTCGAGTGAACTGAAGCCGGCGCCAAAAGTGAGGTTGCCGGTGCGAGCCTCCCGGACCGAGATCTTCATATTGCGCCGGCCGGGAATGTTGGTGGACTCATCGTTGACGTTGACCGGATCCTCGAAGAAACGGGTGTTCTCCAGGCGCAGTTTGCTGATCTTCATCCGGAGGGAGTCAAAGACATCGCCGGGCCCCAGGACCAGTTCGCGCAGGATGACAATGCTCTTCGTCTTGTTGTTGCCCTCGATGACGATGGACTCGACCTGGAATTTCTCGCTCTCGTTGACCTGATATTCGAGGTCGATGTCACCCGTGGTGAGGTTGGGTTTGCGCACGAGCCGGACGCGGGTTTGGAGGTAACCGACCTGACCGTAGAATTCCTCCAAGGTCTCCACGTCCTTGTCGAGTTTCGAGGGCACGAAAATCATCCCCTTCTTTTGGCGCGGCACCAGCCGGAGGATGCGCTCCGAATAAATCTTGTTCCCCTTGAAGCTGACGTCGCCGATTTTGTATTGGCGGCCCTCATTCACCCGGACGGTGATGACCAGGCGGTCGGGCTTGGGGTAGTCGAAGGTGATCTTGTCCTCCGCGATCTCGACATCGAGGTAGCCCTGCTCGTTGTAATAGTCCCGCAACTTGCCGAGGTCGTCGTCAAATTCATCATCCTTCAGGCGGCCGCCGCCGGTGAGCCAGGAGAACAAATGCCATTTCTTGGTCTCCATCTCCTTGCGCAGCTTCCGGGCCTTGAGGTGGTCGTTGCCGACAAAGTTGATCGCCGAGATCTTGACCCGGGATCCTTCGCGCACCTTGAAAGTGACCGTGCCGAAACCCGTGCTGCGGTTGCGATCGACGTTGTAGGTCACTTGGGCCTGATTGTAGCCGCTCTTTTGGTAGAACTCGTAGACCTTTTGGGCATCGTCCTTGATCTGCCGCTCGTCGAGCGCGCCGTTGGCGGCCGACTTGATTTCCTTGATGAGGCGCCGTTCCTTGTAGGCCTTGTTGCCCTCAAATTTCACGGCGAGGATGCGGAACTTGGGTGTTACTTCGAACACGAAGTTGACCACATTGCCCGCCATTTGCTCGCGCTTGGCCTCGATGAACTCGAAGAGGCCCGTCTTATACAACGAACGGATGTCGCGATCGAGCAGCGCCTCGTCCAAGTCGGTGTCCTCGCGCAGGGCCATGTTGGCGCGGACGATCTGTTCGCTGACATTGGCTATGCCCACAAACTTGATGGAGATGGCCCCCACCCGGTAGGTGGGGCCAGCCTGAGCTCCTGCTGGCGCGGGTTCGGCCTGGGCGAACGCTCCAGTTGGGGCGGAAAACAGGAAAAAGGCGGTGAGTAGAACCCGTGTAAACGGGTTACTGAGTGAAGTTTTCAAAGCGCGTAATTTCTTGAAGGAAAGTTAGTTTCAAATCACCTACCGGTCCGTTGCGCTGCTTGGCAACGATTAAATCCGCGGCGTTGGCGGCTGTTTGGAATTTTTCGTCGGAATCCTTGGGGCGGGACAGCATGAGCACTACGTCGGCGTCTTGCTCAATGGAGCCGGATTCGCGCAAGTCCGACAGGCGGGGCGTGCGGTTCTCCTTCTCCGATGAGCGGTTAAGCTGGCTTAGGACTATCACCGGCAGGTCTAGTTCCTTCGCCATCGCCTTTAATCCGCGGGAAACCTCGGCCACTTGCTGCTCACGCGGGGCCCGGGAGTCTGTGCCGCTGACCAACTGCAAATAATCGACGATGATCAGGCCTAACTTCTTGCGGGCGTAGATGCGCCGCGCCTTGGCCCGCATTTCCATGATCGTCAGGTTGCTTGAATCATCGACCAGGATCGGGGTCTTCTTGAACTCCTCGGCCGC
>JANNDM010000133.1:0-8279 GCA_031387725.1 Verrucomicrobiota bacterium | reverse complement strand
ATGGGGCTTGGGCCTTTTTTGCAGTACCTCCGGGTTTGTGGTCGGGTGGTTGCACGCTAGTGGTTCGTGTCGCGTCCACGCACGCTCCCACAATTTCAATCCAAGTGCCTATCCCGTCCGAAACCGCTCGAGGATAAGCGGAATGGCCTGCGCGGTCTCCTCGGGCGTGACCTGCTGGTCGTAATGCGCCCGCAGTTGCTCGCGATAGTGGACGAAATAGGCCTGGGACTGGGCCACGAGCGCGTCGGCCGCCGCCACGGCGGGCACCTGCAGATCGACCAGCTGCTTTTGCTCGAACAATTCCAGTTCCCGCACCACCCGGTCGAATTCCCGCAGCATCGTGGCAATCTCGAGCTTGGTCAGGTTGTTGATGGTTTCCTCCAGCGGAATGATGGTCACCCCCGGCAGATTGCCCAGTTCTGCGGCCTTGGCGTTCGCCTGCCGGACCCGCGTGTCGACGCTGTGGATCAAGCCGTTGGACTGGGCGAACATCTCGCGCGCCGTGGCGGACATCAACTGCGTGTTCCGGTCGTAACCGGCCACGGCGTTGTTCCGCGCCTGGCCGAGCATCTTGATCAATTCGCGCAGATCCGCGCGCAGGTCTTCGATGATGCGTTCCCATTCGGTCAACCGGATGCGGGCCTGGCTCTGCTGCAAGAAAACGGGCACGGCGGTCTGCAGGTAAGTGGTGAGATGCGAATCCAATTTTTCGGAGTAATGCTGCCGGAGGCGTTCGCTTTCCCGGTGTTGCCGCTGGAGCACGTTTTCGCGCGCGAAGACCGCCGCCGCTTCCTCCGGGGTGGACGGACCGCCCTTGCTCCGACCCAGTGCCGCCAGCAGCCGTCCGGGCAGCGCGGTTCCCTCCCGGGCCTGCCCGGCCGCCGCGCGGTTTTCTTCCAGCTGGACCTGGAGCTGGGCGGCATCGGCCCGGACACAGGCGTCCTCCCGCAGGCAGGTTTCCAAGGCCTCGGGAAAGCCCGGCGGTGGGGCTTGGTCAGTGTCGGCGGCCATGACCGCATTTCTAACAGCGGACCCGCCGCGCCGTCAATCTGCCCTTCAAGGCGAGACAACTCGTTCCCGGAGAATGCACTCGCCTACCCGGAGCCCATCTTTAACAAAGAACCCGTCGCGCCCCGTGGCCGACAAACACCTGATTCATGTCCGAACTTACTTCCAAGGCGGTATTTCTCAGCTATGCCCGCGAGGATGCCGACGCGGCCCGGCACATTGCCGACGCCCTGCGCGCCTTTGGCGTCGAAGTCTGGTTCGACATGAGCGAGCTGCGCGGCGGCGACGTGTGGGACCAGAAGATACGACGCCAGATCAAGGAATGCGCGCTCTTCATGCCGGTGATCTCCAGCCGGAGCGACCAGCGCGGCGAGGGCTACTTCCGCCTCGAGTGGAAACTCGCGGCCGAGCGCACCCACCTGCTGGCCGACGGCATGCCGTTCCTTTTCCCCGTGGTGGTGGATGACACCAGCGAAACCAACGCCAGCGTGCCCGAGCAGTTCCTCAAGGCCCAGTGGACGCGCCTGCCCGGCGGCGAGCCTACATCGCAGTTTGTCGACCAGGTGAAACGCCTGCTCTCGGCTCCGCGCAAGCCTGCGGCCGGAGCCAAATCCGCCGCACCCGTCTCCCGCTCTGCGCCGACGGTGCCGGCCAAGTCAGGCTTTCCCCTCTGGGCGGCGGCCTTGCTCGGCGTCGCCGTCCTCGCCCTCGGCGCCTTCGTGTTGTTCCGGCCCGCGGCCAAACCCGAGCCGGCCCCGGCCGCATCAACTCCTGCCCTCGCCGTCAAACCGGCGGAGCCAATCGCCCCGACCATCAGGGAAAAATCCCTCGCCGTCCTCCCGTTCAACAACATGAGCGAGGAGAAGGATAGCGCCTTCTTTACCGACGGCATCCAGGAGGACATCCTCACCAACCTCGCGCTCATCTCGGAGCTGCACGTCGTATCGCGCACCTCGGTCATGCAGTATCGCAACACCACGAAGACCATCCGGCAGATCGCGCAGGAGCTGGGGGTCACCTACGTGCTGGAGGGCAGTGTGCGTCGCGCGGGCAACAAGGTGCGCGTGACCGGCCAGTTGATCCGCGCCGCCACCGACGAGCATGTCTGGGCCAAGTCCTTCGACCGTGAACTCAGCGATATCTTCGCCATCCAGGAGGCGCTCGCGACGGAGATCGCCGGCGCGCTCAAGACCGCCATCACGCCGCAGCAGAAGACCATCATCGCCGGCCGCGCCACGACCAACGTCGACGCCTACAACAACCACCTCAAGGCGCGCGACATCATCCTGTGGTCGGGCATTTCCCGGGCGACCATGCCCGAACTTGACCGCTTGTTGCACGCCGCCGTCCAGCTGGATACTAATTTCGTGCCCGCCTGGCTGGACTTGGCGCGGGTTAATTTCCGGAGCTACCGCTCGCCCACCACCGGAGGTGACCGTAACCAGCTGCTCGCCGGCCAGGCCGCCCTCGCCCAGGCCCTCCGGCTGGCTCCATCGGACCCGGCGGTCATCCATGCGCAGGGCCTGGGGGCCGAGGCCAATGAAGACCTGGCCGGGGCTCGCAAATACTACGAGCAGGCTCTCCAACTGACTCCGGGCGATGTCGAGGTCCTCGGCTCCCTCGGCGGTCTGGCCACCCAGGAACGCAAATGGGCCGAGGCGATGGGCTATCTCCGCCGGACCCAAACCCTCGATCCGCGCAATCCCATTGTCTTGTGGGGAGCCTACAACGCGCTGTTGACACTGCGGCAGTATGACCAGGCCATGCAAAACGCCCGGCTGCTGGTGGAGCTCCAGCCCGATTCCCTCGATGCCGCCTTCGCGCTGGCCGCCGTGCCCTTTTTCGCGCACGGCTCCCGGCAGGAAATGGAAACATTGCTCGCCCGGCTGACTCCCCAGCAGCAGCAGGACCCCAAGGTCATCGCCGCGAAATTCAACTGGTATTATCATGCCATCGGCGATGCGCGGTCCTACGTTGAACTGAGCGACCGGCAAGGCACCGACATCAATTTCAGCGACGCGGATTCGACCATGCAATACGCCGAAGCCCTGTGCCTGCTGGGCCAGCGCGACCGCGCGGCCACTCTCGCGCGCCCGGTGCTCGACCAATTGAATGCCAAACTGGCGGCCAGTCCGGATGACTACCGTCTGCTCAGCTCCGTGGCCTACGCCCAGGCGCTGGTCGGCGACCGCGCCGCGACGTTGGCTACCTTGGATCACATGCTGGCGCAGGTGGATCGCCAGCCGCTGCGGATGGAGAATTATATCCGGGCCAACGCGGGCATCGTTTACGGCTGGATCGGGGAGAAGGACAAGGCCATGGATCTGCTCGTCCCGCAGTTGAAGGTTCCCTCAGCCGCCACCAGCAGTGTGCACGCGCTGCGCCACGACATCGATTTTTCCCCGTTGCGCGGCTTCCCGCGCTGGGAGGCGGCGCTGGCCGATCCCGCCCACAGCCGGCCCTTCAAATACTAGCCACGGAAGCAGGGCGCCCCGTGACTGATCCTGACCATCGAAATTCCGTCGGCCTGCTGCTGCTCACAGCCCTCGGCTGGAGCCTCGGCGGCGTGCTGATGAAATCCGTCGACTGGCCGCCCTTCGCCGTCGGTGGCGGGCGCGGGCTGGTGGCGGCCGTCTTCCTGCTCGCCGTGCGCGGGCGGACGCTGCGCTTCACCTGGACTCCCCTCCAGCTCGGCACGGCGCTGGCCTTCACGGGCTGCACCATCCTTTTCGCCGCCGCCACCAAGCTCACCACCGCCGCCAACGCCGTTCTGCTCCAATATACCGCGCCGGTCTGGGTCGCGCTGCTCGGTGCCTGGCTGCTCGGCGAGCGCGCGCGCCGCGCGGACTGGTGGACCATCGCGGTGACTTTCGTTGGCCTGGGCGTGTTCTTCTATGACGGGCTGAAGTTCAACAACCTCACCGGCATCCTGCTCGCCATCGCCAGCGGCGTATCCTTCGCCGTGATGATCGTCCTGCTGCGCAAGCAGGGCGCGGGCTCCACGATCGAGGCGGTCATCCTGGGCAACCTCCTTGGTTTCCTGATCGGCTTGCCGGCAATGTGCTCGGCGCCCTGGCCCGATGCGCGCAGTCTGATCGCGCTGCTGTTGCTCGGCGTGGTGCAGCTGGGGATTCCCTATTTGCTCTATGCGCGCGCCATCAAGCATGTCACCGCGCTCGAGGCCGTGCTGATTCCCGTCATCGAGCCCATCCTGAATCCAATCTGGGTGCTGCTGCTCATCGGAGAAAAGCCCAGCCCGCTCTCGCTGCTCGGCGGCGCGATCGTGCTCGGGGCCGTCACGCTGCGGGCGGTGGCCTCAATCCGCCGCGCGACCCACCCGGCCTGAGGCTATCGCCCCGCGGGCAGTTGGCTGATGTCAACTATTGGTTGACATCAGCCGGCGGGGTGCGCGGAATAGGGCATGGCATTCACCTCCGCTCCCCTCAGCGCCTGGCCGATCGAGGCCGTGCTCGGCGCCCTCTCCGACCACGCCCGGGCCTCGGCCCGCAAGCGTATGTCCACCCGCCGCCCAAACGTGGGCGGCACCACGATCCGCCCCGGGGCCGACACCCCGCTGTGGAACAAGCTCGTCGACGAGGTGCGTCCTTTGCTCAAGGTGCGCGGGGAGAAGGCCCAGCTCGCGCGCCTGCTCGGCGTGCAGCGGCAGGCCGTGAACGAGTATTTCGTCAGCCGGCGCCGGATGCCCGACGCCGAACGCGTGCTGCTGTTGCAGGAGTGGCTGCGGGTCCGCCGGTCGGGTAAACGGCCGGCCTGGTAACCCCCGGCCCGAGGCCCGCCTGGCGCCGGCTTGCGGTGCGCTGATGTCAACCAATAGTTGACATCAGCCGAGAGGGCGGGCCGAAAATGACCCGGAAGGGGCCGGGCGGGCAAGCGGCCCGGGGGCGAGCTTGTTGTCAACGAATAGTTGACATCAACCGCGAACGCAACCGGGAGAAACCTATGGCTCCCGTCGCGGAGCGGCGGCCGCGTCACTGGGCCGCTGAGTTCGCCGGCCCGCCCTCCGTCGCCTTGGCGGTGGGCGGCGGCTTGAGCTGGATGAGCAGATTGGCGGCGGTGATCAAACCGCCCCCGGCCAGCAGGTGCCACGTGATCCGCTCGTTGGCGTAGGCGAAACCACCCCAGGCGGAAAACAGGGCCGGCAGGAACAGCGCCATCACGGCGGTGAAGACCGGCTCCACGCAGTAGATGAGCCCCGCCTCCGTGGCGGAAACCTTCGGCTGCCACTTGATCATGAGGCTGAACGCCCCGAGGGTGCAGAACAGCGTGAGCAGGAGGGTGAGCCCGAGCCACGGACCCGAAGTCCACGGCACCAGCACATCCGCCGGCGAAGGCGCCGTGCCGAGCGCCAGCAGCGAGAACAACCCGGCCTGCGTGCCGAACATGACCAGCGTGACCGGCAAGGCGCGGTTCGCCGCGAACTCCTTCCGTTCCAGCAGGAAAATCTGCATCATGAAAAACACGGAGCTGAGCAACGTCTCGACCTCGCCGCGGCCGAGGTGCAGGGCGCGGAAATCAAACCGGCCGAGGATCGCCACGCCGGGAAGCACCAGGGCACAACACCCCAGCACGGCGGCCGGCGGCCAGCGGCGCTGCCGCCAGGCGATCCAGAGCGGGATCATGACCGCGTAGATCTGGGTGAGAAAAGCCGAGGTCGACGCGCTGGTGAACTGCAGGCCGTCGTTCTGGAACAGCATGCCGGCGCCGAGCGCGAGGCCGATCAGCCCGCCCTGTTTCAGCTCGAGCCGGGTGAAGGTGCGGAGTTTTTTCCCCAGCACCAGCAGCAGCACGGCGGAACCCAGCAGGAAACGCGGGGCGACCGTGTAGGCCGTGATGAACCAACTGCTGCTCGCGGGCAGCACCGCCGAGTGCGCCAGCACGATGGCCTTCACCAGCGGAAAACTCAGACCCCAAAACAGGGTGGTGAGCACGAGCATCAGCACGGCACGGCGATGGAGAGCGCGATCGGGAGCGATCATGGGGAAAAACAAAACCGCCGCGGATTGCTCCGCGGCGGTTTCAAAGGTTTCGTGAAGAGCGGATGCCTTACGAGACGTGCTTGCTGACCAGCTTGGTCATGTCGAACATGCTGACCTGAGCTTTGCCCCCGAACACAACCTTCAGCGCCGCGTCGGCGTTGATGTTGCGGCGGTTCTTGGAGTCTTGCAGACCATGTTTCTTGATGTAGAGCCAGAGCTTCTTGGTGAGCTCTGTGCGAGGAAGCGGCTTGGAGCCCACGATGGGGGCGAGAGCAGCGTCCGGAGTGACCGGCTTCATGAAAGCGGCGTTGGGTTTACGGGAGGATTTAGCCATAGTGCTATTCGTCATAGAACGGAGCGGACCCGATGCAATGATTTTTTAGAGGGAGAATCACATTTTTTCAGAGGAAAAACCAAAAGGCCGCCGAGATAAATAGTCTTGCGGCGCGCGGTCTGAATCTTTTCCGCGATTTAAGTCGCCTCGTCCATCTGCACGAATTGCCGGTAAAGCGCGGCGTAGTGACCGCCCTGCGCCAGCAACTCGGGATGGGTGCCGCGTTCGATGATGCGCCCCTGATCCAGGACCAACACCAAGTCGGCGTGCCGGATGGTGCTCAACCGATGCGCCACCACGAAGCTGGTGCGGCCGCGCAACAACTCCACCAGGGCTTGTTGCAGGCGCGCCTCCGTGATGGCGTCGATCGAGCTCGTCGCTTCGTCGAGCAGGACAATGCGCGGGTCGGCGATCAGCGCCCGGGTGAAGCAGACGAGCTGCCGCTGGCCCAGGGACAGGCCGGCTCCGCGCTCCCCCACTTCCGTGGCAAACCCTTGCGGCAACGCATCAAGCAAATCCAGGCAATCCAGCCGGCGCGCGGCCTCACGCACCTCCTCCTCGGTCGCCTCCGGCTTCGCCCGCCGGATGTTTTCCAGCACCGTGCCGCTGAAAAGCAGGTTCTGTTGCTGCACCATCCCCATCTGCCGGTGGAGCGAATGGCTGGTGACGGTGCGGATTTCCCGGCCGTCGACCATCAATTCACCGCGCGTCGGCAGGTAAAACTTGGAGACGAGGTTGATAATAGAGCTTTTGCCGCTGCCGGTGTGACCGACGAGCGCGACGGTCTGTCCCGGCTCCGCCGTGAAAGTCACCTCGTGCAAAACCGGTTTGGCCGGGTCGTAACCAAAAGTTACCGAACGGAACTCGACCTTGGCGCCGGTGCCAGGTGGGGCCGGCAGAGCCGTGGCGGCCGGGTCGTCCTCCCAATCCGGCTTTACATCGATGAGCCGGAAGACCCGCTCGGCGCCCGCCATGGCGGTGAGCGCCTGGTTGTATTGGTTCCCAATGACCGAGAGGGGTGCAAAGAACTGGTTGGCGAGCAGGAAGAACGTGATCAGGCCGCCCATGGTCAGGTCGCCATGGAAAACCCGCCAGCCGCCGAACATCAGCAAGGTGGCGACGAAAAACTGGCTGTTCAACTCGAGCAGGGGCGTCAGGATCGCCGAGGTGCGGGCCAGCGCGATGTTGTAGCGCGCGTGGTCGGCGAGCAGGCTGCGAAACAAGCCGGCATTCGTTTCCTGCCGCACGAAGCCTTGCGTCACCCGGATACCGTTGACCGACTCGGCGAGCGTCGCCGTCACGCGGCTGAAACTTTCCTGCGACGCCCGGGTGTAATGGCTGAGCTTCACGCGAAAATGCCGGTTGAGCAGCCACAGCACCGGCGCCATGGCCAGCACGACGAGAAAAAGCACCCTATCGGTCCAAAGCATCACGAGCGCGGTGAAGAACATGGTGCCAAACTGGATGACACTGACGAAAAGAACGTCCTGCATGCCGACGCGCACGGCCTCGACGTCGCTGGTCACGCGGCCGATGACCCGGCCGAGTTTCACCCGGTGGAAGAAGCTCATCGGCTGCCGCATCGTGACGGCGAAGATTTCGGCGCGCAGGCCGTTCACCACCGTCTCGCCGATCTCCAACGCGTAACGCTGCCGGAAGTGGAAGATTCCGTCCGTCGTCAGCGCCAGCACTCCATAGCCCGCCACCCCCAGCGCGATACCCATGAGGTCACGGCCCGTGATCGGTCCCTTGATGATGAGCGACATCACCCAGCCCAGCGCGGGCAATTGCGCCGAACGGATCACGGTCAGCAGAATCAAACCGGAGACCTTGCCCTTGATGGGGGCCGTGTAGGTGAAGAGCCGGCGGATCAGGCCCCACTCGAGCGGCTTCTGCAGCGCCTCGTCCTCGTCCTCGCGCACGCGGCGGACGAGGCCGAC
>JANNDM010000167.1:0-3905 GCA_031387725.1 Verrucomicrobiota bacterium | reverse complement strand
CCACCTTCAGGATGTCGGCCGCCACTGGCGTGTCGCGCGCTATGATCTGCGCCTCGGCTGTGCTGTCAATGTCCCCGGTCAGCAGGTAGCCGACCGAGCCGTGCTCGACCAGCAGCACCACTGATGCGTTGTTTTGCTCCGGGCTGCCAAGACCGGGCAGGGGGTAGAGCACATGGGCCGTCATGCCGCCCCACACATGCTCGGCCGGGAACTGCGCGGTGGCCGGCGCCATACCCTCATTGGCGAGAGCCGTGGCGAAGTTGTACCAGGTCTGGGTTCACCAACACCAGCGCTCCGCCGCCCAGCGACACGGTTGCGCCGCCACAACCGCCGATTGACACACCCTTGCCACCGCCGCCGACACAAGGGAATTGCGACCCATCCTACCCGGACTTCTGCATTCCGCCGCCACCGCCGGGCCTTGACTGCGGCGATATCCGACAGAAAGACTTTACGGTGCTGCAGCCGGCGCGACCACCTTCTCGCGGTTATTTGCGCGCCATTCACAGCCCATGATCGCCTCCCGCGCTTGGCCCGGTCCGGCCGGCAGGGGGAAGTTTATGTCAAGCTCCCACTATCTCAAATTGACTGCTGCGACCCTAAAGCAATTGACACACGTTTCAGGGACACTACCCAGTTCTTTCTAATCACTTGCTCTTGGTGGATGCGGCGATCCTGTTCAGGGCATCGGGAACCAGGCGTTCAGCAAAGCCGGCAATGAAGGACCAAATTAGCAGCTTCGCCGACTCTATCGTCGAAGCGGTACCGGTATACGTCCAGAATGTTTCAAAGGTCATCAACCCAGATTGTGGCGGCCCATAAATCACCGGGATGAGGTCGCCCTTCAAAAAAAAGCCACCGGCGAAAATGACAAAAAGAATGACCGCAAAAACCCCGCCTAACAGCGGAGAGATCACGATGGTTGTGCGTCCCTGGTTGAGTTGTACGAGTGCCCTGATCGGCTCCGTCCCACTTAATCGGAGCTCCTGCAGACGAAGTTCTGTGCTTACAAATCCACCGATTACTCCTGCCAAAAATACGGCAATAACCGAGGGGACGGGCCCTAAGAGAACGGCGACAACCCAGGGAAAGGGCCCTGGAAGAAAGGCAGGAATCCCGTGAAGTACCAAGGAGACTACCCCGAGCGCTATTACACCCGCCAAGATCCAAGCTATTTGTATCGAAATACTATCGCGGAGTGTCTCTCCCGTAATCGTAATGCCATATTGCCAATGGAAGTCTCGGAGAATTCGCAACAGATCGGCTCGTAGCGCGGCTTCGGTTCCGTCTTTGCCATTTAGGCCCGGGGGCTTTGAGTTTAGATACGCGTCGTAGGCTTCTTGCGTCACAATCTGTTTATACTTTTGCCTCAAGTTCCAAGCTCTGCGTTGTAGTGTATCAAGTGGCTGGAGCTGCAAGATGATGGCTTCCAATTCGAAGATGTCGCGCCAATCGAAATCCTTGGAATCCCATTTTTTAATTAGTGATTTCGCCCGATTAGCCAGTTTGTGGGCTTCCCCTTGGTTGGGCAAGGAATCAAGTTCAACAACTATATCAAATTCAACAATTAGATGAGAAAAGTACAATTCAAGGTAACGCCTATCGACCAGGAGTTTCTTTGTGTAATCTATAAATCCCTTGAACTTGGACCGAAGTTTCTTGAACAGACCTTTGAAACCGCCGGGCGGGGGAGGGCTACTAGGAGAAATGTCGGGGTTAGCGTGTTTTTCGTTCATTGGCGATTACTCTCCTCTAGCAGCCTGTCGGAGAGAACTGGCCGGCTGAGTGTACACTATCGGCATGACACGCAAATTCCGGACGGCCGACTACGATGAAACCCTGAAACAGTCCGTCACGCTGGGTGAAGCGCTGCCGCCGAACCACCTGGCTCGCTTCGTGGTGGATGTGATCACCCAACTGGACTTGAGGGCGGTCTACGCTCGCTACGCCCCAGTGGGGGGCGAGCCGTTTGCGCCCGAGATCCTGTTGGGACTGCTGTTCTACGGCTACGCCACCGGCGTGTTCAGTTCGCGCAAGATCGAAAAGGCCACCTACGAGAGCCTGCCCTTTCGTTTCCTGGCGGGTGGGTTGCATCCCGACCACGACACGATTGCCAACTTTCGCAAGACATTCTTGGCGGAAATGCAAGAGCTCTTTGTGCAAGTCCTGCTGCTGGCACAGGCCGCGGGGGTGCTGAAGCTGGGGAATATCAGCCTGGATGGTAGCAAGCTCCACGCGGATGCGTCCAAGAGCAAAGCGGTGAGCTACAAGCGCCTGATCGAGATCGACACGCAACTGCGCAAAGAAGTTGGCGAATTGTTCCAACTGGGTGAGCAGGCCGATCAAGGCGAAAAGCAACTGCCGGACGGGCTGGTGATCCAAGACGAGATTGCCATCCGAGAAGAGCGGTTGGCCAATTTGGCGAAGGCCAAGGCGGTGTTGGAGGCGCGGGCTAAAGAACGCTATGAAGCTGAAAAAGCTGAGTATGAAGCCAAACTGCGGGAGCGGGAGAAGAAAGCCAGTCGGCATCATCGCAAACCCAAGGGACGTCCGCCGCAACCGCCCGCACCAGGCCCACACGACAAAGATCAGTACAATTTCACCGATCCGGACTCGCGCATCATGAAGAACAGCACCGATGACGGTTTTGACCAACACTACAACGTTCAAGCCGCCGTCGATCAGGGCAGTTTGCTGATCGTGGCGTCCGCGCTTTCCAACCACGCCAACGACAAACGCGAAGCCGAGCCGACGCTGGCGGCCATCTCCCCGCTCGTGGGGACCCCTGCCGCCGTCGCTTTGGACAACGGTTACTTCAGCCCGGCGACTTTCAAAGCGTGTGAGCAGCGCGGCATTGAACCCTACATCGCGACTGGGCGCGAGCCACATCATCAGAGTTGGCAGACCTTCTTTGACCAACAGCCGCAGCCCCCAGCCCCAGACGCCAGTCCAAAGGTCAAGATGGCTTACAAACTTCAGACCGAGATTGGCCAAGCCATCTATCGTTTGCGAAAGTGCACGGTGGAACCGGTCATCGGGATCATCAAGGAGGTCCTGGGCTTCCGCCAATTCTCCCTGCGGGGTCTGGCCGCCGCCGCGGGTGAGTGGAGCTTGGTGTGCTTGGGCTTCAATCTCAAGCGTCTGCATACGTTGATGGTCGACTGAAGGGCGGCTTCGACGCGCCTGCGGCCCGAAAATGCAGCCGTCCAACCATAGAAACGCGCCTGTTGGAACCATTTTTGATCGAAATGAACACCTGAAATCTATGCCGATGACTAATTCCAGCCCAATCAGCCTTTTCTCTCCGACAGGCTCCTAGACTGGAATTAAAGGCCAATCCAACCCGCCTAACCTATCCGCCCGCAGCAACGTTACGGAGGTCACCGAGATGATGTCGCGCCCCGCCATCGAACCGATACCAGCCGTCATAGGTGTTATCGACCTATTTGCCCGCCAGCCGCTGGTCGCCCTGGGTGAGCTGCATGGCTGCCAGGACGAAGCCGACTTCGTCAACGCCCTGCTGCATCACCCGGACTTTCCCAGCGCCGTCCAGGCGATCGTCTTCGAAGTTGGCAATGCGCGCCACCAGGCGGTCGTGGATCGCTTTGTGGCCGGCGAGCCGGTCGCCGCGCGCGACCTGCGTCCCGTGTGGCGCGACTTCTTCGGCTGGGGCTTTGATAACCCCATCTATGAGCAGTTCTTTCGGACCGTGCGGGCGATCAACCGCACCCTGCCGCCCGAGCGGCGGCTGCGCGTGCTCTTAGGCGATCCCCCGGAGGACTGGACGCAAACCAAGTTGATGAACCAAGCGGATGTCGACCCGATCATGGAACAGCGCGACGCCCACTATGCCGGGGTCGTTGAGAACCATGTCCTGGCGCCCGGCCGGCATGGCCTGTTGATCG
>JANNDM010000158.1:0-28345 GCA_031387725.1 Verrucomicrobiota bacterium | reverse complement strand
CGCCCGCTGGAAACCATTGTTCGAACCGTATGGCGTCTACCATTTCCAGTTAGGCACGGGCGGCGCGGATGTCGGCCCGCTGCTGGCCCACGGCGCCACGGTCGCCGGTCTGCAGCCCGATTCCCAGCGCTACTTCGACCTCCACCACACGACCCGGGACAGCATCGACCAGGTGAACCCGCGCGAGCTCCAACTCGGCGCCGCCGCCATGGCCTCGCTCGTCTACCTCGTCGACAAATACGGGCTGTGAGCGGGTAGGGCGAGTCGCCCCGACGAGCCGCGGCTCATCCGGAGGATTCGCCCTACCCAAACAAATCGCGCTGTTGCAGCGCGTCGCGTTTGCCGCCGTCGAGCGTGCTCATTTGCAGCAGCCAGGGAATCGTCGCCGCGGCAAACTCCGGTCGGAGCAAGAACGCCCGGAGCAGCAGCGCCCCGGCTAGCGCGTCGTAGAGCGCCGCATGATACTGTCGCCGGCCGGCCGGACAGTGCGCTGCGGCCAGCTTGTCCAATTCCACTTGCAGCCCGCAGGCCGTGACCAGCTCCGCCAGCTTGCCGTCGCCGAGCTGCGAGAAAAACTGCGGGTAGAGCCGCCCCGTGTCGATCCACGGCCCCCACTCCGTTGCCGACTTGCCCGGCCGGGCGAAGTCCGGCGCGTGGCGCGGATACGGCCAAACCTTGCGCAGCAGGAAATTCTCCGCCTGGGCGAAGTGCGCCGCCAGCGGCCCGCTCTCGCGCAAGCCGGCGAAATATTCCCACTCGTCCACGAACGGCGCCTGCGCCGCCACCGCGTCTGCCCGCAGGCCGTGCACCGCGGTGTCCTCGGCGCTGATCCGGCCACTGGCCTGGCACA
The DNA here is from genome assembly GCA_031387725.1 of Verrucomicrobiota bacterium. Taxonomy (GTDB): domain Bacteria; phylum Verrucomicrobiota; class Verrucomicrobiia; order Opitutales; family Opitutaceae; genus Lacunisphaera. The sequence goes on along the minus strand of JANNDM010000158.1, from coordinate 27,495 downwards.
ACCGCGTGCGCATCTCGGCGAGCTGCCCGTCGCGCAGCGTCACAACCCCAAACTCGATGATGCCCGAGGTGGCGTTGCCCTCGAAGTCGATGAAATGGATCGGTGTATCAGTCCCATTCATGCCCGGACCGATTTCACAGGAGGCAACAGAGCGAGCAGAGGGTTGGTTTCAAACCCTCCGTTTCCTCCGTTAGCTCCTGTGCAATGATTGGTTCTGATTTTGTTCCTATTTCCGCTTCTTCCACTCGGCGGTGACGACTGAGGAAAAACCGCCGCGGGCCTTCCACTTGGCGATGATGGCCAGGCTCCGCGGCCGGAGCGCGGCGCCGAGGTCGTCGCAGATCCTGTTGGTCGCAGCCTCGAAGAACATGCCCTCGTTGCGGTAGGCGTGGAAGTAGAGCTTCAGCGATTTCAATTCGACACACTTCTTGCCGGCGACGTAGCGGACGGTGATGTCGGCGAAATCCGGATGACCCGTCATCGGACACAGCGAGGTGAACTCGTGATGGGTGTGCTCGATCACGTAGTCGCGCTGCGGCGCGGGATTGGGAAAGGTCTCGAGGATTTTCTTGTCAGACATGGGAGGGAGAAAGACCGAAAGACTGAAAAGCTGAAAGACTGAAATTATCCCGAGGCCGCCGTTGGCTCAGCTTTTTAGCCTTTCAGTTCTTCAGCCTTTCCCGTCACGTCGCGGTTTCCGTATACCGCTGCTCGCGGATGACGGTGATCTTGATGGTGCTGGGATAGTCGAGTTCCTCCTCGATCTTGAGCCGCAGGGTCTTGGCCAGGGCGTGCGCTTGTTCGTCGGTGACAACGCTCGGTTGCACGACGACCCGCACCTCGCGGCCGGCCTGGATGGCAAAGGCCAGTTGCACGCCGGGCATTGTCAGCGCGAGTTTCTCGAGCCGGCCGAGCCGCTCGATGTAGGAGGTCATGGACTCGGCGCGCGCACCCGGCCGGGAGGCGGAGATGGCGTCGGCCAGGATGACGAGCCCCGCGTAGACGGTCTCGGGTTTCACCTCGGCGTGGTGGGCGGCGACGGCGTTGACGACGATGTCGGTCTCGCCATAGCGGCGGATAAAGTCGGCCCCGATCAGCGCATGACTGCCCTCGTATTCACCCTCGATGGATTTGCCGATGTCGTGCAGCAAGCCGGCGCGCTTGGCGATGTTGGGTTCCAAGCCGAGCTCGGCGGCGAGCATGGCGCAGAGCTGCGCGACCTCGATGGAGTGGTCGAGCACGTTCTGGTTGTAGGAAAAACGAAAGCGCAGCCGACCCAGCAGCTTGATGCTCTCGGGGTGCAGGCCGGAAATCTTCAGCCGGTCCACCGCCTCCTCGCCGATCTGCGCGACATGCAGGTCCAGGTCCTGCCGGGCGCGGCTGACGAATTCCTCGATGCTGGCCGGGTGGATGCGGCCGTCCTTGATGAGGCCTTCCAATGCGAGCTTGGCCACCTCGCGGCGCACGGGGTCGAACGACGAGATGAGCACCATCTGCGGCGACTCGTCGATCAGCAGGGTGGTGCTGGTGGCGGCCTCAAAGGATTTGATGTTCCGGCCCTCGCGGCCGATGATGCGGCCCTTCATGTCCTCGCTGGGTAGCTGGACGATGGTGGCGGTGAGGTCATTGTTCGGCTTGCCGGCGAGGCGCTGCATCGTGGCGACGAGGATGCGCTTCCCCTCCTGCACGAGATCCTGCTCGGAGCGTTCGAGCAGCTCTTTGCGGAGCGCGCGCAATTCCTCCTGGCACTCGAAAGTCACTTCCTCGCGCAATTGCTTGCGGATCTCCTCGCCGTCGAGCGAGGCGACACCCTCGAGGCGCTTGCGCAGGCTTTTGGAGAGGTCGCGCATGGCGTCGCGGGCCTGGGTGATGGCGGCGGTTTCGCGGGAAAGGCGCTCCTGCCGCTGCTCGAGCTGGTGGTCGAGCAACCCGAGGGATTCCTCGTGCGAACGGATTTCGCGCAGCATCAACTCAATCTCGATCTGCCGGCGGTCAAAGTCGCGGTTCAGGTCCGCCTCGCGCTGGCGAATTTCCTCCTCCGCCCGGTTGGTCAGTTCCTGCGCGGCGACGGCCGCCTCCCGCCGGACGAGGTGGCGGCTCTGGCGCATGAGCGACCACACGGCAAGAAAGCCGCCGGCCGCCCCGATGACTCCGCACACGACGAAGGCCCACAGATACGGCTCGGCCGCGCTTGCGTTAAGGACTGTCTCGGTGGCTGCGATGAAGGTCGGCATCTAAGGGGGCGCGAACCTACGGGTGCCCGGCGGGTTGGCAACACCGCAGACGGTGCGTTTTACAAGCGCTCCAGCCCGCACAAGGTGGAGCCCGGCCTTCGGACGGGCTTCCCTTCCCCCCATCGACCAAACCCGTCCAGAGGCCGGGTTCCACCCAAGGCTACACCACCCCACTGCGCCGTTGCCAGCGGCTCCGCCGGGTGTTTAGTGGCGGGTCTCCTTTTTCGTGAACCCCATCCGCCGCCTCGATCTCGCCAGTTTTTTCAAACTCACCACGCGCGAACGGTTCGATGGGATCACGCCGGTGTGCTTGGCCGGGCTGAGTCTTTTCGGGATTTTCTTCATCTACAGCGCCCAGCTGGCGACCGAACAACACCAGTGGGTGACTCAGCTCGTCTGGCTCACGCTGGGGGCGATCGTCTACGTAACAACGGCGCTCCTCGACTACCGGCTGTGGTTGAAATACGCCCACTTCGTCTACCTGTTTGCGCTCGGCATTCTCTTGCTGGTCTTGATCCCGGGCATCGGCACCACCCACGGCATGGGGGCGCGCCGCTGGCTGGATGTGCCCGGGCTCGGGGCGTTCCAACCCTCGGAATTCGCCAAGATCGCGGTGCTCTTCGCCACGGCGTCCATCCTCACCGGATCGCGCCTCGGCACGGTGAAGGACTCGCTGCAGGTGCTCGTAAAATTGGCCCTTGCGGTGGGCATACCCATGCTGTTGATAATCGCCGAACCCGACCTTGGCAGCGCCCTCGTGATTGCGCCGATGGTCTTCGCCATGCTTTTTGTCTCCAACCTCTCGATGCGGTTCTTTGCCGGAGCCTTGGGCGTGTTTGCCCTGCTCGTGGGTATCGTCGCCCTCGACGTCTGGAACTACTCCAAGTTCATGGAGGAGAATCACCTCGACTACACCCGCGACCGCGGTGCCTACGAAAAGCACTCCCTCCTGCCGCTGAAGGACTACCAGCGGAATCGCGTGCTCGCCTTCGCCCTGCCGGACAAGATCGACCCCATGGGCATCGGCTGGAACAGCCGCCAGTCGCTCATCTCCGTCGGTTCGGGCGGCCTCACCGGCAAGGGCTGGACCGAGGGCACGCAGGCCAAGCTGGGCTACCTGCCGCGCGCCGTCGCGCACAACGACTTTATTTTCTCCGTCATCGCGGAGGAAAAGGGATTTTTGGGAAGCATCACCGTCATCGGACTGTTTGGCGTGGTGTTGTGGAACGGACTGCGGATCGCCGGGCTCGCCCGCGACCGCTTCGGCGCGTTACTGGCGCTCGGCGTCACGGTGCTCTTCACCGTGCATGTGTTCGTCAACATCGCCATGACCATCGGTCTGGTGCCGGTCAAAGGCATACCGCTTCCCTTTATTAGCTACGGCGGCACCTTCGTGCTCAGCTGCTGCTTGCTGCAAGGACTGGTCCAAAGCGTCTATCGGTTTCGGAGGGACTTCTAACATGAGTCTCCTGCCACACGATATGGACCGCTCTGCCGGAATCTCCTGCGCACAGCCTGCTGGCCGACGGGGCCCTGCCGACAACACCGCCGCAAGGCACCACCCCAAAAATGAACGACCAGCCCACCCACTCCGGCTCCCCCCAGGACGCCGCCTCACGCCATGAAGAGGAACTCGCCTCCCCCCCGCCCCAGAAGCACAGCGAGCCTCTCACCGCCGATCAACTGCGCCTGCAAGCCAAGGAACGCTCCGCCGACCGGCCCATCCTCCAGAAGATCCTGAGCATTTTCCGGAAGGAGAAAGGCTCTTTCCGCGAACTCGTCATCAACTCCGAGCCCCTCGAGAAGCGCGTCGCGCTCCTCGTCGACGGCACCCTCGACCGCTTCGAGATCGAACGCGAATCCGACAGCCGCATGGTCGGCGGCATCTACAAGGGCCGCATCAAGAACCTCGACCCCGGCCTCAAGGCCGCCTTCGTCGACATCGGCTACAACAAAAACGCCTTCCTCCACTACTGGGACATGCTCCCGGCCGCCGCTGACTCCTCCGTCGAGGTCGTGCGCGTCAACAAGAAGAAGGACACCGGTCCCCGCAAGGCCGAGCCCACCGTCAAGGACATCCCCGGCCTCTACCCGCCGGGCTCCGAGATCGTCATCCAGGTCACCAAGGGCCCCATCGGCACCAAGGGCCCGCGCACCACGACCAACCTCTCCCTGCCCGGCCGCTACCTCATCCTCACGCCGTTCTCCGACGGCTGCGGCATCTCCCGCAAGATCGAGGACCCGCAGGAGCGCAAGCGCCTCAAGACCCTCATCAACGAGCTCACCATCCCCGAGGGCATGGGCGTCATCGTCCGCACCGCCGGCGAGGGCAAGAAACCCCGCTACTTCGTGCGCGACCTGCACCTCCTCCTCGCCAAGTGGTCCGAGATCCAGCGCAAGATGGAGACCGACCGCGCCCCCGCCTGCCTCTACCAGGAACCCGACATCGTCGAGCGCACCGTGCGCGACTTCCTCACCGAGGACATCGACCGCGTGCTCGTCGACAACGAGGACGACTACAAGCGCACCCAGGAATACGTCGGCCAGATCTCGAGCCGCTCCAAGGGCAAGATCGTCTACTACAAGGACTCCATCCCGGTCTTCGAGCGCTACAACATCGAGCGCCAGATCGAGCAGACCTTCCAGCGCCGCGTCCCCCTGCCCTCCGGCGGCGAGATCGTGATCGACGAGACCGAGGCCCTCATCTCCATCGACGTCAACACCGGCTCCCACAAGAGCCGCTCCGGCGACGAGAAGAACACCATCTTCCAGGTCAACATGGAGGCCGCCACCGAGATTTCGCGCCAGATCCGGCTCCGCAACATCGGCGGCCTCGTGATCATGGATTACATCGACATGAAGGAGCGCCGCCACCGCAACGCGGTGTATGACCGCATGGTCGAGCTCATGTCGGAGGACAAGGCCAAGACCCACATCCTGCCCATCTCGTCGCTCGGCATCATGCAAATGACCCGCCAGCGCCAACAGGAGTCGCTCTCGGCCAACCTCTACACCGGCTGCCCGTATTGCCGCGGCCGTGCCATGGTGAAGTCCGCCACGACGATGTCGGTCGAGCTCCAGCGCAAGCTCTCGTCCGTCGCCCGCCGCCTCCAAGGCCGGAAGGACGGCAAGGACTACTCGCTCCGCGTCCACGTGCACCCGAGCATCCTCGAACGCCTCCGCGTCGAGGATTCGGAGCTCCTGGTCCGCATCGAGAAGACCTACGGAATCAAGTTGGCCTTCCGCGCCGACCCGAATTATCACGTCGAAAACTTTAAGATAATTAACGCCAACACGAATGAGGAGTATCGCTAAACGATACTCCCAGCTATCAGCGATAAGCGTTCAGCTATAAGCTCTCCTTCAACGCCGGCCCTCAGGCCGGCGTTTTTCTTTTCGGGGGCCGGCCTCCGCACCGGCTGTGCCTCGCTGACATTAACAGGGGGTAACAGAGAGAACTGAGCTGCACTCAATGGATCCTCTGTTGCCTCTGTTCCCTCCTGTGCGACTGTTTGGTTCAACCCCACTCCGCTTACCCCACTTTCACTCTCACTTTCACTTCCTCCCCATGCAAATCACTCGCGCCGGTTCCCAACCTTCCAACAAAGGCTCGTCCGACTGGTTCACCGGCACGGTGCGCATCGACCCGCTGTTCCCGGTCACGCCTCCCGCTCGCGCCGCTGCCAACAGCGTCACCTTCGAGCCCGGCGCCCGCACTGCCTGGCATACGCATCCGTTGGGCCAAACCCTGCTCGTCACCGCCGGCTGCGGCCGGGCCCAGCGCGAAGGCGGCCCCATCGAGGAAATCCGCCCCGGCGATGTCGTCTGGTTCGCGCCCGGCGAAAAGCACTGGCACGGCGCCACGCCGACCACGGCCATGACTCACATCGCCATCCAGGAGCAGCTCGATAGCAAGGCCGTCGACTGGTTGGAAAAAGTCAGCGACAACCAATACCAAAGCTAATTCCCGGCCCCGCTGACCGCCGCCTGCGCCTCAAGCGCGCGGGCGATTTTGCTCCGGTTGTCTGCCGAGACTCCCGCCTCCGTGGCGAATGCTTCCCATTGCCCCATGGCCCCGGACACCTGGTCGATCACGGTGTTGAGCTTGGGCCCGGTGGCCACCCCGCACCGGCGGCCGATCGCGATGAAGTCCGCGCGGGTGATACCCTCGCGCTTGCCGGCCACCGACATTTGCTGCGTCGCCGTCCATTTGCCGGCCTGCGGATTGTGCGCGTAAGCGATGTCGAACGCCGGGGCCAGTTCCCACCGGCCGTCCTCGGCCAGGAGGAACCCGAAGTTCTTGGTATGGTCGTCGCGGTTGCAGCCGAGCACATTGAACACCATGCGCCGGAATCCCTCCACCTTGGCTTCCGGCGCGAGATTCAGTTTCTCGATGACTCCGAAGTAATCCTCGTAGGCATGGCTGTGGGCCCCCGGCGCGGCATAGGCCCGGTGCGCCAGGCCAAAAAGCGACGCGTGGTGGCGCTTGCCGCCCCCGGCGGGGCGATCGAAACGGCGCGTCATGAAATGCGCCCGGCCGCCCTCCTCGAACAACCGGCAATCGGCCATGGTCAGGCCCGCCCGGCGGGCCATGAGGTGATAGGCGTATTCGATGCGGCCATAGCCCTGGGGATCCCGGACGCCGTCGAAGGACGCGGTCACGCCGTCGAATTTCATCAGCCAGTGCTCGAAACCTGCGGGAGCCTTGGCCTGCCCGGAACGCACCTCCCCGGTTTGCGGGTTAAGCGCGATGACGGCCTTGGCCCGCGCGCCGCCGGCGGAAGTGCCGACGCGCAGGATTTCGTTCAACTCCTCCTCGCTTTCCAAGCGGGTGGACAGACCCTCGCGCCGCGCCAGGGCCGCCGAGGCCAGTTCCACCAGCTTCTCCACCTCCACGTGTTCCGGCTGCGAGTTGCGCTCCCGGATGGCCGGACGAAACTCCAGCGCACCCATGCCGCGATTGCCGATGTAGCACAGGCGCTCCACGGGGGAGAAATCCTCCGGGGCACGGCCCTGCTGGCGCAGCCAGTCGTTGATCAGCGCATTGCCATAGGTGTCCGGCAGGCTGTCGGCGAGCAATCCGGGCAACCCGCCGAAGGACTCGTGCAGGTTCACAAACTGGTAGGGACCGGCCCGCAGCGGCATCATCAACGGGGCCAGCTCCACCCCACTGCGCACAAATTTCGGGGTATATTCAAACACACCCAACCGCCGGTCCGCGTCCCAATACGCGACGCCCGCCTTCACGCCTTGATAATAGAGGTCTGCGAAAGGATTGGCCATGGGTTAGCGCAGGTAGTGCCTTGAATCCCCTCTATGAAGCGGGGTGGCGCGCAGCGACGGGGGGTGTAGGACAGTCATCGAAACAAAAATATCACCGCACGCGCTGACGCTCCTTGCCCGCCAGTTTCTGCAATTGAATCGGACTGGGCACGGGAGCAGGCAGCAGATTGATCAAGGCGTCGCGAAATCCCAGTGCCTGCAACACCCGAACCAGCGACTCGACTGTCACTGAGCGGCCGTTCTCCAAAGAGGACAGGGCGTCTTCGCTCACGGCCGCCTTGGCTGCGAGCTCCTGCTGCTTCAACCCCTGCGCCACTCTTTGGTGGCGCACCCGAGCGCCCAGTTCCTTCAGTTCTTTCATACACCGGTATTTACCGGTTTTATTGCATAAAACAAGTCTAATACCGGTTTATACCGGTTTTATACCACAAACGTGTAATCTCTTGGTAGTTGCCTAGCTGTGCAGATTCCGCGGAGGGCTGGTCAAAACCAATACACTCCTTCGTGCTCTTCGTGTTCTTATACCAATCGCCCCTAGCTTTCAGACTTTAACCACGGATTTCTCGGACAGGCACGGATTGAACGCTGCCCTTTCGCCAGCGCTACACCCCGGAGCAAGCGCCGGGGATTCTACGCGCGGCTTGCACAGCCCGGCCAGCAGGGCTGCGCCGGGCAGCGCCCTAATTTTTAGGAATCCCCCACAGCAAACTGCGGGGAATGTTTTAGCGTTCAAACCCATCCATCAGTGATCATCCGTGTGATCAGTGGTAAAAACTCCGCTTCGGGTTTGGTGAATAGTCCAAAAGCCAAAGGACGCTGGTATGAGTGGTTAAACACATTTGATATCTGGTCGGCTCTGACAGAGTCAGGCTGCGGATTTGCTTTCAGCGCCGCACCACTCCGGCCGGCACACCGGTTTTCGTCTGGCCTCACGGGGTGCGTGTGGAAATCTACGACTCATGCCCCACGTCCCCGGTTTGCGGAGTTGTTACGCCAAGGTCGGCCGCCTCGTCTACTTCGGCCGCATGCTCGACAAGATCCGCCTCCACGCGGCGGGAAATCTCCCCGCGGAATATCAGGCGAACCTCGGCGACGCCCAGACCTACGTCCTCGACGGACGCTGCTGCCGCTTCCTCGGCGTCCGTCATGCCGACCTGCGGGAGCGCGTGCTGGCCGGCGCCACGGATGAGGAGGCTCTCGCGTGGGCCCAAGCGCACGGCACGCCCCGCCCCGACGAGGAGTGCCACATGTGGAACCGCTTCATCGTGAAACTCGGCTGGCGCGACGAACGCTCCGCCGTCCTGCCCCAGCGCATCATCGACAGCGGCCTGGCCGGCAAGCCCATCGAGACCCTCGTCGACCACATCGAATACGACGAAGGCCGCGACCCCGTCGCCACCAAGGCTTGGGATTCGGTTTGAGCCAAACAGACATTTCACAGGAGCAAACGGAGGGAACAGAGAGATACTCTCCTGCCCTGCGTCAACCGACTGGCAACTTCCGACAACCATCCGTGCTGATCCCGGGGTCAACCGGTTCGGCCCTTCGTGTCCTTTGTGAGCATTTCACCGGTATTTCGCGAATAAACTCGTTGCCCGGATGCCGGGTTCAAGTCAAGTAGACAGGTGTCGCCGGGCCATCATCCCATGGAAAACAAAGACCCCTCCCCGGGCCGCAACAAGCCCGTCCTGAATCCGGCAACTGCCCCGGTCCCGAAGTCCATCGCGCCGCCGCCGCCATTCAAGCCGGCTCCTTCCGCGCCAGAACCAACTCCGGCCGCGACGGCCGCAGCGGCCGCTGATCAGCCCGCCAAGGGCCCGGCGGCGGCCACCAAGCCCGATGCCTTGGCCAAGGCGAAGGCCTTCTACGACCGACTCTTTCCGGTCGCATCTCCCCAGCGCAAGGCCGGCCCGTGGGTGGTGCTCGCGGCCGTGCTCATCGTGCTCCTCCTGGCCAAATGCACGGTTTCGACCGTGGGCGAAAAAATCTCCGTGGTCTCCAAGGCCCGGGCCGAGGCCGCGCTGGTGCAGAGCACCGGCGGGTTGCTCGTGAAATCCAACCGCCCGAATACGACCGTCGAGGCGACGCGCATCCCCGCCCCCGGCGAGGCCGCGGCCGCCGGCATCAAGGGCAATGAGGAGGGCGCCGTCGAACAGACCCTGGCCCGCCTGCCGCCGGGAAAATACACCGTCACCGCCCGCACCGAGGGCTGGCCCGAGGTCCGCGCGGAGGCGACCGTGCTGGCCGGACAGACCGTCGAGCTCGCCATCCAGTTCAAGAGCGGCTCCCTCAAACTCGACACCGTTCCCTCGGGCGCCGCGGTGCGGCTGGGCCAGACCGTGCTCGGCAAGACGCCGCTGGTGATCCCCCAACTGCCGGTCGGCGAATGCCCGCTCTCGCTCGAGTATCCGTCCTGGCCGGCCCTGCCTTACAAGGCCGCGATCACCGAGAACCAGGAGGCCGCCGCGACCGTGCGCCTGCCCCACGGCAAGCTGACCGTCGACAGCGTCCCGGCGGGCGCGATCGTCGTGCTGGATCGCAAGTCCTACAAGCAGACCCCGCTCTTCTTCGACCCCGTTTCGGCCGGACCGAAAAAGCTGACGCTACAGATGAAGGATTTCCCGCCGTTGGAAGTCAGCGTCACGGTGGTTGACGGCGAGGAAGTCAAAATCCGCCCCGTGCTGGGCTCCGTCTTCCCGGTGCTGGACCCGGCCGAGCTGCTGCGCGACCTGTGGATCCCCGACGACCCGGGCAAGATCACCACGGGGTTCAACTCGACCACCGGCATTTACCGGCCAAAAAACGATGTCGTCAAAAACATCCACCGGGAGCGGCTCTACAGCGGCTGGCAGCGGAAGATCTTCCGGTTCTCCGGCCCGATCAAGTCCTACGACGCGGCCAACGGCCGCGTGGAGTTCGCCGAGCAAAAGAGCGAGCTGGCCCGCTACCGCGTGGTGGCACAGGTCAAGCCCGGCACGCCGTCTCCCGTCCCGATCGCGACCAAAAAGGACGCAAAGGGCAAGGAGCCCGTGGTGTTCTCGCTCTTCGGCCGCCTCAGCGCGGTCGAGGAACCCTCCTGGCCGGCGCGCGTCATCACGCTCGAGCTCTCCGACGCGGATTTCCTGCCCGAGGGCACGCCCTGAGCGGGAGACCACCCGCAGTCTGGAGGGTGTCTATTGCCATTCATCGCCAGGAATGACCGGTTTGGTCTGATTAGGGTGGAATCTGCGGGCCATCTGGCTTCTCTTACCAGTCCTATGATACCCCGTCATCTCCGCTCCGCCCTGTTGTTCATCGCCGGGCCGGTCCTCGCGACCGGCCTGTTCGCCCAAGCCCCCGCCCCCAAGCTGGCCTTCCCCGACGCCAGCCCCGCCGCCACCATCAAGCAGCGCGTCGGCCTCACCGACATCGAGATCAATTACAACCGCCCGAGCATGAAAGGCCGCGCGGTCTACGGCGGCCTCGTGCCCTACGGCGAGGTCTGGCGCACCGGCGCCAACACCGCCACCAAGATCACCTTTAGCACCGACGTGAAACTCAACGGCACCGCCGTCCCGGCCGGCACCTACGAGCTCTTCACCATCCCGGGCAAGGACGAGTGGACCGTCATCATCCACAAGAACATGTCGCAATGGGGTTCCTACGCCTACGACATGAAGAACGATGTCGCCCGCGTCACCGCCAAGCCGACGGCCAGCGCCAATGCCGTGGAGAGCCTCAGTCTCGGCTTCGCCGAATTGCACAGCAACTCCGCGTCGCTTTTCATTTCCTGGGAGAAGACCCGCGTGGCCGTGAAGCTGGAAGTCGACGTCGTCGGCCAGCTCGTCCCGCAGATCGAAGCCGCGATGACCGATCCCGAGGTCGCCAAGAAAATCGCCTTCCCGTCAGCGATGTTCTACTATGAGAACGACCTCGATCTGAAAAAAGCCGCCGCCTGGATGGACGCCGCGATTGCCGCGCGCCCGGGCCAGATGTGGATGGTCTATCGCAAGGGTCTCATCCTCGCCAAAATGGGCGACAAGGCCGGGGCGCTCGCCGCCGCGCAGGCGTCGCTCGACCTCGTGAAGAGCGACACCCAGTCGCCCGCCTCGCTGAAGGATGAATACACGCGGCTGAACAACGCCCTCATCGCCAGCCTCAAGTAAGGCCTGTTTCGTTGCCGCCCCGGACTGTCTAATGTGCGGTCCGGGGCGCAACTTTATCCCACGGGCTGTGTCAGCAACGCGGCCTGCATCTTGGTTCAGTTGTTTGCCCCTATCCCCATGAAACTCCTCCGCCCCGTCTTCCTCGCGGTCGCCTTGCTCGGCACCGCAGTTTTGCCCGCCCAGACCACCCCGGTGGCTGCCCCCGCCGCCCCGCGCGTGCGCACCAGCCCCCACGACACCATCAGCGCCCGGGTTGACGGCAACCGCGTGACCGTGATCTATGGCCGGCCTTACTCCAAGGATCCGAAGTCCGGCGAGATCCGCAAAATCTGGGGTGCGCTCGTCCCCGCCGGCAAGCCGTGGCGCACCGGCGCCGACGAGGCGACGCTCCTCATCACCCAGCAGCCGCTCGACCTCGGCGGCACCGCTCTCCCGGCCGGCGCCTACTCGCTCTACACCCTGCCCGCGGATGACGGCTCGGCCCAGTTGCTCATCAATAAAAAAATCGGCCAGTGGGGCGCCGACCCCTACGACGCCACCCAGGAATTCGCCAAAGTTGCGCTGACCAAGGAAACGCTGTCCGCCCAACTCGACCAGTTCACGATGGCGGTGGAGAAGAACCCGGCCGGTGGCGGCGTGATCAAGCTGCTGTGGGAGACCACGCAGTACTCTGTGCCGTTCACGGTCAAATAATAAGCGTTGCCCCAAGCGCCCGTGAGAGGGGCTTTATGCCCCGGCTCCGTCCGCCAATCCTTCAATACCGTCGGGGCGTAAAGCCCCTCCCACCCGACATTGAAAACACCCTTCGGATCACTCATCGCCCTGCTGACCTGCGCGACCCCCGTGCTCGCCGCGACCGAACCTCTGCCGCCGGCTGCGATTACCCAGGAGCTCCGCAGCCTCGGCACGCTCGGCACCATCCTGCACATTGGCGCGCATCCCGACGATGAGAACACCGAGCTCATCACCTGGCTCTCGCTGGGCCACGGCTACCGCACCGCCTATCTCTCCCTGACGCGCGGTGACGGCGGCCAGAACGAACTCGGCCGCGACTTCGACGAGAAGCTCGGCGTCGCCCGCACCCAGGAACTGCTGGCGGCCCGCCGGCTCGACCACGGCCGGCAGTTTTTCACCCGAGCCATCGACTTTGGTTATTCGAAGACCCCGGAGGAAACCCTGCGCTTCTGGGATCGCGTCGCCGTGCTCGGCGACGTCGTGCGCATCATCCGGCAGTTCCGGCCCGATGTCATCGTCACGCGTTTCCCCGTGCCGCCGGGCAGCGGCGGCCACGGCCATCACACCGCGTCGGCCATCCTCGCCCTTGAGGCGTTCAAGCTCGCCGGCGACCCCGCCGCCTATCCGGAGCAGCTCACCCAGGGCCTGACCGTCTGGCAGCCGAAACGGATTCTCTGGAATGTGTTTCGCTTCAACGCCGGCACCCCGCTGCCGCTGAAGGGCCCGGTCTTCCAACAGGACATCGCCGGCACCGACCCGGTCAGCGGCGAGACCTTCAGCGCCATCGCCGCCCGCAGCCGCGCCATGCACAAGACCCAGGGCCTCGGCGGGTTCACTTCGCGCAACCCGACCGGACCCAATGTGCAGAATTTCATGCTGCTGGACGGTTTGCCGGGCGACCGGCCCGGACAAACACCGGCCGGCCAACAGGCCGGAACGGTGCCCGTTCTCACCGACCTCATGGACGGCGTCGACACCACCTGGGCGCGCTATCCCGGCGGCGCGGAAATCGGCGAACTGGCCGCGGCCGTCCTCGCGCAATTCAAGCCCGACGATCCCGCCGCCTCTGTCCCCGCGTTGCTGGCCCTCCGCACCAGACTGGCCGCGTTCCCGGTCGATCCGCTCGTCGCCGACAAACGCGTGCAGCTCGACCGCATCCTCCAGGCCTGTATCGGATTGAAAGTCGAGACCACCGTCGCCAGCGCCGAAGTCGTGCCGGGCGAGCCGCTCCGCCTGTTCTTCACCTTCGAGGTGGCGGCGAAGAATATCGACGTGCGCTACCTTGAAACGCGCAGTCCGGCCCTCCGGATTTCAGCGGGCCCGGCGGGCGAACTGACCGGGATCCTGCCGCTGACAACCCCGCTCACCCAGCCCTACTGGCTGCGCGCCGACGGCGCGGCGGGCATGGCGCACGTGGACGACCCGACCTTGATCGGGCGCGCGGAAAACCCGCCCGCCGTTCCCCTCGAACACCTCTTCGCCATCGGCGGCCAGTCCTTTGTCGTCGCCGACGAGCCGGTGCAGCCGGTCCATGCGCGGATCAGGGAACAGTCCCGGCTTCGGATCATGGTCATTCCGCCGGTTTCCCTCGAGCTCAACTCCGAAATATTTCTGGTGCCACCGGGCACGACCAAGTCGGTCTCGGTCGAGCTGACGGCCGCCCGCGCCCAGACCCGCGGCGTCCTCCGTCTCGGCCTGCCGGCCGGCTGGTCATTCGCGCCCGGCCCGCAGGAGTTCCGTCTGCCCAACGTCGGCGACAAGGCGCGCGTCACCTTCAACGTGACCGCCGGGGCGCAACCTTCCTCGGGCCGGCTCACGGCCATCGCCAAGGTCGATGGTCACGATTACTCCAATCGACGTTACGAAGTGCGTTATGATCACCTGCCCACGCAGCTGCTCCAGCCGCCCGCCCGCGCGAGACTGGCGAGTTTCGCCCTCGCCACCTCCAGCCGGACCATCGGTTATCTGCCCGGCGCCGGCGACTCCGTGGCCGAGTGCCTCGAGCAGATGGGCTGTGTCGTCCACCGCCTCACCGCCGCCGACCTCACGGCGGAAAAACTCAAGGGCCTCGACGCCGTCGTCATCGGCGTGCGCGCCTTCAACGAGCGCACCGACCTCAAGGAGGCCCTGCCGGGGCTCTTCGCCTGGGTCGAGGCGGGCGGCACCGTCATCGCGCAATACAACCGCCCCAACGGCCTGAAGGCCCCGCAACTCGGGCCGTATCCGCTCTCGATCGAGGGCCCGGCCCCGGACCTGCGCGTCACCGACGAGACGGCGCCCGTGACCCTGCTCGCGCCTGACCATGCGGCGTTGAACACGCCCAACCGGATCGCCGCGGACGATTTCACCGGCTGGGTGCAGGAACGCGGCGCGTATTTCCCGAGCAAGTGGGACGAACATTATACGCCGTTGCTCGCGATGAGCGACCCGGGGGAGGCCCCGCTCAAGAGCAGCATCCTCGTGGCGCGGCACGGCCAGGGCCACTACGTCTATACCGGCGTCGCTTTCTTCCGCCAACTGCCGGCGGGAGTGCCCGGGGCCTACCGGCTGTTCGCCAACCTGCTTTCCCTCGGAAAATGAGCCGGCCCCCCTTGCCTGACGACGACTCCCCCGGCGTCCCGGGCTTCCGCACCTGGCGCGGCGTCTATCTTTTCGTCTTCGGCTGCTTCCTGCTGGTCGTGATCGCGCTGACGCTGTTCGCGCGCGCCTTCGCATGAACCCGATCGACTGGGTCGTGCTGCTCGGGACGATGATCGGCATCGCCGCCTACGGCACGTGGCGCACGCGGCACACCGACAGCCTCAACACCTACCTCAAGGGCAACCACTCAACCAGATGGGGCACGATCGGCATCTCGGTCATGGCCACGCAGGCGAGCACGATCACCTACCTCTCGCTGCCCGGCCAGGCCTACGAGAACGGAATCGCCTTCATCCAGAATTATTTCGGCTTGCCGCTCGCGCTCATTCTCGTCTGCGCCGTTTTCCTGCCCATCTACCGCAAGCTCGGCGTCTATACCGCCTACGAATACCTCGGCCGGCGCTTCGACCGGAAAACCCGCCTGCTCGGCGCGGGCCTCTTCCTGCTCCAGCGCGGCATCCAGGCTGGCATTACGATCTACGCGCCCGCCATCATCCTCTCGACGGCCTTCGGCTGGCGGCTCGACCTGACCATCGTCTTCACCGGCCTCGTGGCCATCGTCTACACCGTCACCGGCGGCAGCGCGGCGGTGAACCTCACGCAAAAATGGCAGATGGCCGTCATCTTCGGCGGCATGATCACGGCATTCGTCATTCTGGTGCTGAAGCTCCCCGCCCACGCCACGTCCATCGCCGGCGCCATGGGCAAGCTGCAGGCTGTGGATTACACCCCCGACCCCGGGCTGCGCTACACCTTCTGGAGCGGCCTGCTCGGCGGCTTCTTCCTCTCGCTCTCGTATTTCGGCACGGACCAGACGCAGGTGCAGCGCTACATCGGCGGCGCCGCGCTCCGCGAGGGGCGCCTCGGCCTGATGTTCAACGCCCTCTTCAAGATCCCGATGCAGTTCTTCATCGTGATGCTCGGCGCGCTGCTCTTCGTCTTCTACCAGTTCCAGCCCGACACCCCGGTCGTCTTCAACCAGACGGCTTGGCAGCGCCAGGTGGAGGGCCCGCGCGGCGCGGAGTTCCGCACGCTCGAGGCCCGGCACACCGTGCTGCACGCCGCCAAGCAGGAGAAGATCCGCGCCTGGACCACCGCGCAGACCGGCGGCGACGCGGTGGCTGCGGCCGCCGCGCGCGCCGAGCTCGCCGCGGCCCAGCGCGCCTCCGACACCCTGCGCAAGGAGGCGCGCGACACGCTTTACGCCGCCGCGCCCGAGGCGAAGAAGACCCGCGACTCCGACTACGTCTTCATCACCTTCATCCTCACCCAGCTTCCGCACGGCGTCATCGGCCTGCTGGTCGCCGTGATGTTCGCCTCGGCGCTGTCGTCAAAGGCCGGCGAGCTCAACGCCCTCGGCACCACCAGCACGATCGACCTGTGGCGGGCCTTCCGTCCGCTCGCCGCGCACGACGAACGGAGGAATGTCCGCAACGCGAAATGGTTCACGGCCTTCTGGGGCCTCTTCGCCATCGGCTTCGCCCTTTTTGCCAGCTTCGCGGAGAACCTCATCGAGGCGCTGAACATCATCGCGTCCGTGTTCTATCCGCCGCTCCTCGGCGTCTTCCTCGTCGCCTTCTTCCTGAAGAAGGTCGGCGGCACCGCCGTCTTCTGGGCGGCCGCGGCCACCCAGCTGCTGCTGCTCGGTCTCTTCTTTTTCGGGAAAAGCACCGTCGCCTACCTCTGGCTCAACCCGATCGGCTGCGCGGCCTGCGTGGGCTTCAGCCTGCTCTTCCAGTTTTTTCTTCCTTCGAATGCCGCGAAAGAAAGCCCAGCCTAGCTCGCGCCTTGTCTGGTCGCCTTTCACTTTCACCCTCACTCTCACTTTGTCCTCCTCCCCGATCATCTGCTTCGGCCAGCAACCCTGCGGTTTTTTCCCGCGGCGGTTCCTCCACGCCAAGTTCGTGACGGCCCGCCGCCTCCAGGCCGAGATCGGCGGCGAGATCGTCTTTTTCCTGCACGACAGCGACCACGACCCGCGTGAAACGCAGACCACCCTGCGCCACCTGCGGACCGACGCACCCGCCACGCTCAACTTCACCTTCACCAATAAGCTCCAGCGGAAATTCTCGCCGCTCTTCCTCAAGCGCATCCCCGCCGACTGGCCGGCCCACACTGCGCGCCAGCTCCCGAATTACGTCGACCCGCGCTGGGTCGACGCCTTCAAGGGCATCGCCGCGACCAACGCCGCCGACTTTTGCCTGGAAATGTATCGCGCCATGGGTCTGCTCGACGGCATCCGCGTCGTCCGCTCTGGCGACCCGGCTGTCCGCCGCGCCGCGTGCGACATCACCGACTGCTTTGTCGACGTGCCGCACCAGGGCGAGATCGTCCGCGCGCGGCTCCTCGACGGCGCGCTGAAACTGCACGAGGGCGGCAACTCCTACCTCACCTTGCCCGCCACGCCCTACACCAAGGAGCAGGTGAGCCCGACCCGCGACAGCCGGTTGCGCTGGATGCAATCTGTGATTCACTGCACCCACTACGTCTGCGGCGCCGGCGAGCAGGCCTATCTCAACCCCACCGACGCCCCCGAAATCACCTTTGTCCCCCGCGACCCCATCGACCGCTCCGATGAAGCCTACACCGAAACCTGATCCACTCGGATATTTGTAATACAATACGTTACACATTTCCCAAGCCTGCCGCCCCATGCCCGCTTCAAAATCTCTGCCCGCCCTCCTCGCCTTCGGCGCGCATCCCGACGACATCGAGTTCGGAGCCGGCGGCATTATTGCGAAGGAAACCCGTGCCGGCCGGCCGGTCCACTTCGTCGTTTGCTCCCGCGGCGAAGCCGGCACCCACGGCACCCCGGCAATCCGGATCCGCGAGGCCAAGGCCGCCGCCAAAATCCTGGGCGCCACCGTCGAGTTCCTGGAGCTCGACGGAGACGCCCACCTCGAGCTGAGGGTTTCGCACGCCTTCGCGCTCGCCGCCATCATCCGCCGCGTGCAACCGGGCATTGTCCTCGCCCCAACGGTCGAACCCAACCAGCACCCCGATCATTGGCGACTGGGCACTCTCGTGCGCGACGCCACCCGCCTGGCCCGCTATGGCGGCGTGAAGCAACTCCGCAAATTACGGTCCCACGCCATCGGCCAGTTGTTTTTCTATGCCCTCAGCCCTGGCAGCGAGCCCACCGGGGGGCAACCCATCCTCATCGACATCTCCGCCTCAAGCCTGGTCGACACCTGGACTGCAGCGATGCAGGCCCACGTCTCGCAGATGAAGACTCGCAACTATGTCGAGTTGCAACTCGCCCGCGCCCGCCTGCGTGGCCTGGATGCCGGCGTCACCCACGCCCAGGCCCTCTGGCCGAACGATCCCTTGCTGTTCGACTCGCTCACGCCGCTGACGCGCGGAGCCCGCCGCTTCTGACATGCCCGCCAACCGTCTCCTCAAGATCGGCATCACCTGCTACCCGTCCGTCGGCGGCAGCGGTATCCTCGCTTCGGAACTGGGCGAAGAGCTGGCCCAGCGCGGCCACGAAATCCATTTCATCAGCTACGAGCAGCCGTTCCGGATGCCCGGCGGCCCGCGCGTCCGCTTTCACCCCGTGGTGGTGAACAGTTACGACCTCTTCAAGTATCCCGACTACACGCTCCCGCTCTCGGTGAAGATGGCCGAGGTCGCCCGTGACCACGGGCTCGACGTGCTGCACGTCCACTACGCCGTGCCGCACGCCACCGCGGCGTTCCTCGCCCGGTCGATGCTGCACCGGGAGCACCAGCTGAAGATCATCACGACGCTCCACGGCACTGATACGACGCTCCTCGGCCGCGATCCCGGCTACGGCCCGGCCATTCGCCACGCCCTGGAAAACTCCGACGCCATCACCACCGTCTCCGAGTTCATGCGCACCGAGACCGTGCGCCTGCTCGGCGTGCAACGTCCGATCGAGGTCATCCACAATTTCTTCGAGCCCCACCCGGCCGAACACTCGCAAAAGGAAATCCGCCGCGAACTCGGCCTCGCCGACGGCGAGGCGATGCTGCTCCACGTCTCCAACCTCCGCCCGCTCAAACGCCTCGACCTGTTGCTCGACACCGTTGCAAAGCTGAAACCCAAACTCGCCTTCAAGCTCGTCGTGCTGGCCGGCGCCGATCCCGGCCCGCTGCTCGCGGAAGCCCGCCGCATTGGCGTGGCCGACCGCCTCATTATCCGCGAGCGCGTCACCGACATCGAAGGCTACCTCGCCACCGCCGACCTTGGGCTCTTCACCTCCGAGGTGGAGAGTTTCTGCCTGAGCATCCTCGAGCTGATGAGCGTGGGCTGCCCCAGCGTGGCCTTCGCCGTCGGTGGCATTCCCGAGGTGACGCTGTCCGGCGAGACCGGTATGCTTGTTCCCTTGGGCGACACGCCGGCCATGGCCGGCGCGGTGCTGGCCTTGCTCGCCGATCCCGTCCGCCGCGCTGCGCTGGGCCACGCCGCGCAGAAGCGGGCCCGGGAGAATTTCTCCGCCGCCGCCATCATCCCGCGCTACGAGGCCCTCTACCGGCGGGTGTGCCGGTAGGAGGCGCCTGCCGGCGGAATTACTTCACCGCAGCCAGTTCGGCGGCGAACAGCTCGCGGGCCTTCGCCTTGGCGTCGGCCAGCGGGATCTCGCCCTTATCCAGTTTTGCCAAGAAGTTCTTCTGAGCGAGGTAGTCCTTGTTCACCACGCCGGCCTTGCTCTGGAGCATGCGCCACGCCTTGCGGCGCTCGACGGCGAACAGCACCATCTGGCGCGTGACGGCGTAGCACTGCATCTTGCCGTGCTCCTCGGCCTTGATGTAGCAGCCGAAGTTCACCACGAAACTCCGGTGCGCCGGGTCGAACACGCGGCGGTGGATGACGTCGTCCTGCGTGAGGAAGAGCAACTGGTCGTCGAGCAGCGTGAGTTTCGCGGCGTCCTCCTCCTTGATGGCCTTCACGTGCTTGCGGAAACGGTTCTCGGTGATGGCCCAGTGGGCGACGCCGAAGCTGTATTCCTCGCCCGTCGTGGAATACTTGGTGCGCCACCAGTCGCGGTCCATCGAGGGATTGCCTTTGAGGTCGAACGCTTCCTGCGACAACTCGCCCCGGCGCGGATTGAAGACAAACTCCGGCATCCCCCGGCAATCGCGCACCATCTTCGCCTGGTCGGCGCTCATGTTGTCGCCGACGCCGTGCTCGGGCTGGCAGGTGGTGTAAGCTTGGAAGAAGGCGGTGCCGCGATACTCGAGCCCCTCGAGCAGCGCCCGGTAGAGCTTGGCCGCATTGGCCATCGACACCTGCGCGACGAACGGCGAACCGTGCCCGCTGGTGAACGCCTCGGCGACATTCTTCTTCTCGATCAGCTTGCCCTGCGAGGCCACGCCGAACTGGTTCATATCGTAGCCGCCGAGCATGGTGGACGAGTCGGAGTTCTGCCCGCCGGTGTTGGAGTAAACCTGCGTGTCGAGCATCATCATCTTCACGTTCGGGCGGTTTTGCAGGACGACCTTGGAGACATTCTGAAAGCCGATGTCGCCGAGCGCACCGTCGCCGCCGATGACCCATACCTTGGGCAGCTCGCGGACTTCCTGCTCGGTCATCAACGTGTCGTCGAGGTGCGTCAGCGTGAAATACTCCGCTTCGCTCGCGATCTTCTCGGTCCGATCGAGCAGAGCGCCGGCGAAACGCTCCGGGACGACGGAACGGCGGGCATGGTTGACGATGACCGACTCGGCCATGAGCCACGAGATCGTGGCGCCGTCCTGGAAGAGCGAGTTCATCCACGGATAGGGATGCGGGTTGGCGGGTGGCGTGGAGCCGTAGACCGTGTTGCAACCCGTGCTGGCGCCCATCATCATGACCGACATGCCGTTCGCCCGACGGCCATCGACCGTCTGCAGCTCCTTGTGGTTGAAGGCATCCTGCTCGAGGATGGCCGCGAGCCCGCCGATGATCTGCACGTCGGTAATGGCGCCGTGCTTCGCTTCGTAGTCGGCGATGCGCTTGGCGGTGTCGTCGTCGTTCTCGCCGCCGAGGCCGACAATGGCGTGGGCGTAGGTTTTCCGGAACAGCTCATACTCCTTCGCGTCGCGCGCCTTGAGCGTGGCGAGCTTCGCGGGTCCCTCGGTCGCCAGGCGCGCGGCCGTGGCGCGGAGGCGGTCGGCCTTGCGGTGGTAGAGCGGGCGCATGTAGGCCTCGGTGACGGACGCCACCGAGCGCAGGATGCTCTTCTCGCCGCAGCCGGCGCAGGCGCCGTCACCGGAGACGAGTGCCTCGTAATTGCGGCGGACCATGAGGTGGTTGCGCAGCGCGGCCTCGCGCGAGCCGGCGGCGTCGCTGTCGTTGTAAAGCCCGAGGTATTTCTGCGGGGTATCGGGCAACAGGCGGGAAAACACCTGCGCCGTGGTCAGCTCGGCGTTCAGTTCCTCGGTCTCACGCGTCATGCGCAGGGCATCGTGGTCGCCGCACACCTGCACGCACTCGCCGCAGCCCTTGCAGAGGTCGGACACGAAAATGGAGAACAGGCCGCCGGCGCCGGGCGTCTTGGCCTCGAGCGAGCGAAAGATCGCCGGGACGTTGCCGTAGGCGATCGGGAGCTTGGCGATAATGTTGGTGAACTCCGCCTTGGCTTGCGCGGAGATCGTGGTGAGCGCGTTGACCTCGTCGCGAATGATGTCCTGGAACGGCAGCTTGGTCTTCGCCTTCACCGACTCGTTCATCCTCACCCGCGCGCGGGCCTCGAGACCGGCGATTTCCGCACCGAACTTCAGGCGCTCGTCGCGGTTGGTGACGTAGTTGTTCACCGCCGTCTTGAGGACGGTGGACACATCCTGCGCCATGTTGGGCAGCGCGGTGTCGGGGCACGCGGTGATGCATTCCATGCACTGGGTGCAGTTTTCCGCGATGTAGACGGGGGTCTCGCGGCGGGCGACGTATTTGGACTGCGTGGCGCCGGAGCCGGCGCTCATCACGCCGACGGAGGCGAACGCCCCGGCCGGCTGGTGGTAGCCGAGGCCCGCGCGGAACTCGGAGTCAAACTTCGCCAGCGTCTGGAACGGGGCGCGGGCGGGCTGCGCCGCGGGCGCGGGGATCGAGGCGCAACCGGCGGCGCCGCAGCCCGCGGTCGGAATGATCTGGTGATCGCCGATGGGCGCGAGAAGAGGATTGCGCATCGAGGAGCGGTCGGGGTCGCCGTTGGCGCCGAGTTTGATCTCGGTCACGCGCGAGAAGCCCTCGGTCATCACGGTCATGTTCGAGGCGACGACGGCCTCGCCGAAGCGGCCGAATTTCTTCTCATATTGTTTCTGCACGACCTTGTGGAACTGCTCCTCCGAGATGCCAAACGTCTTCAGGAACGGCGACACGCGGAAGAACGCGCCGAGGAAGGAATTACCCTGCATGCGCAGCTGCAGCTCGGTCTGGTTGGTCGCCTTCCGCGCGATGTCGAAGCCGGGGAGAATAAAGATGCGGATGTTGTTCTCCCGGACAAACTGCCGGTATTTCTCCGGCACGCGCTGCCAGGCGACCTCGGGTGACTCGCCGGATTCCCAGACGAGGCTGCCGCCCTTCTTCAGGCCCTCCAGCGGATTCGTGTGCGTGAAGGCTTTCGGGTCGCAGCAGAGCACGACGTCCACGTGGTTCAGTTCGCAGTTCACCTTGATTTGCGACGGCGCGACCGTGAGGTAGTAGTTGGTGGGCGCGCCCTTTTTCTCCGAACCGTATTTCGGGTTCGCCATGATGAAGAGCTTGTCCACGAGAAAACCATCCTCGTCGTAGGTCGGCGTCTGCTCCGAGATAAACTTGCCGAAATCGCCGATGATGGAGCCGAGGTTCTTGCCGGTGGTGATCATGCCCCAGCCGCCGATGGAGTGGAACCGCACCGCGATGGCACCCTCGGGCAGGAGGGACGGCGTGTCCTTGCTGATGGCGGCGTAGGGATGGTTGACCCCGAGGACAAAGAACGTCTCGCCGTCGGCCGCACTGCGGCCGTCCTGCCGCCGGGTGGCCCCGGTGGCGAATTCCCAGGCGCCGAGCGTGTGCTCGGGGCGGAAGTCACGCGAACCGATGCCGTAGGCGCCGCGGAAGAGGCGCGGCGTCTCGGCCGGCGTGAGCGCGGGCAGGCCGGAGCCGGAGCCAAACTTCGCCCCCTCGGCGGCCTTGCCGAGCGCGACGCGGATATCCCGCGCCAGCGGGTTGTCACCGGCCAGGCCCTCGTCGGTGCGCTCGAGGATGATGACGTTCTTCTTGCCGCGGAGCGCGTTGATGATGGCGGCCTCGGGGAACGGGCGGATGACGTTGACGTGGATCGATCCGACCTTGGCATTGCGCTGCTCGCGCAGGTAGTCGCACGCCGCCTCGATGTTGTCGGCGGCGCAACCGAGCGAGACAAACACGGTGTCGGCGTCCGCCGTCTTGTATTCCGTGAGGAAGCTATAATGCCGGCCGGTGAGCCGGCCGAACTCGGCGTAACAGTCCGCCAGGAAACCGAGGATGGGTTCGTTGAAATTGTTCCGGCGTGCGACGACGCCGTTCATGTGGTGCTCCTGATTCTGCACCGGGCCGAGCAAAATGGGATGCTTCAGGTCCATCATCACGGGCACGCGGCGGCGCTTCGGGCCGAACAGCTCGCACTGCGCCGGCGTGGGACAATCGATCTGGTCATCGGGGGCGCCGAGGTATTCGCGGAGCATCTCCGCTTCGGGTGCGAGATACATCCGCTCCGAATGCGTCGTGAGCATGCCGTCCTGGATGTTCATGCCCGGGTTTAACGACAACTCGTTGGCCTTGCGGAGAATGATGGCCTGGTCGGCGGCCTGCTGGGCGTCCTTCGACATCAGCATGGTCCATCCGGTGTCGAGCGCGCCGTAAAAGTCGTCGTGGCCGCAATGGACATTGAGGGCGTGCTTGGTCAGGGCGCGGGCGCCGACCTCCAGCACCATGGTCGAGAGTTTGCCGGGCGCATGGTAATACTGCTCCATGGCGTAGGCGATGCCCTGCCCCGAGGTAAAATTGACGGTGCGGCGACCCTGCACGGCGTAGGAGGTGGCGCCGCCTTGCGCCGCGTGCTCGCCCTCGGTCTCGACGGCGACCTTCTGCACGCCCCAGACGTTCAGTTCACCCGAGGCAAAGGATTGCTGGTAAATCTCGCCGCCCTCGGTCGAGGGAGTAATCGGGTAGAAGACGCCGCCCTCGGTGATCCGCGTCTCGACGTATTGCGTGACGAGCTGGTTGCCGTTGCACGTGACGCGGATACCGGGATACTTCGGCTTCTGGTGGGAAGTAACAGGCGGGGCAGACGGACGCGTCGGGGCGGCGGCGGAAGGACTCATGGCAGATGTCGTGGAGGGTTAATTCACTCGCGACGGTGGTGGCCGTCGGCCGATACACTATGCAGGGTTATCAATTGAGACTAAAGCGCGAGGGAGGGCACGCAAGGATAGATGCCGTGCATGTCTTGCCAAATGTTGGTCATACACTACCCGCAGCCGGGGATTGCTTGAGTCCACCGGCCGGCCCAACCAGAGTGGCGGGATGGAGCCCGATGATCCGCCGCCCAAGGTTTACGGCTTCAAGCAACGCGAATTCAAACGCGATAACGCCCGTGGTTCCGATGTGCCACCGGTGCCGACCGCAAAGGAACTGGCGATCATGGCGGGCCCTGTGACGGCTTCACCCAAAGGTGCGGCCGGGCCCAAACCCGGAGACCCAAACGACGTTCATGTCCTCCTCCAGCACAATCGCGCCATCGAAAAAGAGTTCGGCCTCGATCATATTGACATCAGAAAGGTCAAGTCCCGCCGCCGGCGCGATTACTGGCTGCTGCTGGTGTCCAGCGAGTTGCTCTTGGGCGTGATCACCTGGCAGGGCCGCGGAAACCCGTTCGTGTTTGTCTGTGCGCTGGCGGGCATGGTGCTGGTCGGGGTCACGCTCACCTGGATCATGTGGCAGGTGATGGACAAATATTAGGGTCCGAGGGATACATTGCTATTCCCGGGAAGCCGCGTAGCTTTGTTGGATGGACACCGCCCAAATCATCACTCCGCCCCTCGCCGCCCTGCGCTGCTGGGTCCAGGGCCGGCGCATTTACCTTGAGATCAATGCCCGCCGCTCGGTCAGTTTCCCCGCCAGCAAATACAAAATCCTGGAGAATGCCTCGCAATCCGAGCTGGAGAAAATCCAGCTGCAGGGCGGCGGCCGCACCATCCAGTGGGAATCGCTCGACGAGGAAATCTCCGTTGACGACGTGGCGCACAACCGCTTTTTCCACACGCCCAAGGCGCTCGCGGTTCACGCCGGATAAGTGCCCGTGCGGGATTCGACCGCCCAGCGGTAAACGTCGACGTAGTGGTCGGCGCTTTGGCGCCACGAGAAATCCTGCGTCATCGCCCGCTGCTGCAGACCGGCGAATTCCTGCGGCCGGTCGTAATAGGTGGCACAAGCCCAACCCATCGTATCGGCCAGCGCCCCCGCCGTGGCGGCATGGAAGACAAAGCCCGTGCCGCGCCCCTGTCCTTCGGCAAAATTTTCCACCGTGTCCACCAACCCGCCGGTCGCATGCACGAGGGGCAGCGTGCCGTAACGCATGGCATACATCTGCGTCAGCCCGCACGGTTCCGCGCGGCTGGGCATGACAAAAATATCGCTGCCGGCCTGGATGAGCCGCGCCAGTTTGCCGTCGAAGCCGATGTGCGCCCCGCAGCGTCCGCGGTAGGCCTGGGCCGCCCACGCAAAGGTTTGTTCCAACCGCCGGTCCCCGCTGCCGAGCAGCACCAGCTGGATGGCCATCCGGTCCATTACGGCCGGCAGCGCCTCCGCCAGCAGGTCGAGTCCCTTCTGGGCGGCGAGGCGGGAAACCACGCCGTAGAGCGGCACGACCGGGTTCTCCTCCAGGCCGAAACGCCGTTGCAGCGCCGCCTTGCACAACGCCTTGCCATGGAGATCGGCCGCCGAGTAATTCGCCGGCAGGGCCCGGTCGCGCGCCGGATCCCACGATTCATCGTCGATGCCGTTGAGGATGCCGAGGAGGTCGCCCGCCCGAAAATGCAGCACCCGGTCGAGCCCGAAGCCACCCTCGGTGGTGCGAATCTCCTTCGCGTAGGTAGGGCTGACCGTCGTGAGCTTGGTCGAGTGCCAGAGGCCCGCTTTCAGCTGGTTGACCATGCCGCCCGTCTCGATTCCATCGCGCCGAAGCTCCTCCCGGGGCAGCCGGGCGAAATCCAGCACCCGCGTCGGGGCATAGCCTTGGTGCTCGAGATTGTGGATGGTAAAGATTGTCGCCACGCGCCCCAACGGCGTATCGCGCAACGTGGTGTTCAGCATCACCGGCAGCAGGCCGGTCGGCCAATCGTGGCCGTGCACCACATCGGGGATCCAATCCAGCTGCTGGCACAGGGCGAGCGCCCCGCGACAAAGAAACGCGAAACGCAGGTCGTTGTCCTCGAATGCGCCCCACGGCCCCGTGTAGACCTCGGGCCGGGCGAAATGATCGTGGTTCTCCAGGAAATACACCGGCACCACCGTGCTGGGCAGCACCGTCTCCCACGTGCGCGCCCATTGCGTCACCGGGCCGACATCGACGCCCAGCGGCGCCGCCAGCGCATGCCACTCGCCCACCCGCTTCACCGACCCGTAGGCCGGACAGACGATGCGCACGTCATGCCCGAGCTTGGCCAGTTCGATGGGCAGCGCGCCGACCATGTCGGCCAGCCCGCCGACCTTCACGAACGGCTCGACCTCGGGACTGACGAAGAGAATTTTCAGGGCGCGCACGAGGCGACGAAACCCGAAGCCGGCCGGTGTGCCGAGCCCAAAGTCAGCGCTTGGCCACCGGATAACTCCCCAGCCACTTCACGAGCGGGCACTTCTTGCTCAGTTCCTTGAGCGCGGCCTGCATCGCCGGGTCCTCGTAGTGCCCGGTCACGTCGAGAAAGAAGATGTAATCCCACGGGCGCAGCCGGCTGGGACGCGACTCGATGCGTGTGAGATTGAGTTTGCGGCGGCTGAACGGCTGCAGGGCGTGGAGCAGTGAACCGGGTTCATGGTGAAGCGAGACGAGCAGGCTCGTCTTGTCGTGGCCGCTGCCGGCCGAGCCCGAGGCCTCGCGGCCGAGGAAGACAAAGCGCGAGGTGTTGTTCTTGAGGTCCTGGATCTGGGTCGCGGCCACGGGGACGCCATAACGCTCCCCGGCGAGGCGCGGGGCGATGGCGGCGGCGCCCTTCTCCTTCGCGGCCAGCTGCACGCCGAGCGCCGTGCTGTCCACATCGAGCAGCTGGGCGTGTGGCAGGTTGCGCTGCAGCCAGCGGCGGCATTGGGCCAGCGCCTGATCCTTCGAATAGATTTTTTTGATCTTCGTGAGCGGCTCCCGGGACAGCAGCGTGTGCTCGATCTCCTGGTGCAGCTCGGCGACGATCTTCAGCGGCGTCTCGACAAAGAGGTCGAGCGAATCGCGCACGGAGCCCTCGGTGGAGTTCTCGACCGGCACCACGCCGTAGTCGGCCTCGCCC
>JANNDM010000154.1:0-31683 GCA_031387725.1 Verrucomicrobiota bacterium | reverse complement strand
GCGCTGGCCCTGATCTCCCTGCTGATCCCCCAGTGGGACCTGGTGCGCGGGCAGAAATTTTTTGGCGACAATCCCTGGATTGAGGCGCACGCCGCCCTGGCGGTGTTCAGCTACGGTGTGTTCGGCCTGCTGGCCCTGACTTCCCTCATGCAACTGCTGCAAAACTGGAGCTTGAAGAACAAGCGGCTGAACGGCCTGTTCTGGTTCCTGCCCTCGGTGGTGCAGTTGGAGCAGATCAACTATCGGCTCGTCATCCTCGGGGTGGCCCTGCTGAGCGTTTCCCTCGGCGTGGGCGCCTCGTGGTGGGTGCGCAACACCGCCACCGTGCATCTGCCGAAGCTGTTGGTGACCGTCGGCGTGTGGCTGGCCTATCTGCTGGTGCTGCTCCTCCGCTGGCGCGGCCGCCTCGTGTCGGTGCGTTTTGCCTGGGTTTGTCTGGTGCTGTTCTGCCTGGCGCTGCTCTCCCTCGGACCGGTGAACTCCAACCGCAACAGCTACCGGCCCGTAGCCCAGACGCCGCGCTGATCGATGGACACGCCCGCGCCCGTCCTTTTCCTCCTCGGTGCCAGCCACCACACCGCCCCGCTCGCCGTGCGCGAGAAGCTGGCGCTGGACGACGCCAAGGCCGCCGCCCTGGCCGAGAATCTGCGGGCTCAGCCCGGGGTCAAGGAGTTCACCCTGCTCAACACCTGCAACCGCGTCGAAATCTACGGGGTCGGCACTGCCGAGGCTTTCCAGAGCATCACCGCCACGCTGGCCCATGTCACCGGCTGCTCCGAGGCCGAGTTGAGCGTTGTGGTCAAAGCCCGCCTCGGCCACACTGTCATCGAGCACCTCTTCTCCGTCGCGGCGGGCCTGGACTCGCAGCTGGTCGGCGAAACGGAAATCCTCGGCCAGGTAAAGGCAGCCTATGATGCCGCGCTCGCCCGCCGCTGGACGGGCCCGGTGCTCAACCGGGTTTTCCAAAAGACTTTCCAGGCCGCCAAGCATATCCGCACCCACACCGCCATCGGCGCGGGCCAGACCAGCATCGCCAGCGTGGCGGTCGACCTGGCCGGTCGCATCTTCGGCGAACTGGCCACGACGCGCGTGCTCGTCATCGGCGCGGGGGACATCGGACTGAAGACCGTGCAGGCCTTCCAAAGCCGCGGCGCCGCCTCCATCACCGTCGCCAGCCGCACGCTGGCGAAGGCCGAGGAAGCCGCGGCCGCCGCGGGCGGCTGGGCCCTGAGCCTGACCGAATTGCCCGAGGCACTGGCGGCGGCCGACATCATTGCAAGCTCCACGGCGTCGCCCGGTTTCATCCTGACTCGCGAACTGGTCGCCACTGCGATCCGGCGCCGGCCCGCCCGCCCGTTGTTCCTCATCGACCTGGCCCTGCCGCGCGATATCGAGCCGGGGGCCGCGGAACTGGCCAACGTGTTTCTCTACAACCTCGACGACCTCGCCGAGATCGCCGAGGGCAATCGCGCGCTGCGGGAGGCCGAGGTGGCCCGGTGCCGCGCGATCCTGGCCGAGCGCACCGCGCAGCTGTGGCCCCAGGTCGCACGCACGCTGAATCCGAGTTAAAATGGAGGCGGGGTGCCCTCACCTCGCAGAGGTTTCCTGCACCTCGCCAGACCGCTGCTTCGCGTCAAGGCTAGGAGGGGTTCTCGCCCCTCCCCTGCACCCCCCCAACTCTGCTTTTCCTTCGACGGATTAGCGGATACGGACTCATGCGGTTGGCCGTGGGCCAGCGAGCTGCTCGCGCACAGTGGGCGCCCGCCAGCGGCCTGCCTCGAACGGTGGAACCCGGCCTCTGGACGGGTTGGTCAGACGTGCGTTGGGAAAAACCGGTCCGGAGGCCCGGTTCCACCTATTTCAAATGCATGATCCCGCATTAAATCCAAAGGGAGTAAACAGCCCCAGTCTTTTGCGGGGTGAGGGCACTCCGCCTCCACTTCCAGCCCTGCTCTAATTGCGGCCGCGATCGTGCGACCGCTGGATGGCGGCGAGCAGCTCCTCAAGCTTGATCGGTTTGCTGATGTAATCGTCCATGCCGGCGGCCAGACATTTCTCCCGGTCACCCTGCATCGCATTCGCCGTGAGCGCGACGATCCAGGGCCGGCGGGCCGGGTCGGAGTGCAGCAGCCCAATTCGCTGCGCGGCCTCGAGGCCGTCCATCTCCGGCATCTGCACGTCCATGAGAATAACATCATAGGGCTGGCGCTCCACCGCCGCGAGGACCTCGAGGCCGTTGGCCACCACATCAGCGCGAAAGCCGAGCTTGTGGAGCATCGCCAGCATGACCTTCTGGTTCACGACATTGTCCTCGGCGAGCAGCAGCCTATCCGCACGGGGTTGGCTGGCCGCACCCGTCGGAGCGACGGTGTCACGGGTCGCTGTCGGGCCGCCGCGCTGTTTTTGCATCACGGCGACCAGGGTATCAAACAGCTGCGAAGGCTTGGCCGGTTTGACGAGGCTGGCCTGAAACAAACCGGCTTCCGATCCCGCCCCCAGGCGCCCGATCGAGGAGAGCAGCACGAACGGCAACGCAGTGGCCGGGCGCAAGTGGCGCGCCTCGCGGACAAAGGTGGCGCCATCCATGCCGGGCATGTGCATATCGATGATGCCCAGATCGAACTCCACCCCTTGGGCCAGCAACTGGAGCGCATCCGGGCCGCTGTGACAGATCTGTGGTTGGAGCCCCCACTTGGTGAGCTGGGTGTTGAGGATGCGGCAGTTGGTGGGATTGTCGTCGAGGACCAATACTTTCAGGCCATCCAAACGGATCGCTGCCGGTTGGAACAGCACGGGTTTCGTCGCGATGGGCTGCACTCGGATCGTGAAGCTGAAGGTGGATCCCTTGCCCACGGTGCTGGTCACCCCGATCCGCCCGCCCATCAGTTCGGAGAGCCGCTTGCTGATGGCCAGCCCGAGGCCCGTGCCACCGTAACGGCGGGCGGTTGAGCTGTCGACCTGGCTGAAAGACTTGAAAAGTCGCTCCATGCCCTCGGGAGGGATGCCGATGCCGGAGTCGCGCACATCGAACTGCAACACAACCCAGTCCGCCTCGGCCCCGACCGCATGCACCGAGAGCACCACCTCGCCGTGTTCGGTGAACTTCAGCGCATTGCCCAGCAAATTGACCAGCACCTGCCGCAGCCGGGTCGAGTCCCCTTCGACCATGCCCGGCACGGCGTCAGCGATTTCGTAGAGCAGGTCGATCCGCTTTTCGGCCGCCCGGCCGGCCATGAGGTCAAGCGCCCCCTCGACGACTTCGCGCAGGATGAAAGGCGCCTGTTCCAATTCCATGTGGCCGGATTCTATTTTGGAAAAATCAAGGATATCGTTGATGATCGTCAGCAGCGAGTCCCCGCTGACGCGGACGGTCTCCACATATTCCCGCTGCTCGGCATCCAGCGACGTGTCGAGCAGGAGGCTCGTCATGCCGACCACGCCGTTCATCGGCGTGCGGATTTCGTGGCTCATCATCGCGAGGAACTGGCTCTTCGCGAGGTTGGCCTGCTCGGCCGCGGCCTGCGCCCGCTTGACCTCGGTGACGTCGACCAGGGAGTTCAACTCCTGCGGGGGACGGCCTCCCGCGCCGGGAAAAACCCGGCGCGACAGCTTCACCCACACCACTTCGCCGTTCTCGTGCACGTAGCGCTTGTCGAGGGTGAACCGGTCGATCGCACCAGCCTGGAGCTGCCGCATCAACTCGGTCTGGCGCGCGACATCGTCGGGGTGCGTGCGGCGCAAGAAGATGTCCGGTTGCGCCTGCGCCTGTTCCGGCGTGACTCCGGAAAGGCGCACGTGCTCGGTGTTCACCATGCGGGTGTCATCGCGGCCGGCGATGGCCCACGAAAGTCCGACCGGCACGAACTCGAAGATGAAGCGGAACTGGGCCTCCTTGTTCGCGAGCTCCGTCTGCGCCAGTTGCCGCTCGGAGAGGTCCGTGATGGTCGATACCTCCTCCAGGATCTCGCCCCCGGGGCCGCGGTAGGCTCGCATGGTAAGCAGGCAGGGCATGAACGTGCCGTCCGGCCGACCGTAGCGCTTATCCAGGGTGAAATGCTCGATTTCGCCGCGCCGCAGCCGGGTCTCCTCGGCCTGCTGCCGCGCCCAGTCCTCGGGGGGCGTGATGCGTTGGTAACTTTCCGGGTTCAGCGCCTCTTCTCGCGTCAATCCGGTCATGCGCAGGACGGCGTCGTTGACCCAGGATTCCTCGCGGTCGCCGTAGTGGGTCCAGCTGACGCCGATGTCCAGCGCGTTGAGAATGAAGCGGAACTGCGCCACGTGTTGCACCAGCTCCGCCTGGGCCTGCTTCCGCGCGGTGATGTCGAGTATGATCGACATGAATCCGGTCAGCTCGCCGCCGGCAGCGCGCAAGGGTTGGGTTTCAAATTCGCACCAGATTTCCCGGCCGGCCTTGGAGTAGTAGATCATCTCCCCGCGGCTCTCGCGACCCGCCTTGGCATCCCGCGTGATCTGAGCCAGGATGCGACCGCTGGTTTTTGGGCCCCTGACCAGGAATGGCGCAAATTTCCCCTGCGCTTCCTCGATCGTGTGGCCAAACAGACGGGTGAACCCCTCGTTGAGCCAGATCACTTTGCCATCGGCGTCCGATAAACCCACCGCATTGGCCGTGTGCCTGGCCACGAGGGCCAGACGGTGCGACTCCGCCTCGGACGCGCGCAGGTTGGTCGTCATGTGGTCGGCCAGCGCGAGGGCCCGGCGGCGCGCCGTCACCAGCGCCCACGTCATTCCAGTGGCTAGGGCGGTCGCCAGTAAGCCTCCCAGCAGGATGGCGAGCGGCAGTTGCGCGTTGCCTGCTGCGTCGAACTCCGGGCGGGTGCCGGTCAGCAGTGTCCAGCCGCGACCATACAGCACGAGCATGCTTGTGCTGGAAAAGGTGCGGCGGGAGCGATCGCGTCCATCCGCCGCGCGGGGATTTTCCCCCGCACCCAGATGGCCGCCGGTGTCGAACAACCGGTGTTCCGGGGTGGTCTCGGCGCCCTCGAAAATCTCGAAATCCACCTGCGCCTCGGTGTTCGCCACCACGCCTTCCAGCAGCGCGTCGATCCGGAGCGAAGCGTAGGTCCAGCCGCGCAAGGCCGCCGTCCGCTCCTCCGGGGTCGCCACCGGCCGGTTGTTTTGGTAAACCGGCGCGAGCAGCAGGAAGCCCGGAATGCGCGCCCCGGCGCTGATCACGCTGATCCGCCGGGTCAGCACAATCTCGTTGGCGCGCATCGCCTGCTCGGCGGCCGTGCGCCGGGTCGTGCCCGAGCCGATGTCCCGGCCGAGGGCGTCGGCGTTCGTCTCCATCGGCTCGATCCGGGTCACGACATAGAGCCATTCGTTGTTTCCCTCCCGCTCGACCGTGAACCGTTTGTCCCACTCTTCCCGGGCGTGGGCCTCGAATGCATCCACCTCCGTGCGCCGCACCCGTTCCACATAGCCGACCCCCACCACCCCTTTTTCGGTGTAACCACGCGTGGAGGCGACGTAGATCGCCCACTCCTGCCGACTGACATTGTTGTTGGCTTCGATCAGCGCCCGGGCGCCGGAGACCGTCTGCGCGGCCGAGTCGATGCGGCTGTGCAGGATGGTCACCACCCGCTCGACCAGCCGGTCAAACCGGGCGCGCTCGGATCGCTCCACCTGCTGCCCGACTTGCCACCAGCCCACCAGCGTCAAGGCCAGCGATACGCCCAACACCAGCCAGGGCAGGTTGCGGGCGCGGGATTTGCGCGGTTTGGCGGGAGGTGTGGGTTGCGGGGCGGACATGAAATTCAAGACCTCAATTTTTCCGTCAACTGACGCGCGACCCAGTCGGCGGCGGTGCCCTGGGCCGGTTGGGCCAGCAGCAAGCGCAGTTTCTGCGCCTGCGCCCGGGTCTGCTCCAGTTTGGCCGGATCGTTCAGGCAGGAGCTCAACTCGGCGGCCAGAGCTTTCGGCGTCGCTGCGCCCTGGATGAACTCCCGATACATGGGTTCCTTCAACAGCAGGTTCGCGATGCCGATGAACTCCACTTTCACCAGCATCCGCCCCAGGAAATAAGTCAGCGGGTCGGTGCGATAGGTAAGTGCGCCGGGGATGCCGGCCAGGGCGCAGTGCATCGACATCGTGCCGCTGGCGGTCAACACGGCCGAGGCCGCCACCGGTCCCCCGGTGTTTCCGATCGGGCGCAACTCGACATGGGCCGGTGGCTGGGCCGATTGGAGGACGGCAAGGATTTCCTGACCCGGATAAAGCACGACCGCCGAGCGGCCTGAGCCCGCCTGACGAAAAGCGTCGAGCAGAACGGGAAATATCCGCGCCACGACTTGTTTCCGGCTGCCGGGCAGCAGCAGCACCGGCCCGGCGGAATCAAAGGCCACCGGCGCCGCATAATCCGGCGCCACGAATGGATGCCCCACGAACTCCACCGGCAGTTTCGTGTCGGCATAAACGGCCGGCTCGAAGGGAAAGATCGCGGCCAGACCGTCGAGGTGTTTCGCCATTTCGAAACGCCGCCCGGCGCGCGAGGCCCAGATTTGCGGGCTGATGTAATACAGCGCCTTGGTGGGACCGCCCGCCTTGGCCGAAAAACCGCGGGCGTGCAGACCGGCGGCGATGCGCAGGTTCAGGCCGGACGAATCGACAAAGCACACCGCCCGCGGCCGGTGCTCCCCCACCCAGCGCACCACCTCGGCGATCAGGGCGCGATAATGCGAGATTTTCGACAGCACGGCAAAACCCATGGCCGAGGAGGCTGTCAGGTCGCGCAACAGGTGCGCCCCTGCCGCCGCCAGGCGTGGCCCGCCGAGCGCGCACACTTTAAGGCCGGGGTTCTTCTGGAGCAGGTCGCGCAGCATCCGGCCCGCATGCTCGTCGCCCGAATGTTCGCCGGCGACAATGAGCAAATCCACCGGACCGCCCCGCGGCGGCGGCAATTCCGACGACAGTAATGTTTTTACCTCACTCACTTCTGCGCCTTTCGGATCTGTTCGGTAATGGTGATGGCCACCTCCAGCGCCGATTTGCCGAGCGCCCCGCCCACCTTGGGTTGTTTCGCCTCACTTACGCTTTCCAGGAAGTGCGCCAGCTCGATGGCCAGCGGTTCGCCTTTCTCGATGGGGATTTCGTGCACCGGCACCTTGTCTTCGCCCGCCTTGGCCAGGCCGATCTTCAGTTTCAGGCCGTAGGCGATGATGTCGCTTTTCTTCACGAGGTGCCCCTTCTGGTTCATGAAATCGAGCGACAGGTAGGCGTTGTCCTGGAAGACGCGGATCTCGCGGTTTTTCTTCAGGCTCATGCGCGAGGCGCTGAGGTTGGCCACGCAGCCATTCTCGAATTCGATGCGGGCGTTGGCAATGTCCTCGGTCTTGGAGAGCACGTTGATGCCGACGCTGTCGATCTTGCGGATGGACGACTTCACCAGCGCGAGCACGATTCCGATGTCATGGATCATCAGGTCGAGCACCACCCCGACCTCGGTGCCGCGCATCTGGTAGGGTGCGAGCCGCTCGGTCGTGATGTATTGCGGGTGGCCGGTGTGTTTTTCCAGGTAACTCATCACCGGGTTGAAGTGCTCGATGTGGCCCACCTGCACGAGGCAGTTGTGTTTCCGCGCAGCAGCGAGCACCTGCTCCGCCTCCTCCAGGGAGGCACAGAGCGGCTTCTCGATCAGCAGGTGGCAGCCCTGCGCCAGCAACGGCAGCGCGACGAGCGCGTGCTGGTCGGTCGGCACCACGACGCTGATCGCGTCGCAGGCTTCCCCGAGATCCGCGAGGGTGGCAAAGCGGCGGCAGTTGAACTTCGCGCAAATCTCCGCCGCCCGGGCGTCACTGGTTTCGAAGATCCCGGTCAACTCGGCGCCGGGCAGCGCGGCATAGATGCGGGCGTGGTGCTGGCCGAGCGAGCCGACCCCGGCCACGCCGCACTTGATCTTGGGTTTAGCCATGCCCCATTTGTCCGTTTTTCAGGGCAAGATGGCGATTCGTTTTTTTGGCGTGAGCGGGATTGTGTGTCACCAGCACCAGCGCCGTCTTCTCCTCCGCGCAGACCTCGAGCAGCAGGGCGATGACCTCGTCGCCCGTGCGCTCGTCCAGGTTGCCCGTCGGCTCGTCGGCCAGGATGACCGCCGGCCGGTTCATCAAAGCCCGCGCCACGGCGACACGCTGGCGCTCGCCGCCGGAGAGCTGCGCCGGCAGGTGATGGCCACGCTCGGCCAGACCGACGCGTGTCAGGAGAGCGCGGGCGCGGGCGCGTTCGGTGGGACCAACGCCACCGAGAAGGCGCGCGCTCAAAAAGACGTTGGCGAAGGCGTCGATTTCCGGAATCAGGTAATAGGATTGGAAAACCATGCCGAGAAACCGGCCGCGGCGCGCCGTCAGTGCGCCCAGCGAGAGCTGATGCGCCTTCTCGGCGCCCCAGAAAAGTTCGCCGCGGTCCGGCCGGTCGAGCCCGGCGAGGATGTTCAGCAAAGTGCTCTTGCCCGAGCCCGACTCGCCACGAATCGAGACCGTCTCGCCGGCGGCGACGGCAATGTCCACCCCTTGCAACACGGCGAGTGTGCGGTCGCCGCTCGGGTAGGTCTTGTGCAGCCCCGTCGCCCGCAGGGTGATGGCGGCGTCACTCACTGCGCAGCGCCTCCACCGGTTGGAGCTTGGCCGCGCGCCACGCCGGGATCAGCCCGGCGATCGTCGAGGCCAGCACGGAAAATACGATGATCATCGCCACGTCCTTCGGTTGCGTGTGCGCCGGCAGCGAGCTGAACTGGTAGAACTTCACAAACGCCTCCGGACCCATCGTCAGCCGGGCGATGAAGCCCACGAGGTTGTCGCGGAAATACAGCAGCGTGAACCCGAGTCCCAGCCCCAGCGCCGTGCCGGCCAGGCCGATGAACAGGCCCTGCACGCAAAAACACGCGGCGACGTGTTGCGCCCGGCCGCCCATGGCGCCGAGCAGGCCGATCTCGCGGGTCTTGCGCACCACCGTCACGAGCAGCGAGCTGGTGATGGAAAACGCCGCCACGACGATGATGAAGGTGAGGAGGAAGAAGATCATGTTCCGCTCGAAGCTGAGCACGGCCTGGAAGTCGGCGTTGGCCTCGAACCAGGTGAGCGCGCGCGTATTGGGCGGCAAAGTTTTATTCAGTGCGGCGGCCGCGGCGAATTCGTCGGTGCCGGGTTTCAAGCGCACATTGTAGCCATGCACCTGCTGCTCCAGGCCGTAGAGATCCTGCATGAGCCGCAGCGAGCAGAGCACCGTCGAGCTGTCGAGCTGCTGGTGGCCGACGTGAAAGATGCCCGCAATCAGCACTTCGCGCGGCAGCAGCAGCTCGTTCCGCTTGGCTCGTTCCAAGGCGAGCGGGGAATAGAGGCTGACGGTATCACCCACCTTGACTCCCAGCGCACTGGCGAGCACCGAGCTGAGAATGACCGAATCGTCGTCGAGATTGTCGAGCGAGCCGCCCGTCAGGTAACGCTCAAGCGGCACGACTTTTTTCATCTGCTCATAGTTGAAGCCCTGCACGGCGGGAAAGGCGGGGCGGCTCTGGTATTCCAGCATCACCATGCCGGTCGCATACGGCGCGAAGGCCTCGACGGCGGGTGACGCGGCCAGCACTTTTTCCACCGCGGCCGCTTCCGGTTTGTCGAGCAACACCCGGGCCCGGACCTGCACTTCGCCCTGCGTGTCGATGATCATCTTTTTGATCTGGTGGCCAAAGCCGCCCATGACGCTCATCGTCACCAGCATCAGCGCCACGCCCAACCCGACACCGAGCACCGAGATCAGGGTGAAGAACGGGACCCGCCGCCCCGAGGGGAAGAGCTGCTTCAGCGCGAGATAGAAAGGCCAGGACATTGAGAGGAAAGACTGAAAAACTGAAGGGCTGAGATTTTACGGTCGGGTTATCCGTGTTCAGTCTTTCA
This sequence comes from Verrucomicrobiota bacterium, assembly GCA_031387725.1. Lineage (GTDB taxonomy): Bacteria > Verrucomicrobiota > Verrucomicrobiia > Opitutales > Opitutaceae > Lacunisphaera. The sequence continues at coordinate 21,781 of JANNDM010000154.1, read as the reverse complement.
GCTGTTCAGACCTTCAGCCTTTTGCGTCCGAAGGGCGCAAAGAGGGGAACAAAATCACGTCGCGGATGCTCTCGGCACCCGTGAGCAGGATGCAAAGCCGGTCAATGCCGACGCCCATGCCACCGGCTGGCGGCATGCCGTGCTCGAGCGCGAGCAGGAAATCGGTGTCCATCTTCTGCTGGTCCTCGCCGGCCTGCTGCTCGAACATCGCGCGCTGCACGAAGGGGTCATTCTGCTCCGAATAGGCGGGTGCGACCTCCATGCCGCCGATGCACAGCTCAAAGACGTCGATCAGGCCGGCATCCTGCAGGTTGAGCTTGGCCAGCGGGCACAGCTCCTTCGGCAGATGCGTGACAAAGGTCGGCTGGATGAGCGCGGGCTCGATTTTTTTGGAGAAGATCTCGTTCACGATCTCGAAGGTCTCCCAGCCGGCGTGAAGTTCGAGTCCGAGTTTCTGCGCGGCGGCGGTCGCGGCGGCCTTGTAACCGGTGGTGCCGCGCAGCGCGCTGAGCTTGGAGCCCACGGCCGCGTCAATCAGGTCGAAGTAGCGCGCCTCGCGCCACTCGCCCGCGAAGTTGATGATCTGCCCGCTGGCGGCGTGCTTGATCTCAAAGGTGCCGAGCACGTCGCGGCACACGGCGGTGAAGATGGCCTTGATCAGGTCCATCATGCCGCGGAAATCCGAGTAGGCCTGGTAGACCTCAAGCATGGTGAACTCGGGGTTGTGCTTCCGGGAGATGCCTTCGTTGCGGAAGATGCGGCCGATCTCAAACACACGGTCGTAGCCGCCGACGAGCAGGCGCTTGAGCCGCAGCTCGAGCGCGATCCGCAGGAAGAAATCCACCCCGAGCGCGTTATGGTGCGTGGTGAACGGCCGGGCCGCCGCGCCGCCCGCCACGCCTTCCAGCACGGGTGTTTCCACTTCGAGGAAGTTCCGCGCCGCCAGCGTCGCGCGGATGCTGGCCACGATGCGGCTGCGCAGCATCAGGCGCGCGCGGGACTCGGGGTTGACGATCAGGTCGAGGTAGCGCTGCCGGTAAACCTGCTCGGCGTCGGTCAGCCCGTGCCATTTCTCGGGGAGCGGACGCAGGGCTTTGGTGACAAGGGTGTATTGCCCGACGCGCACCGTTATCTCGCCGGTCTTCGTCTTGAAGAGCGTGCCTTCGGCGCCGATGATGTCGCCGAGGTCGAGTTTCTTGAACGCCCCGTAGGCCTCCTCGCCGATCACGTCCTTCTTCACGTAAAGTTGGATCTGGCCCTGCTGGTCGAGAATCTTCACGAAATGGCTTTTGCCCATGTCGCGGATGACCACCAGCCGGCCGGCGACCTTGACGGTGACGGCGTTATCCTGGCCCTCGACGTGCAGCTGCATCGCGTCGCCCGAGAAATGCGTCTGTTCGACCCTGGCACGGAACGGATCAAAGCCCGCCGCGCGCATGTCCGTCAGCTTTTTCAGCCGCACGGCATACTGGTCGTGGGAGATATCCTCGGGAGTGTCGTTCATGGAAGGGCGCAGGCTTGGAGGGCGGCCCGCCGGGAGCAAATGGAAATGAGTGCGCCGGCGGGCGGTGCCGGTCAGGCTGGCCCGTCAGGGAAGACCAGTTGGGCGCAATGCGTCCGGGCCCCGGCCTCGCTGCGATAGGTCAGGTCGTCCACCGGCGCCAGTAGCGTGCCCGTGCGCCGGCACTGGTAGCGGCCGCGACCGAGGGCGAGAAAATTATCATCCGCTTGCAGGCTGACCGTGTCCGGCCGTTCCGCACCCAGCACCAGCGGGCCGTGAGTGAAACGGTGATAGCCCGCGGGCAGCGCGGCTGTGGCGGGCTGCATAACCGCGATTGTCAGGGGGAAATCCAGCGCCAGCACGTCGCCGGGTGACAAGGTCAGTTCGGCAGTCAGAAAACTCGCCCGCTCGCCCAATTCCACAGCCCGCCCGGCTTGGGTCAGCGTCATCGTCCGGGCGGGGACTCCGGGCGGCACGAAGAAATGCCACCGTAGCAGCGCCGCCGGGGTGCAGTGCAGGACCGTCCAACGCACGCGTCCCGCGTGCGGATACTCGCTGGTGCAACGCAGGACCGTCTCGCCGCCGGCCGTCCGCAGCGTGCAATCCCCCTCGAAATAAAACAGAGACCACACCGCACTGTCCGCGGGGTCGAACATGACGTTCGCCTGGGCCGCCCGCGCCAGCCCCTCGGCCCCGCGCATCGAGCAGCACCAAGGCGCCTCGAAAATCTTCGGGTGCGGCGCCAGCTGCACGCGGCCGTCCGCGCCAACGCACAGGTCGCAGCCGAAGCCGCCGTTGGGTCGCTGCGCGTAGCACAGCGCGTTGAAGTAGATCCGGTGCGCGGCGTGCAGGTAGTCCGGCTCGGCCGTCGCGCGCCAAAGCTGGATCGCGAGCAGGAACGAATCCACCACCCCGCACGCCTCGGTCCACTCGGGCCGGCCGAACCAGTTGTAATTCGCGAAATGCTCCGTCTCGGCCCGCGCGCGGTAGAGCCGGTAGCGCTCCCGCACCAGCGCGAGCAACTCCGGCCGCGGGTCCACTTCCTCCCACCATCGGAAAATCCCGCGCAGTGTGCTGAGCGTCGAGTGGGTCTGCGCGCCGATTTTCTCCACATCGAGCCGGGTGTAGCGTGCGATCATGGTCTCGATCAACCCGCGCAACTCTGGCGATGGGTCGATCGTGTAAACCTGCGTCAGCGCATCCAGGGTGAAGAAAACGGTGCCGATGTCCGTGGAAAGCCCGATCCATACACCATCATTCTTTACGGTCAGCCCGATGGGCCGGCCGGCACCCAGTTTCGCGAGCTTCTCGTCCGGGTAGGCGACGTAGAGGTCGCGCGTCGGCCCCATCAGGTTGGTTACGACCGACCGGATGACAGCCAAGGCGCGCGGATCGCGCTTCCACAGGTAATATTCGCCCAGGCCGCGCAACAGGCCGTTGTGGCCACCAACCTGATTTTCATCCGCCGTGCCGGCCGCGTGAATGGGTCCGATGTAGCCGCGCGCATTGAGGGCGGACGGCAGCCGCGCCATCACTTCCTCCAGGTATTGCGGCTCCGACTGCAGCAACTGGCCGAGCACCGACAACCCGAGCATCGCGCGGCCGATCCAGTCGCCTGGTGCCTCCTGCACCGTGGCCGCACGCACCATCGCCTCGAACCGGAAGGGTGCGTCGTGCAGTCGCGAGAAATTCAACATGGCGCGACGGCGGAGGTCGCCGGCTGGAACGACATCACCGAGGGACAGCGGGGCGGGCATACCGGCAGTCCGGAGCACAATCTGCCGCCGCGCAAAGTGAAACTGGCTGAAAATTTGCCGCACTTGCGCCGGGCTTCACCTTGGCCACAGTGCGAACATGTCCTCCGCTGCCACCGCCGTCACACCGACCCTCGATTGGGGCCCCACGGCTTATGGCGCCGCCTGGTCGCGGCAGGAGGATCTGGTCGCCCGGCGCAACGCGGGTGAAATCGGCGACACCCTGGTCTTCACCGAACACGAGCCGGTCTTCACCCTAGGCGTGCGGAGCGGCGCAGAAGCCCACCTGCTCTGGGATGAGGCTGAGTTGACGCGTCGTGGCATCGCGGTGGTGGCGACCAACCGCGGCGGCGACATCACCTACCACGGTCCGGGGCAGATCGTGGGTTACCCGATCATCAACCTCGCCCCGCGCAAGGACCTGCATGCCTACCTGCGCCTGGTCGAGCAGGTGTTGATCAACACGGTCGGCACCTTCGGCCTCGCCGCCGCCCGGCGCCCGGGCAAGACCGGCATCTGGCTCGGCCCGCGCAAGATCGCCGCCATCGGCATCGCGGTGAAGAAATGGACCACCTTCCACGGCTTCGCGCTCAACGTGAACCCCGACCTCACGCCCTTCTCGGGCATCGTGCCCTGCGGCATCACCGATGGCACCGTCACCTCGATGGCCGCCGAACTCGGTTCCGCGCCATCCGCCGAAGAGGTGAAACGCGTATTGGCGCTTGAATTCTGGTCCCTCCTGCCGAAGTTCTTCGCCGGAACATGACGCCCACCAACCGCAAACCCGACTGGCTCCGCGCCAAGCTGCCCGCCGGTCCCGCCTACCAGGCCACGCGCCGCCTCGTCGAGGACAACAAGCTGCACACGGTCTGCCAGAGCGCGCAGTGCCCCAATATCGGCGAGTGCTGGTCGCGCGGCACGGCCACGGTCATGATCCTGGGCAACATCTGCACGCGCTCCTGCAATTTTTGCGCGATCCAGACCGGCCGCCCCACCGAACTCGACCTCGGCGAGCCCGCCCGCGTGGCCGACGCCGTCGCGAAGATGGGACTGAAGCATTGCGTCATCACCTCCGTCGCGCGGGACGATCTGGCCGACGGCGGCGCGGGCGTCTGGGCCGCCACCATCCGCGCCACCAAATACCGGAATCCGCACTGCGCCGTCGAGGTGCTGGTGCCCGATTTCAAGGGGAAGATGGACCAGGTGGACATCGTGCTCGACGCCCAGCCCGACATTTTCAACCACAACGTCGAGACCGTGGAGCGCCTGCAAAAGCCGGTGCGCGTGCAGGCCCGGTATGACCGCAGCCGCCGCGTGCTGCGCCACGCCAAGAGCCGCGGCTTCACCACCAAGACCGGCATCATGCTCGGCCTCGGCGAAACCCAGGAAGAGATAGCGCAGTGCCTGCGCGACATCGCAAGCGACCAGACCGACATCCTCACCCTCGGCCAATACCTCCAGCCCACACCGCAGCACTGGAAGATCGACCGCTGGGTGCCGCCCGAGGAATTCAAGCACTGGAAGGATTTCGCCCTCGCGGCCGGCCTCGGCACCGTCGAAAGCGGTCCGCTGGTGCGTTCCAGCTACCACGCCGACGAGCAGTCCCTGAAATACACCGGCGTCGAGCACCTGAACACCGCGAACACACTCGCTAACGCCTGAGCCACTCCCCGGGCGGTTCAGAATTGCCTCGCCGAATCCTCCGGCGGGGTTAATTTTTTGCAGGCAAAAGACCACCCATGGAAACCAAGAAGAAAATCGTCGAGAACTGGCTGCCGCGTTACACCGGCGTGCCGCTCAAGAACTTCGGCCGCTACATCCTGCTGACCAACTTCGACCGTTACGTCGAGCAGTTCGCCCACTGGCACCGCGTGCCGGTGCACGGTCGGAACAAGCCCATGCGCAGCGCCACGGCCAGCGGCATCACCATCATCAACTTCGGCATGGGCAGCGCCACGGCCGCGACCATCATGGATTTGCTCAGCGCCATCAAACCAGAGGCCGTGTTGTTCCTCGGGAAGTGCGGCGGGCTCAAACACCGCGCCAAGCTCGGCAGCCTCATCCTCCCCATCGCGGCCATCCGCGGCGAAGGCACGAGCAACGACTACTTCCCACCCGAGGTGCCCGCCCTGCCCGCGTTCGCCCTGCAAAAGGCCATCTCCACCACCATCCGGGACCACCACAAGGACTATTGGACCGGCACCATCTACACCACCAACCGTCGCGTCTGGGAGCACGACGCCGACTTCAAGAAATACCTGAAAAAAATCCGCGCCATCGCCGTGGACATGGAGACCGCGACCATCTTCATCACCGGGTTCGCCAATGAAACCCCCACCGGCGCGCTCCTGCTCGTCTCCGACGAACCGATGACGCCCGAAGGCGTGAAGACAGAGCAGAGCGACCAGAACGTGGACGATAGACACGTCGGGCTGCACCTGCGCATCGGCATCGATTCGCTGAAGCAGCTCATCAACAAGGGCGTGACGGTAAAGCACCTGAAGTTCTAGAATTGGATCAAAGGTAGGGCGGGACCGCTGGGCCCGCCGCTCATGATGAAACCCCCGCCAGAGACTTCGCCTCAAAGGCGAAATCTACCTCACGGCATCCCGCCCTGGGTTCGCGGTGAGACCATTTTCTTCATCACCATCTGCTGCATGCCGCGCGGCCTCAATCAGCTCTGTTCGGAGGTGACATCCGCCACGATCTGGGAATCCGTCGCGTTTCGCCAGAAGCGTGGTGACTGGCATGTGCTTCTCTGGCTGTTGATGCCTGATCATCTCCACGCCTTGATCTCATTTCCCAAGGAGAAAAATCCCGTCAAGGTCATATCAAATTGGAAGGAGATCATCGCGAAGCAGACGGGCATCGCATGGCAGCGGGACTTTTTCGATCATCGGCTGAGAACCGCCGAAAGCCATGAGGAGAAGGCATTCTACATTCGCCAGAATCCGGTCAGGAAAGGCCTTGTGACGCGGCCAGAAGACTGGAAATTTATATGGCAACCAGATTGACGGCGGGCCCAGCGGTCCCGCCCTACCTACTCCCTGACCTACCCTCATGCTGATCCGGATCAAAGGCGCAATTTCCAACTGCTACTTGCTGCTCGGTGAGCAGCCCGTGTTGGTGGACACCGGCGCACCCGGTGACCTCAAGCGCATCCTCGGTGCGCTGCGAGCCCATGGCATCGATCCGGCAAAAATCGCCCTCATCCTGCTCACGCACGGGCACAGCGACCATGCCGGCTGCGCGGCGGAATTGCAGCGCCGCAGCGGCGCTCTGATCGCAGTTCATGCCGGTGACGCCCCCCTCGTGCGCGCCGGCCGCAACGGCGTGCTCGCCGTGCAGGACACCCTCGGCCGCCTGCTCCGGCCCTTTGTGGACGAGGAGTTCGAGGCCTTTGAACCGGATTTAGTTTTCTCGGAGGGTATCGCGCTCGAACCCTATGGCCTGCGCGGCCGGGTGGTGCCGACCCCCGGTCACAGCGCCGGCTCCGTCTCCGTGGTGCTCGCCAGTGGCGAGGCGCTCATCGGCGACGTGCTGCGCGGCAGCCTAGTCTGGCCGAACAAGGCGCGCGAACACTACTTCTGCAACGACCCCGCCCGCAATCAGCGCAGCATCGTGCGGTTGGCGCGCGAAGGCCTGCTGCGCTGCTACCCCGGCACCTTCGGCAGTTTCCCCGGCTCGGAGCTTGGCCGCTACCTCTCGTCCGGCGGCGGCGAGGTGCTCGAACTTTCCGGCGAAACGGTGTGACTATTGTCCCTTGGTCCGCGAGCTGATGTCAACCAATAGTTGACATCAGCCAGTGGGGACCGCGCCGCAAAGGCCGGGCGAGTTGGACGGCCGCTCAGGGGGCCACGTCCACCCAGAAGGGTGCAAAGATCTCGTGGCCTTCCAGGTTCACCTGCGCCCAGATGACGTAGCGGCCGGACAGCGGGATCGTGATCTTGAAATTCAGTTCGGGCCGCTTTGCGTCCGGTGGCTTTGTCAGGTCGGTCTCAATCGGGTGCAAGTGGGCGAAGCCGCTGCGCGCTTCGTCAAACGCCACCAGGTGTGCGAACGCCCCCATGACCGGCTGCAGGGGCACGGGGGTTTTCTCCCTTCCGGGGCTCTCGATCCGGAATTTGAGTTCCGCCGGCTGCCCGGCGCGGAACGAGGCGGGGAGGATCAGCTCGAAATTAAAACCCGCCACCTGGGTCGTCAGGTTGGGTTCACGGACGACCGTGGCGACCGGCCCGGGCACGGTGAAGTCGGCCGAGGCGTAGAGCCCGCGCTGGGTCGCGGCGGGGGTGAAATCGGCAAAAACCCGATAACGGCCGGCCCGCGCCGGGGTCAGAGAGAACAGCCATTCCCCCGCGCGCCGGCCGGGCACGGGATGCACATGCTGATAATCGTTGAGGGTGGGATCGATGATGAGCAGGTGCAGCTTGCGCGTGTGCGCGACGAGCAGATCCGCCGGCGCGACCGGTTTGCCGCTGGCCGTGCGCAGGGTAAGCGTGAAAGCCGCCGGCTGGCCGCGGACGGGCTCACGCTCCGCCTGCAGGAAAGTCACCACCGGTGAACGGACGGAGACGACCGGGATAAACTGCGGATTGGCGGGGTCACAGAATTCAATGGCATCCTTCCCCTCGGTCCGAAAATCCATGTGGTTCAGACTGCTGCCGATTGGCAGCAAACGCACCACGAGATAAAGCGCCAGCGCCACGGCGGTGATAAGCGCGACTTGGCGGTTCGTGCGCGAGTCGGCGATCATGTCAGTCTTTTTTCAACCGGCGGACAAAGTCTTCCACCTGCCACATGCTGCCGTCCATGCGATAGGAGATCTTGCCGTCCTCGTTGATCAGCACCGTGGCCAGAGTGTGCTTGATGGTCGCGCCCTCGAACTCACGGATGACGCCGAGTTGGGCGAGCAGGTGGCGCACCGCGGCATCGGGGCCGGTGAGGAACGACCAATTCGTGGTGTCGAGGCTGCGAAGCTGCGCGTAATCTTTCAGCACCCCAGGCGTGTCGAAATCGGGATCGAGCGAAATCGACACGAGCTCAAAGTCCTTGGCGCCGGCCGCCTGCGCGGCCTTCTGCAACCGGGCCATGCGCTCGGTGGCGGCCGGGCACATCGTCGCGATCGGGCAGCGGGTGAAGATGAAATTGAGCACGATCTGCCGGCCGCGGAACCGGCTGCCGGATACGGCGCGGCCTTCCTGGTCGAGCAGGGTGAAATCCGGCAGTTGCTCGCCGATCTCGCGGTAGGCCTCCTTGCCGCGCATCGCCGAGTCCTGGGCCAGCGCCTTGGCCGCGGCGTCGAGCGCGCGCTGGGTGGCGGCGTCGTCGGGCCAGATTTTCTCCAGATAAAAACCGTCCTCGCGCTGGACGAGCTCGGCGCGAATGTGCTGACCGGGCTTGGCGATCGCGAGGTCGCCTTTGGCCACCTTGAACTCCATGGTCATGGCCATCATGAAGCCCTTGATCTCGTCGTGCGTGACAATGAGCGTGTTACGCGGGGCGTCGATCTTCACAATTTCGCCGGTCAGGGGATGGCGCGGCTCCAGCTTGGCGCCAGCATTGACCGCCGCCACCGGTTCCTTCTTTCCACAGCCGGTTATAAGTAAACAGGTGGCGAGAACGATGATGGGCGAATAACCGGGCTTCATGCGACACACACATTTGCCTGTGACCGGAATTGTCAAAAGGTTTGCGCTGCCCGCACCCCAAGTATCACCTGCCGATTCCCGCCCCCATCACCACCTCATGCCCCGCACCTCCACCTTCAAACCCGCTCTCGCCGCGTTCGCCGCTCTCGGCAGCGGCTGGGTCTTCGCGCTCGTGGCACTCGGGGCCTTCACCACCAGCATCGGCGCGGGCATGGCCTTTCCGGACTGGCCGCTGTCCAACGGCTCGGTCAACCCGCACGGCTGGCTGACCGAGATCGACAAATTCGCCGAGCATTCCCACCGCCTGTCCGGTGTCGTGATGGGCTTCATCACCATCGCGCTCGCCGTGTGGCTCCACCTGCGCGAGGAACGCCGCTGGCTGCGCCGACTTGGCTGGTGGGCGCTCGGCATCGTCATCGTGCAGGGCCTGATCGGCGGCAAACGCGTGTTGCTCGACTCACTCAATGTGCCTGGCTTCGACATGACTTTGGGCCAAATGCTGCGTATCCCGCACGGCGTGCTGGCCCAGGTTTATGTCTGTATGCTTTTCGCCATCGTCGCCGGCCTGTCGCGGCCGTGGGTGGAGAACTCCTTCGGCGCCGCGAGTGACCGTGTGCGGCGGCTGGGTTGGTGGTGTGTGGCATTGCTGCTGGTGCAATTGACCGTGGCCACCGCCATGCGGCACAACTACGCGGGCCTGGCCATCCCGAGCTTCCCCTTCTCGACGCCCGAGGGTGCGCTGTTGCCGGCGGCGTGGAACTACAAGGTGGTGCTGCACTTCGCCCACCGCATCATGGCGGCCGTGATCGGCGTGATGGTGCTGGTTTACGGACATTTTCTCTGGCGCGAGAAATCCCTGATCCCGCCCCTGCGTGCCGCCAGCTTCCTGCTGGTCGGCCTGGTCGCCGGCCAGATCTATCTCGGCGCGCAGATCATCTGGACCGGCCGGAGCGTTTATATGACCACGGGCCACGTCATCCTCGGCGCCCTGATGCTCGCGATCACCTTCGGGGTGGCTTTTTTCACCCAGTGCGGCTCGATTGAAAGGGCCCGCCCATGACCCAGACCGAGGAACAGCTCCAGACCGGCCTCGTCGCCGCCCCCGCCACTCCCAGCCAGGCAACCTGGCGGCATTACCTGGAGCTGACGAAACCGCGCCTGAGTTTCATGTCCGTCATCACGGCCATGGTCGGGTATCTGGCTGCGCTGCCTTTTTGGGATTGGGTCCGCACTGTTTTTGTCATGCTGGGCACGGCGCTGTGCGCGGGCGGCGTGGCCGCGTTGAACCAGTGGATGGAAAGCGAACTCGACGCCAAGATGAAGCGCACGGCGGACCGGCCCATCCCGACGGGCGCGGTCCAACCGGGTTCGGCCTTCGTCGTGGGCTGGCTCATGTGTGTGGCCGGCCTCGCGGTGCTGTTCAAACAGGTCAATGGCATGTCGGCCTTCCTCGCGCTCGCCACCATCGTGGCCTATCTCGCCATCTATACGCCGGCCAAGAAATGGTCGCGCTGGAACACCGAGATCGGCGCCATCAGCGGGGCCTTGCCGCCGATGATCGGCTGGGCGGCGGCCGGCCGGTCAAACGATCCGCTCGGCTGGGCGCTCTTCACCATACTCTACACGTGGCAGATGCCGCACTTCTTCTCGCTGGCCTGGACCTACCGCCAGGACTACGCCGCCGCCGGCATGAGGATGATTTCTGTTGCCGACCTGGGCGGCTACCGGACGGCGCGCCGGGCGTTCATCTGGACGGTGTTGCTGGTTGCCGCCAGCGCCCTGCCCACCCTGCTCGGCTACTGCTCGTGGTATTATTTCGCCGCCGCCGCCGCCCTCGGACTGTGGATCCTCAAGTCAGCGATCACCTTCCTCAACCCGGACAAGCGTGAAACCGAAGCACGCCGGCTCTTCCTCATCTCGATCGCCTACCTGCCCCTGCTGCTCGCTGTGCTCGTGGCCGATCGGCTCTACTTTCGTCTCTGACATGACTATCTCTGATATCCCGACCATCAACGCCGCGCTCAACGCCACCGCCACGGTCTTTATTCTGGCGGGATTCATCTTCATCAAGCGCGGCCAGCGCGACCTGCACCGCGCGTGCATGCTGAGCGCCGGCGCGGTGTCGGCCCTGTTCCTCGTGGGCTACGTGACGCACAAGGTGATGCTGCGCGGCGTGCACACGCCTTTCGGCGGCGCGGCGCCGCTGCTCCGGGCCTTCTACTACACGATGCTCCTCACCCACATCGTGCTGGCCATGGCTATCGCCTACCTGGTGCCGCGCACCTTCCTTTTCGCGATCAAGGGTGACTATGAGACCCACAGGCGCTGGGCGAAATTCACCTTTCCCATCTGGCTCTACGTGTCGGTGACGGGCGTGCTGGTATATTTCTTCCTCTACCAGTGGTGGCCGGCAACGGCGGCTTGACCAAAGGAAAAGCCGGGCGCTCGGCCCGGCTTTTGAATTTATCGCGCGCAAGCGCGCTCTTACAAAAGGCCTATTTGACGACCATCACGCCCTGCATGCCCGACAGGTAATGTGCCGGGAAGGTGCAGACGAACGGGTATTCGCCGGGCTCGGTCGGGGCCTTGAAGGTGATTTCGTCACTCTGCTTGGCGCCGAGGAGCTTCGTGTGGGCGATGACCTGGTCGGCCAGCGCGGCCGGAAGATAATCGGTGGCCTGGGCGGTGACGGCGGCATCGGCGAACACCTTCCCGTCGGTGCCCTTCTTGAGGAGCACCCAGTTGTGCGCCATGGCGGCCTTGGGCATGCTGCCCGTGTTGGTCAGGGTGATTTTCACCTCCTGGCCGGCCTTCACCTCAATGCGGGTGAGGTTATATTTCATCGTGTCATTCGCGGTGAATTCGAAGGTCGCCACCGCCGAGGCGGTGGTGGCCGGCGTCGCGGCCTGGTCTTTCGGGCCACAGCCCGCGAACAAAAGACAGCCGGTGAGCAAAGGGATAATCAGGTGATTTTTCATGGACCGTCACTCTTGCACAGTTGGCAGGGGTTGTGCAATGCCGCAGCGCAAGTTTGCGTCGGGCTAATACCGGGCGCTGTCGGGTTAATACCTCGGTCCGGGGCAAGATTTACTTATGGTTTTGTGGTTGAAATGGGTTCTGTTTTCCAAACGCTCAGCCCGCACACTTGCCCCAGCGCACCACGCTGATGCCGCCCTTGTTACACATGACCCGCTCACGCTCCGACCACCGCAAAGTTTTCCGCTTTGCCACCGCTTTTTTTGCCGGGTTCGCCCTGGTCTGCCTCACCGGCTGTTCTTGGCTGCATCAAGTCTTCAGCCTGAGCGGCCCGCAGTCCACCATGGTCACCGAAGGCCCGGTCGCCAAATCACAATGGGACCTGTTCATGGTCACGGTTTACGTGACGACCTTTATTTTCGTCGTGGTCGGCAGTGTGCTGGCCTACGCCCAGATCAAGTTCCGCGCCAAGTCCGAGGTCGCCGAGAAATCCGCCCCGCCCCCGCAAGGCCACGGTAATCCCTTGATCGAGGTCGGCCTTATCGCTGCCTCGGTGCTGCTGCTGGTCATCATCGCCATCCCGACCGTGCGCGACATCTGGTATACGCACGACGTCCCCGAAGCGGAAAAAGGCAACGCCCTCGACGTCACCGCCACCGGTTATCAATGGTGGTTCAAATTCGAATACCCCACCGAGAGGGTGAAGCTCCCGACTGGCGGCGAGGCCCCGCTGGTGACCGGCAACGAGCTCGTCGTGCCCGCCGGTCGCCCCGTCCGCGTGCAACTGCGCACTGTGGATGTCATCCACAGCTTCTGGATCCCCAAGCTGGCCGGCAAGGTGGACATGATGCCCAACCGCGCGAATTTCCTTTGGTTCAAGGCCGACCGGCCCGGCTATTTCTATGGCCAATGCGCCGAATATTGCGGCGAGTCCCACGCGATCATGAAGTTCCGCGTCATCGCCCTCGCCCCGGCCGACTACGACAAGTGGCTCGCCAACCAGAAGCAGCCCGCGCGCACGGTCACGGCCGGTTCGCTCGCCGCAGCCGATGTGCCTCAGGTCAAGTTCGCGAGCATGAAGCTCAACGACAGCCGGGCCCTCGCGGGCTCGCCTGAATTTGACGCCAACCCTCTCGCCGCCTGGCACAAGATGCAGGAACCCGCCGCCGGGGAAAATCCCGCTCTCATCGCCACCGGCCGCAAGCTTTTCTCCGCCAAGACCTGCATCTCTTGCCACACGACCCGCGGCCACGAGGGCATCGGCATCACCGGCCCCGACCTCACCCGGGTCGGCGCCCGCTCGACCATCGCGGCTGGCGTGCTGGAAAACACCCCGGAACGCCTGAGCCAATGGCTCCACGAACCGGCCCATTTCAAGCCCGGCAACAAGATGTATTTCGGCGGCTACGTCGTCCAGGATCCGTCGGGCGCATGGAAACAGAATTTCACACTCAATGACCCCGAGATCAACGCCCTCGTCGCCTACCTGCACAGCTTAAAGTGAGAGTGAGAGTGCCATAACCCCCCCCCGCCACTTCCCTCTTACCCTCCCGTCCTCCTCCCCTCTCACCCTCACTCTCCACTCTCACTCCTATGGCAGAAGCACTGGCAAAATCTTCCTACACTGGCGGCTCCCACGCCCCGGCGAAGAAGGCGACCTTTGATTTGTTCGCCCGGCCCACCGCGAAGACCGGGATCGTCAGCTGGCTGACCACCGTCGACCACAAGCGCATCGGCATGCTTTACGGCGGTTTCGCCATCCTGTTTTTCCTCATCGGCGGCCTCGAGGCCCTGCTGATCCGCACCCAGCTCATCGTGCCGAACAACCGCTTCATCAGCGCCCAGCTCTACAACGAGCTGTTCACGATGCACGGCACGACGATGATCTTTCTCGCGGTCATGCCGCTCAACGCGGCGTTCTTCAACCTGCTCGTCCCGATCCAGGTCGGCGCGCGCGACGTCGCTTTCCCCCGCCTCAACTCGTTTTCGCTCTGGGTCTGGGTCGTCGGTGCGATCCTGCTCAACGTGGGCTGGATCTCGCATGTTTTCCCCAACATGAACTTCGGCGGCGCGCCGGATGTCGGCTGGTTCGGCTACGCCCCGCTGACCTCCAAGGCTTTCACCCCCGACCTCTCCACCGATTTCTGGGTGCTCGGCATCCAGGTGCTCGGTCTCTCCTCCATCGTCGCCTCGCTGAACTTTATCGTCACGATCATCAACCTGAGGGCTCCGGGACTCACGATGATGCGCCTGCCGGTGTTCACCTGGATGGCGCTCGTCACCAGCTTCCTGCTCGTCCTCGCCCTGCCGGCCATCGCCATCGCGCTCGTTGAGGTGATGTTCGACCGCAACTTCGGCACCAATTTCTTCGAGGTCTCCGGCGGCGGCCAGCCGATACTCTGGCAGCACCTCTTCTGGGTGTTCGGCCACCCCGAGGTTTACATCCTCATCCTGCCCCCGATGGGCTACGTCTCGGAAATCCTGCCGACCTTCGCGCGCAAGCCGCTCTTCGGCTACCCGATCATCGTTTTCTCCGGCGTGGCGATCGGCTTCATCGGCTTCGGGGTGTGGAGCCACCACATGTTCACCACCGGCCTGGGTAACGTCGCGACCGCGGCCTTTGCGCTCGCCACCATGGCCATCGCCGTCCCGACCGGCGTCAAGATTTTCAACTGGATCGGCACCCTCTGGGGCGGCCAGATCATGACGCGCGTGCCCATGATGTTCGCCTTGGGTTTCATCTGGATGTTCATGCTCGGCGGCTTCTCCGGCATCATGCACGCCGCGGCCCCGGCCGATGCGCAGCAGCAGGACAGCTACTTCGTCATCGCCCACTTCCATTACGTGCTCATCGGCGGCGCCACCTTCGCGCTGCTGGCGGCCATCCACTTCTGGTTCCCGAAGTTCTTCGGCCGGATGGTGCCGGAGTTCTGGGGCAAGGTCTCCTTCTGGCTCATCTTCATCGGTTTCAACTGCACGTTCTTCCCGATGCACTTCCTCGGCCTGAACGGCATGCCGCGCCGCACCTGGACCTACGATTCCAACATGGGCTGGAATGAGGGCAACCTTTTCGCCACCTGCGGCGCCTACCTCCTTGGACTCGGCATCTTCACCTATTTCGCCGTGCTCGTCTGGTCGCTCTTCAAGGGTCAGAAATGCGGCAACGACCCGTGGGATGGCCGCACCCTGGAGTGGTCCATCCCCTCCCCACCGCCGGAGCATAATTTCGACGCTATCCCGAGTGTCCACGCCCGCGACGCCTTTTGGTATGAGAAGACGCATCAGGACGAGAGCGCCAAGGAGAAGGCCGCCCTCATCAAGGCCGAGGAATCCCACGGCGGCATCCATATGCCCGACCAGTCGTGGTATCCGATTCTCGCCGCCTTCGGCCTGCTGATCGGTGCCTTCAACATGGCTCAGCTCCACCACCCGGTGGTGATGTTCGGCAATCAGATTTTCTCTTCCCACCTGCCGCTCGCCATCGCCGGCCTCAGCATCCTGCTGGCTGCCTGCTACCTGTGGTCCCTCGAGGGCCCGGGCGGCTATCACCTGCACCTCGGCGCCGACGGCAAAGTCACCGAGTCCCGCGGCGACCACCACTAAGCCGACCACCTATTCTTTCCGACATGTAGGAGCCTGCTTGCAGGCGATGTCTTATCCCTTCGCGAGCAAGCTCGCTCCTACAAAAAAGCAAAAATCTCATGAGCAGCCAAGCGGCCACCGGTCACATCGACCACCATCACGACCACACGACGTCGACCGGCATCCCGAACAAGAAGCTCCTTTGGTGGGCCTTCCTCGCCTCGGACTGCATGTTCTTCGGCACGTTGATCTCGACGCATCTCGTCTACCGTCTCAACTCACCCCCGGGCAACGCGGTCCCGACCCAGGTATTCAACATCGAGCTCACGTCCTTCTCGACGTTCATCCTGCTCATGTCGTCGCTCCTCATGGCGCTGGCGGTGAACGCCATCCAGCGCGGTAACATCCGGAGCACGCGCACCATGCTGCTCGGCACGATGTTCTTCGGCTGCATCTTCCTCGGCGGCCAGGTCTACGAGTTCGCCCACTTCGTGGCGGTGAAGAAGATGACGCTCTCCAATAGCATCTTCGGCTCCACCTTCTACACCCTCACCGGCACGCACGGCACCCACGTCGCCATCGGCGTGCTCCTGCTGGGCATGATGTATGTCCGCACCTTCAAGCCCGCTCACGGCGGCGGCCTGTTGATGAACTTGGTCCACCTGCTCGCCGTATGCGTCACCTTTGGCGTCGCCTTCATCTGGTTCGTCCCGGGCATGATCGAGGTCATCTACGGCGCCAGCCTCGGCGACCTCCTGCAGCACCACGCCGGGCAGTTCGGCGTCGGGATTGCCGGTCTCTTCGCCCTCATCTGGTTCGGCCGCACCCAGGGCGCCGTCGAGTTCGGCGAGAAAAACGCCATCGATGTCGAGGCCATCGGCCTCTACTGGCACTTCGTCGACATCGTCTGGATCATTATCTTCACCGCCGTCTACCTGCTGGAATATCTTTGAGACCAAAGTGAGGGTGAAGGTGATCAACCCCACCAAACCCTGACCACCCCCACTCACTCACATTCCGGACACTCTCACCTTCACTTTCACTCTAACTCCCTCCCTGTCCGCTTCGCCTCAGCTTGCTGAGGACGAACCTCGCCGAAGCCCAAAGGGCGTAGGCGGGCCCTCAATCCCTCTCCCTCCCATGTCCGCCCCCGCTGCCCACGCCCACGTCACCGCTGCCGGCCACCACGAGCCGAGCAAGTTCCATTTCTACATCCAGGTCGCGATGATCCTGTCCGTCGTCACGGGCATCGAAGTCGTGCTGGTCTACCTGCCCATCACGAAGTGGATCGTCGTCACCACCCTCGTGACCCTCTCGGCGGGCAAGTTCATGGCGGTTATCTTCTATTTCATGCACCTGCGGTGGGATAAGGTGTTCTGCACGATCCTGTTCTTCATCGGCCTCGTGCTTGCCGGTGGCACCATGTGGGCCCTGCTCCACCTCTTCGGTGCCGACGCCAGCAAACCCCTCAGTTCCGCCGCGCTGGAGTTTGCCCGAGTGGCAGTAGCCTGAAGTTCCGTTCCAGCCCACTCAAGCCGCGCACACTGCGCGGCTTTTCTTTTTCCTGATTCCCCGAGTTCCACCTTTCCAGTAAGCTGACGCATTACTCCATGATCGACTGGACCCACTGGCACAACGAACCCTTCCTGATCGGCGGGCTCATTTTTCTCGGGTGGCTGTATGCCATCCTGACTGGACCGTGGCGCGACAGGCTTTCAGCTCAGCCCATCCCCTATCCGCGCGGCCACGCTGTGAAGTTCTACGCCGCGCTCGTGATTTTCTACCTCGCCGTCGGTTCACCCCTGGACCAGGCGGGCGAGCGCTACCTGCTCAGTGCCCACATGCTGCAGCACCAGATCATCATCTACCCCGCCGCTGTGCTTTTTTTGCTCGGCCTCCCGGACTGGCTGGTGCGACCGCTCACCAGCCGGCCCGGTCTGCGTCCCATGTTGCAATTACTGACCCATCCGCTCGTGTGCGGCGTGCTCTACACCACCGTCATCACGGTCTGGCATATGCCGTCGTTCTATGATCTGGCGCTGCAAAACCGCCCCGTTCACATCGCCGAGCACTTCTCGTTCTTCGGGGCCGCGCTGTTCTATTGGTGGCCGCTGCTCAGTCCATCAAAGGAATTTCCTCCGATAAGCTATGCCTGGCAGATGCTCTACCTGCTGGCCGTTCTCATCGGCATGACGCCGGTCTTCGCCTACATCACATTCTCTTCCGACGTCCTTTACCCGACCTATGAATATGCCCCCCGGATCGTAGATGGCCTGTCCGCCGCCGCCGACCAGTTGCTGGCCGGTTCGATGATGAAGCTGATCGGCATGAGCGTGGCGATGATCGCCTTCGGTGTTAGCTTCTACCGCTGGTTCCAGGCCGGCGAGTCGCGCGTGGGCAATAAATAAGGATGCGACCTAGAACGCCACCGTGGCCCGCCGATTCAGGGCGTCCATATCGCCGGGCGCGGATTTCGCCGGAAGCCCATTCGTCCCCAATCCGGCCACGGCAACCGGCACGTCCGCCGGCAGGCCGTCCCGGCGCAATTCGTCCGCCACACTCTGAGCGCGGGCCAGCGACAATTCCGCGGGCTTCTGCTCCGACCCGTCGCAGTAACCGGTCAGCACGATCGCGCGCGCGCCGCTGCGCTGGAACACGCCCAGGAGGTTCTTCACCAGTTCCACGCCCATCACGTTCACCGCCATGGTATCGGATTCGAAATAAACGCTGGCCTGCACCTGGGCCGCCGCCGCCGGCGCCAATGTCACGGTCACGCGACGGTTCAGCGGTTCCTTCACGCCGGGCTTCGTCGGCCGGGCCAGATCGGCGGAACCCTTTCCGCACACGGTAATCGCCACGTCCGCCGGCACCCCGCGCTGGCGGAGCTGGTTTGCCGCGACCTTGGCGCGGACCAGGGACAAATCCGCCGGCTTCTCCTCCGCGCTGTCACAATAGCCGGTCACAACCACCGCTTTCACCCCGCCGCCCTTGATGTTGGTGGCAATCTGGTCGAGGACATCCTCGACCATGAAAGCCTCTGCCATGCCGAAGGAAAAATATATCGTGTTATTCACCTCCGCAGCCCGCGCGGAAAGTCCCGGCAAGCCGAGAATCGTAACCAGAAGAAGAATGCGTTTCATGTTTCATGCGTAATTTTCCGGCGAAACAGTGTCAACCGCTGACCGGCCGCGGGTGCATGGGCAAAAAAAGGGCGGACTCAAATGTCCGCCCCGGGAATTGAACTGGCCTCAACCTCAGGCGCCGGCCGGTATGAGGTCGTCCACCGAGTCGCTCTCGACGTTGACGTCCGCAAAGAGCCACGTGGAGAGATAGCGTTCGGTGCTGGAGGGCACGATGACGACGATCTGCTTGCCCTTGTTCTCGGGGCGTTTGGCGAGCTGAATCCCCGCCCAAATCATGGCCCCGGAGGAAATGCCGACCGGGATCCCGTCGAGCTGGTTGACCTGCTTCGAAACCGGACCGGAGTCGGCCTCTTTCACCCGGATGATCTCGTCGTAGATTTTGGTGTTGAGCACAGCAGGCACGAACCCGGCGCCGATGCCTTGCAGCTTGTGCGGGCCGGGCGCGCCACCCGAGAGGACGGGTGAGGCGTCGGGTTCGACCACGATCATCTTGATGCCGGGCTTGCGGGCCTTCAGCACCTCGCCCACGCCGGTGATCGTGCCGCCGGTGCCGACACCGGCGACGACGAAGTCCACCTTGCCGTCGGTGTCCTTCCAGATTTCCTCGGCGGTGGTTTTGCGGTGGATGGCGGGATTGGCGGGATTGGAAAACTGCTGGAGGATGATGCTGTGCGGGATCTTCGCGGCCAGTTCCTCGGCCTTGGCGATGGCGCCCTTCATGCCCTTGGGCCCCTCGGTGAGGATGACACGCGCGCCGAGGATTTTGAGGAGCTTGCGACGCTCTGTGCTCATCGTCTCGGGCATGGTGAGGATGAGCTTGAGGCCCTTGGCGGCGGCGACGAAAGCCAGCGCGATGCCGGTGTTGCCGCTCGTCGGCTCGATGATGACGCTGTCCTTGGTGATCTTGCCGGACTTCACCGCATCATCGATCATCGAGAAACCGATGCGATCCTTGACGCTGGAAAGCGGGTTGAAGAATTCGAGTTTGAGCAGGATTTCAGCCTGCGCCCCGTGGGCGGCGGCGGTGCGATTGAGACGCACGAGCGGGGTGTTGCCGATTGTTTCCGTGATGTCGTTGTAGATCTTGGCCATGAGAGACGTGGGTTGTGTCGGCTAATGCAGTGAAAATAGACCGAAAAGCAAACTCCCCGGGTGTCTTATTTTTCCGCGACCCTGCGGCGGTTAGGTGGATTTTTGGGCTGCGCCGGGGTTGTTTGCAGAAATCTCGACCTGCGCCCCTCGGGGAAATGCTGAACTGTTTTAACTCGGCGCAGGCCGATCCAAGCCGCTACCCTCGCCCATGACCTGGGAGATCGCCTTCGTGCTGCTGCTTATCCTCGGCGCCCTGCTGTGTTTCCTGCACGACAAGCTGGCGCCAGACGTCACCGCGCTGGTTTTGTTCGTGATTCTGCTGGTGAGCGGAGTGGTGCCTCAGGCCAAAATTTTCGGCGTCCTGGCCAATCCCGCCCCGCTGACTGTTGGCGCGATGTTCATCCTCAGCGCGGCCTTGGTCAAAAGCGGGGCCATCGACCGGCTGGCCGCTCTGCTCAACGGCCTGGCGGGCTTCAGTTATTACACGGTGATGCCGCTCATCGTCCTCGGGGTCGGCGGCCTCTCGGCTTTCATCAACAACACCCCGGTCGTCGTCGTGCTGGTGCCGGTGATCATCAGCCTGGCGCGCAAGATGAAGCTGCCGGCTTCCAAGTTCCTGATCCCGCTCTCCTACGCTGCCGTGCTGGGTGGCTGCTGCACCTTGGTCGGCACCAGCACCAACCTGCTCGTCACCGGTATTCTGCAGTCGCGCGGCCTGCCGCCGTTGCGGATGTTCGAGCTGGCCTGGGTCGGCCTGCCTATGCTGGCCGCCGGCACGCTCTATATCGGCCTGTTCGGCCGGCACCTGCTGCCGACGCGCCAACCCGCCAACATCACCCTCGCCGAGGAGGACCGTCGCGAATACATCACCGAGGTCTTCGTGCAGCCCAACTCGCCGCCCATCGGCCGCACCTTTGCCGAGGCCGGCCTGACGCTCTCCCGGGGCGTCCGGGTGCTGGAGCTCATCCGCGACGAGACCTCGCTGCCCCTCAAGCATCCCGACCCGCGCCTCGCGGCCGGCGACCGGCTGGTGCTGGCCTGCCGGCTCCAAGGCATCACCCACACCCGTTCCATCGACGGCATCGACCTGACCACCGAACTCAAGCTTGGCCTCGGACAGATCACGGCGCACGAGGGCGTGCTGGTCGAGGGCGTGATCGGGCCCAACTCCGACCTGATCGGCCAGAACGTCAGTGAGGCTGGATTCCGCCGGCGCTTTCATGTCGTGGTGCTCGCCGTCCACCGGCATGGCAGGAAACTGCATAGCGATTTTGACCAGCACCGCCTGCAGAATGGCGACATCCTCCTGATGATGGGCACCGAGCAGGCCGTCGAAAACCTGCGGGCCAGCGAGGACCTGCTCCTGGTGGATCGTCCGCCGGTGCCGGCCCGGCGCTCGCCGCGCCACCTCGCCATCGTCCTCGGCAGCATTCTGGGCGTCATCGGGGTCTCGTCGTTTGGCTGGATGAGCATCGAGATAGCCGCGCTGCTGGCCTGCGCGGTCGTGTTTATCACCGGCTGCCTCAAACCCCGCGATGGCTATAACGCCATTGAGTGGAACCTGCTGTTCCTCATCTACGGCATGCTGGCGCTCGGCGTGGCGATGGAGGACACCGGCACCTCGACCTACGTGGTGGATCGGCTGCTCTGGCTGGTCAACCACTTCGTCGCTACGGAGAACAAGGCTCTCGTGATGCTCGCCGCCTTCTACCTGCTGTCCTCGGTGCTCACCGAGATCCTGTCCAACAACGCGGTCGCCGCCCTCATGACACCACTCGCGCTCAGCCTGGCCGTCCAGCTCGGCGTTGATCCGCGCCCCTTCGTCATCGCCGTATGCATCGCCGCATCGGCAGCCTTCGCCACGCCCATCGGCTACCAGACCAACACCTACGTCTACGGCGTGGGCGGTTATCGTTTCACTGATTTCCTGAAATTCGGTCTGCCCCTGAACATCATCTGCTTTGTGATCGCCATCTATGTCATCCCAGCGGTCTGGCCGTTTTGAGATTCCCCATTGCAGGGTCGTCGCGCCAAGCTACAGCTTCAGACGCAATCCGTCGTAAGCCAATTGGACGCCAGCGGGCA
>JANNDM010000152.1:0-5590 GCA_031387725.1 Verrucomicrobiota bacterium | reverse complement strand
GGCGCCCGGGCACTCGGCATTTTTGGCGACTCGGTGACCACCGACCATATTTCACCCGCCGGGGCCATCAAGAAGAGCTCCCCGGCCGGCAAATACCTGCTCGATCACGGCGTGTCCTTCGAGGATTTCAACTCCTACGGTTCCCGGCGGGGCAACGACCGGGTGATGACCCGCGGCACCTTCGCCAATGTCCGGATCAAGAACCTCATGCTCGGCGGCAAGGAAGGCGGCAACACGCTCGGGCCCGATGGCGTCGAGACTTCGATTTACGATGCGGCCCTGGCCTACCAGAAGGCCGGGGTGCCGCTCATTGTACTGGCCGGCCAGGAATACGGCCCCGGTTCCTCGCGCGACTGGGCTGCCAAGGGCACCAACCTCCTCGGCGTCAAGGTCGTCGTGGCGCAGAGTTTCGAGCGTATCCACCGTTCCAATCTGGTCGGCATGGGCGTGCTGCCCCTGCAGTTCAAGGAGGGCACGACCGCGCAGACCTTGAAGCTCGACGGCTCGGAAACCTACGACGTCGTCGGCCTCACGGCCGCCATCAAGCCGCAGCAGGATCTCACGCTCAAGATCACGCGCCAGGGGGGCGCGGTGGAGAGCGTGCCGGTGCGCTGCCGCATCGATACACCCATCGAAATCGATTATTACCAGCACGGAGGAATCCTGCCCTACGTCCTCCGCCAGATTGTGGCCGCCAACTGAACAATATCTTTTGGGGGCGGGGTGCCCACACCCCGCGGGGCCCGTGGAACAAAATTTGCAGCAAGCGGGGTGAGGGCACCCCGCCTACAACCAATCAATCATGTCCGATCCGATCAAACCGACCTTCCTGGTTGATGCCTACGCCACCCCGGTGATGGTCCGGATCGAGGGCCGGGCGTCCTTCGCCAACAGCGGTGGCTTGAAGGATTTCTTCACCGAGATGGCCAAACAGGGCCACAAGAGTTTCGTGGTTGATTTCCAGAATTGCGCCAGCATGGACAGCACCTTCCTCGGCGTGTTGGCCGGGGTGGCGCTGGAGCTGCGTCGCCAGCAGCCGCCGGGCACCCTCACGCTGGTGCGGGTGGCGGAGCGCAACCTGGAGTTGATTCGCAATCTCGGATTGCACCGGCTCGCCACCGTGGATGCAGGGGATTTCAAGATGAATTTCCACGGGGGCACCACCGGACTGGACCCCCGGGCCAAGAGCGAGATCGAGAGTGCGCGGCTGGTGTTGGAGGCGCATGAGAATCTGGTGAGGGCCGACGCGGCCAACGCCGCGAAGTTCCAGGACGTGCTGGCCTTCTTGCGCAACCGGTTGGAGTCGCGGTAGGGTGTCGCCATGATGTTTTTCGTTCTCGGCGGTCTGCTCGGTGCGCTCCTCGTTTACGCGCTTTACTGGCGGGCGCAGAATGATGCCGCCCGGTTGGAGGAGGAGAAGCAGACGTTGCTGGAGGAACGGCAGATCGTGCTCGATTACATGCACACGATGGTGGACGCGGTGGGCGAGCGATTGCCCCGGGAGGAACTCTTCCAACGCATCGTGCACGCCGCCATCCTGAGCACCGGCGCCCTCAGCGCCTGTATCTTCGAAAAAGGGGCGGACAGCATGATGCGCGGCGCGGCGGTGGAGGGGCTGTTTCCTCCGCACCGGCCCATCCCGGACGCGCAGCGCATGAAGCTGGGCTCACGCGCCCGGTTCATCGAGGAAGTGTTGAAATCAGAATCATTTCCCGTGGGCGAGGGGGTGGTCGGGCGCGTGGCGGCCACCGGGCGGGGTGAGCTCATTACCCACGCCGCATCCGATCCCCGGATCGTGAAGCACGAAGATGAGGCGCTGCGGGTGCGGTCGGTCATCGCCGCGCCCATCACGGTGCGCCAGCGGCTCATCGGGGTGCTCTGTGTCTGCAACGCTTCGGACGGCCTGCCGTTTTCCGAAACGGATTATTCCCTGGTTGAGGTGTTGGCCGAGCAGGCCGGCCTCGCCGTCCACAACGCGGACTTTCTTGCCTTGCAGGTGGACAAGCAGCGGCTCGACCTCGATCTGGCCCTGGCCAGCGACGTGCAGCAGATGCTGCTGCCGCGGTCCATGCCGACCGTGCCCGGGCTCGACATCGACGCCCGCTATCTCGCGGCGCAAAAGGTCAGCGGCGACCTCTACGACGTTTTTAAACTGGGCTTCGATCGAATCGGCGTGGCCGTGGCCGATGTCGCGGGCAAAGGAGTGTCCGCCTCGCTGCTCATGGCGATCTGCCGGACAACGCTGCGGCAGATCGCGCCGTTGCACACCTCGCCTGCGCGGGTGCTGGCGGAATTGAACCGCACGCTCGCCGGGGACATGCAGCAGGGGATGTATATCACGATGATCTACGCCGTGGTCGATGCCGGCAAGAACCAGGTCACGGTGGCCCGGGCGGGCCATGAGTTGGTGTTGCTTTCGCGGCGCGATCGCCGGACGGGCACCTACCTCAGCGAATATGTCGGCTCCGAGGGCATGCCCGTCGGCTTGGTGGAGGAGGAGCTCTTTGACTCGGCCATCGAGGACAAAACGTTGGAATTTGCGCCCGGCTCGACCCTGGTGCTCTACACCGACGGACTCACGGAAGCCCCCAACGCGGAGGGCAAGGAATTTGGCGGAGCCCGGCTGGCTGATGCCCTGCGCGCCGGGCATACCGGTTCCGCGCGGGAGGTAAACGACACCATTCTGGCGGCCGTGAACCAGTTCGCCGGGTCGACCGGTTTGCGCGACGACTACACGTTGCTGACGGTCAAGCGTTCCTGAGAAAACGCGTTGCTTTTGGCGGGAGAGGGCCTTGCGATTGAACGGATGACTGCCGCCCTCAAACCGTTGAACTTCTCTGCGGAACTACTGCCGGACGCCAAGGGGCATTTTGGCCGCTACGGCGGCATTTTTGTGCCCGAAACCCTGATGACAGCACTCGCCGAGCTGACCGCGGCTTATGAGCAGGCGCGATCTGACCCGGACTTCCAGCAGGAACTGCGGCGGCATCTCAAGGAATTCGCCGGTCGGCCGACGGAATTGTATTTCGCCGAGCGGCTGACCCAGCACTGCGGCGGGGCGAAGATTTATTTCAAGCGCGAGGATCTGCTCCACACCGGCGCCCACAAGATCAACAACGCCCTCGGACAGGCCTTGCTCGCAAAACGCATGGGCAAGAAGCGGATCATTGCCGAGACCGGCGCCGGCCAGCATGGCGTGGCCACGGCGGCCGTGTGCGCGAAATTCGGCCTGGACTGCACGGTCTACATGGGAGCGGTGGACATGGAGCGACAGGCGTTGAATGTGTTCCGCATGCGGCTGATGGGCGCAAAGGTTGTCGCCGTGGAGGCCGGGCAGAAGACGCTCAAAGATGCGGTCAACGAGGCGATGCGTGATTGGGTGACGAATGTCCGCGGCACCCACTACATTCTCGGCTCGGCGCTCGGCGCGCATCCGTATCCCATGATGGTGCGGGATTTTCACCGGGTCATCGGCCAGGAGCTGCGGGAGCAGATCATGGCCCGGGAAGGCCGGCTGCCGGATGAGATCATCGCCTGCGTCGGCGGGGGCAGCAATGCCATCGGGTGCTTCTACGAATTCCTCGGCGACAATGGCGTGAAGCTCATCGGGGTCGAAGCGGGTGGCCGCGGCCTCAAACGCGGCGAGCATGCGGCCCGCTTTGAAGGCGGCAAACTCGGTGTGCTGCAGGGTTGCAAGACCTACATCCTCCAGAACCCCGACGGACAGATCGAATTGACCCACTCGGTGAGCGCCGGACTCGACTACGCCGCCATCGGGCCGGAGCACGCCTATTATCGCGACACTGGCCGGATAGAATACGCCTCCGCCACGGATGACGAAGTGCTGGAAGCTTTTCAGCTTTGCTCGCGCGCCGAAGGTATCATCCCGGCGCTGGAGTCCACTCACGCCATTGTGCACGGTCTGAAGCGCGCCAAGGAGCTGGCGAAGGACAAGATCGTCCTCATCAACCTCAGCGGCCGGGGGGACAAGGATGTCCAGCAGGTGCAACGCCTTCTGGACCAGAAGTCGTAAGCCCCAAAACGCCAAAAGTCCAAAGGCCAAACCGTATGGCTGAAAAACCAAAGGATCTGGAGGAGCGCACGGCGGAGTTCGCCGAGGCGGTAAGAGAATTTGTGCGTTGGTTGCCTCGCACAATAGCCAACATCGAGGACGTCAAACAGTTGGTTCGGGCATCCGGCTCGGTGTCGGCGAACTGTATCGAGGCCAATGAAGCCCTTGGCAATAAGGACCGGGTTATGAGATTTCGTATTAGTCGCAAGGAAGCCAAGGAGTGCCAGCTTTGGCTCCGTTTGGTGAATGTGGGCGATGATCCAAACATTGACGCCGAGCGGAAGCGTCTCCGTCAGGAGGCACTCGAACTAAAACTGATTTTTACCAGCATCATCAAGAAACTGGAATGAGCCTGATTTTCCGCAGATTTGTTTGGCCTTTGGCACTTTGGCGTTTGGACTTTCCGCAATGAACAGCATGACTGGCTATGGCCGGGCGACGGCCCCTCTCGGCCCCCAAACCCTGACCGTGCAGGTTAACTCGGTGAACCGCCGCGGTCTCGACCTGTCGATATCTTTGCCCGACGAGTGGCAGCCCTTCGAGGCCACGGTGGGTGACGCCGTCCGCAAGCTCGTGCTCCGGGGCAAGGTGCATGTGACGGTCGAGGTGACGGGCCAGACCACGGCCGCGGCCGGCTGGGATCAGGAGGCGATGGCCGCGACCTTGGATCAGCTCACCAAGTTTGCCCGCACGAAGCACCTCACTTTCGAAGTGACGGGCGAACTGCTCTGGCAGATCGCCAACGCCCAGCGCAGCGGCACCAAACTTCCGGCGGATGCCGAGACCGGCGAGGTCTTGTTGATAACCCTCGGACAGGCCTTGCGCGGGCTGGCCGCCATGCGCGCCAAGGAAGGCGAGGCCCTGCTGATCGATTTTCTGGGCCGGCTGGAAAAACTGCACGGCGGCGTCGAGGCGATCGCGCACCGCGCCCCGCAGATCAGTGGCGTCTACAAGGAACAGCTGTTGCAACGGCTGCGCGCGGCCGGACTGGAACTGGATGTGCGCGACGAGCGCGTGCTGAAGGAAGTCGCACTATTTGCCGACCGCTGCGATGTGACGGAGGAGATCACCCGATTGCGCAGCCATCTGGCCCAGTTGAGGGAATTGCTGGGCACGGAGGCCGAAGTGGGGCGCAAGGCGGAATTCATTCTGCAGGAGATCGGACGGGAGATCCATACCATCGGCAGCAAGGCCAACGATCTGGCCATCGCGCAACGGGTGATTGAGTTTAAGAACGAACTCGAACGCATCCGCGAGCAAATCGCCAACGTCGAGTAGTTCGCTCAGTCGGCGGGGAGGGCCGGCTGCCGCAGCGACCAGAGCACATACCAGAAGACGCCGACGCAGATGCCGGAGTCGGCCACATTAAAGGTGGGATAGGTATAGCCACCAAAGTGGAAATCGAGGAAGTCGATGACGTGGCCGTGGACGGCGCGGTCCACCAGATTGCCGACGATGCCGCCGCAGAGCAGGCCGAACGCCGTTTGGGCCGTGGGGGAACGCAACCCGAGCGGCCGG
>JANNDM010000131.1:0-32953 GCA_031387725.1 Verrucomicrobiota bacterium | reverse complement strand
TGGGTGATCTGCTCGCCCAGCCACATGAGCAGCATGGTGCCCGCGGTCATGTAGATGGTGGAGAAAATCAGGAAGGTCCAGTGGCTCATCACCACGATCTGGCCGTAGGTGTTGACGTCATAGCCGGCAAAGATCCGGCCGGGATTCTCCAGGGAGAGAATAAGCAGCACGCTCTGGATCAGGCAGATGAAGACCGTGAGGTAGCGGGTGTATTGGGTGAGCTTCTGGCGGCCGACATCACCCTCCTGTTGCAGTCGGCTGAGGGCCGGCACGACCGCGGTCATCAGCTGGAAGATGATGGAAGCGCTGATGTAGGGCATGATGCCCAGCGCGCAGACGGCCCCCTTGAGGAGCGCGCCGCCCGTGAACATATTGTAGAGGCCCATGAGGCCGCCACCGCCACCGGCGGTCTGGGCCTCGAAAAAGGACAGCAACGGCTTCGGGTCGATGCCGGGCAGCGGGATGTGCGCACCGACGCGCGCGACAAAGAGCAGGCCGAGCGTATAGAGGATCCGCGAGCGGAGCTCGGGGATCTTCATGGAATTGGCGAAGGCGGAAAACATTTTGGAGTGACGGACGGCGAAAGGTTGCGAGTGAAGCTGGCGCCCTACCCGATCCGGCTCAGGCCGTGAGGGCCGCGCCGCCGGCTTTCTCGAGCTTGGCCTTGGCCGAGCCGGTGAACTTCTGGGCGGTGACCTTGAGCGCGCGGCTGATTTCCCCGTCGCCGAGGATCTTGAGCATTTTGACCCCGGGGCGGATGAGGCCGGCGGTGGCCAGCACCTCGGCATTCACCTCGGTGACCTTGGCGTCGAGGGCGGCAAGATCGCCGACGTTGACGACCGCGTAGCTGGTGCGGAATTCGTAGTTGTTGAAGCCGCGGTGCGGGAGCTTGCGGTAAAGGGGCATCTGGCCGCCTTCAAAGCCGGGGCGGATGGAGCCGCCGGAGCGACCCTTCTGGCCCTTGCCGCCGACCCCGGAGGTCTTGCCGTGGCCGCCGCCTTCGCCGCAACCGACGCGCTTCTTGCGGTGCACCGCACCCTTGACGTTAACGAGATTATGGAGACGCATTTTCTGGATTCCTGATTTTGGCGCCGGCCTTCGCGAGCGAAGACCGACTCGGATTAATAAATGAGCGCTTAGGCGCGGAGCGCCTTGAAGTCCGCCTCGAGGCGGAGCTTGCGGAGGCCATTGAGCGTCGCGTGGACGACGGCGATGTGGTTCTTGGAGCCCATCGACTTGGTAAGGACGTTGTGGACGCCGGCGGCTTCGAGCACCGCGCGCACGCCGCCGCCGGCGATGAGGCCGGTGCCGGTGGACGCCGGGCGGAGGAAGACCTTGCCGCCGTCAAACTCGCCGAGCACCTCGTGCGGGATGGTGCTGCCCTTGAGCTTCACGGAGACCATGCGCTTCTTGGCGGACTCGGTGGACTTCTTGATGGCGTCGGGGACCTCGTTGGCCTTGCCGTAGCCGATGCCGACCCGGCCCTTGCCGTCGCCGACGACGGACAGAGCGGAGAAGCTGAAGCGGCGGCCGCCCTTCACGACTTTGGCGCAGCGGTTGATGAAGACGACCTTCTCGAACATGCCGGGCTCACCCGAATCATTGCCGGGGCCGGAAAAAGACCTGTTATTGTTAGCCATGGGTGAGGATTAGAATTGCAGACCACCCTCGCGGGCGGCTTCGGCAAAGGTTTTGACGCGGCCGTGGTAGGGGCGACCGTTGCGGTCGAACACCACGGAGGTGATGCCGGCGGCCTTGGCCTTGGCGGCGAAGGCGACGGCGAGTGACTTGGCGCCGGACAGGTTGCCCTTCGCGCCGCCCTTCTTCACCTCGGGATCGAGGGTCGAGAGGAACACGAGGGTTGAGCCGGCGTCGTCGTTGACGGCCTGCGCGTAGATGTGCTTGCCGGAGAACTTGACGCTGAGACGCGGGCGCACGGCGGTGCCGGTCACCTTTTTGCGAATGCGCCATTTGCGCTTCTGGAGGAGCTGGGCCTTGTAGACGGTTTTCATGGTTGGGTTCCGGGTTAGGCGACGGTCTTGCCTTCCTTGCGGCGGACACGCTCGGCGTGCTCGCCCACGATGCGCACGCCCTTGCCCTTGTATGGCTCCGGCGGGTAGTAGGCGCGGATTTCCGCGGTGACCTGACCGACGAGCTGCTTGTCGGCGCCCTCGATCTTGAGCTTGGTCTGGTCGGTGACGGTGACTTTGATGCCCTCGGGGATGTCGTGCAGGATCGCGTGCGAGTAGCCGAGCGCGAGGTCGAGCTGCTTGCCCTTGAGCGCGGCCTTGAAGCCGACGCCCTGGATCTCGAGTTCCTTGAGGTAGCCGACACTCACGCCCTTCACCATGCCGGCGATGACGGAGCGGGCCGTGCCATACATGGCGCGGGAAAAACGGGTTTCTTCGGTGGGTGAGACGAGGACGTTCTTGTCCTTCTGCTCGATCTTCACGACGGACGCGAAGGTCTTGGAGACTTTGCCCTTGGGGCCCTCGACGGACACGGTGGTGCCTTTGATGTCGACTTTGACCTTGTCGGGAATGGGGACGGGTTGTTTGCCAATTCTGCTCATGGTGGTGGTGCTCCTTACCAGACGGTGCAGACGAGTTCTCCGCCGAGTTTGTTGCGGCGGGCGTCCTGGTCTTTCATGAGACCCTTGGAGGTGGAAATGATGGCGATGCCCAGGCCGTTGAGGACCCGGGGGATCTCGGAATAACCGGAATAGAGGCGGCGGCCGGGAGTCGAGGAGCGCTTGAGGCCGGTGATGACGGGGGCGCTGTCGACATACTTCATGGTGACGATCACGGTCTTATGGCCGCGCTCGTCCGTGCCGGTGGCCACGTCGCGGACGTAGCCTTCGGACTTGAGGATGCCGGCCAGGCTCTCCTTGAGTTTGGAGTGCGGGGAAACGCACAGGGCGAGACCGGCCTTCGACGCATTGCGGAGGTGGGTCAGGAAATCACTGATCGGGTCTGTCATGGCTGGATGTTGTTGGGTGGATTGCCCGTCGGATCATATCCGACTTCCGGCGGGAAAGTGTTTTACCAGGAGGACTTGGTGACGCCCGGGATCTTGCCGGCGAGCGCGAGCTCGCGGAGGGTGATGCGGGAGACGCCGAAGCGGCGGTGGAAGCCGCGGGGCCGGCCGCTGAGCGAGCAGCGGTTGCGGATGCGGACCTTGGAGGAGTTGCGCGGGAGTTTCGCCAGCTTCTTCTGGGCGGCGAAGAATTCCTCGTCGGTGGTCGCGGCGTTGGCCAGGATCGCCTTCAGCTCGGCGCGCTTGACGGCGTGCTTCTCCACGAGGCGGATGCGCTTCTTGTTACGTTCGATGGCGGAAGTTTTCGGCATGGTCGGAAAGGGTTAGGCGGCGGAAGTCTTGGCGGGCACCGGGGCGGTGGGCTCGATGCGGCGGAACGGCATGCCGAGCGCCTTGAGGAGCTCGCGGCCCTCGTCGTCGGTGTCGGCGGAGGTCACGAGCGTGATATCGAGGCCCATCGAGCGCTTGTTGTTCTCGACGACGATCTCGGGGAAGATGGTGAAATCGGTGATGCCGATGGTGTAATTGCCCTGCCCGTCGAGCTTGTTGGGCACGCCGCGGAAATCGCGGATGGTGGGCAGCGCCACGGCGAGCAGGCGCATGAGGAAGTGCCACATGTTCTCGCCGCGGAGGGTGACGTGGCAGCCGGTGATCTGGTTGGGCTTCAGCTTGAAGTTGGCGATGGCCTTCTTCGAGCGGTTGAGCACGGGTTTCTGGCCGGCGATGAGGGCCATGTCGCGGGCGGTGTCGGCGATCTGGTTCTTGTCGGCCTCGGAGCTGATGCCGGTGTTGAGGACGATCTTCTCGAGC
Source organism: Verrucomicrobiota bacterium (assembly GCA_031387725.1). Classification (GTDB taxonomy): domain Bacteria; phylum Verrucomicrobiota; class Verrucomicrobiia; order Opitutales; family Opitutaceae; genus Lacunisphaera. The sequence continues at coordinate 29,107 of JANNDM010000131.1, read as the reverse complement.
TTCGGGACCTGGTGCTTGTTCTTGTAGCCGCGGGAGGCCATCAAGGCCGGGGCAACGGTCTCGGCGTAGAATTTCTGGAGAGGAGTGGGTTGTTTGCTCATGGTGCGAACCGGATTTCCGACCCGGATGCTGATGGTTTATTTGAAGTGTGGTCCCCTCGCCGCTCAGGCCTTGGCCGCCGGGGCGGCGGTTTTCTTGCGCTTCGAGGCGTCGAAGCGCGTCTGGAGCATGAGATTCGACACGTGGATCGTGCCCTCGCGCTCGGCGATCTTGCCCTGCGGGTTTTCCTGGGACTTCTTGAGATGGCGCTTGATCATGGCCACGCCCTCGACGACGGCGCGGTTCTTGGCCGAGCGGATCTCCAGGATCTTGCCCGACTTGCCCTTGTGGGCACCGGCGATGACGACGACCAGGTCGTTCTTCTTGATGTGGAATTTCTGGGACATGTTAGAGGACCTCCGGGGCGAGGGAGATGATCTTGGCGTAGTTTTTGGCGCGGAGCTCGCGGGCGACGGGCCCGAAGATGCGGGTGCCCTTCGGATTGCCGTCTTCGCCAATGATGACGACGGCGTTGGAATCGAAACGGAGATAGCTGCCGTCGGCGCGGCGCAACGGGGCGCGCGTGCGGACGATGACGGCCTTGACGACCTCGCCCTTCTTCACAGTGGCGTCGGTGCTGCTCTCCTTGATGTTGATGGTGATGATGTCACCGACGTGGGCATAGCGGGAGGGATGCCCGATCTTGCCGATCATCGACGCGCGGCGCGCGCCGGTGTTGTCGGCAATATCGAGAATGGAACGCATCTGGATCATGGTGGTGTCTCCGGCGGAGGGTTAGGCTTTGTTGGCCTTGGTGGTCTTGGTCGGAACGGCCTCGGCGACATCCTTCTCGGACACGGCGACGAGATCCAGACCGACGGAAGCCTCGACGACCCGGACGATGCGCCAGCGCTTGAGGCGGCTGATCGGGCGCGACTCCATGACCTCGATCTTGTCCCCGACCTTGGACTCGTTCTTCTCGTCGTGGACGTGGAGGACGGTCTTGCGGTTGATGACCTTGTGGTAAAGCGGGTGCGGCGTCTTGTAAGGGACGGTGACCTTGATGGACTTGTCGCCCATCTTGGAGCTGACGAAACCGATGAGGGTCTTGCGGCGATTGTGGCGTTCGTGAGTGGACATGGAGGGAAGCGGTGGGCTCAGGCGGCCTTGGCCTTGGTGGTTTTCTTGGCCACCAGGGCGGTGAGGAGGCGGGCGATGTCCTTGCGGTAGGTGCGCAGGAGGTGCGGCTTCTCCACCTGGCCGGCGTTTTTGCGCAGGCGGAGCTGGAGGAGGGCTTCGCGGGTCTCGCGGAGCTTGGTGGTGAGCTCGGTGGGCGCGAGGTCGTGGATTTCTTTGGAAGTCATGGCGGCGTTCTCCGGGTTATCAGACGGCGGTGCCTTCGCGGACGATGAAGCGGCAGCGGAAGGGCAGTTTGGCGTCGGCGAGGCGGAAGGCCTCCTTGGCGATGGTGAGCGGGACCCCGGCGAGTTCGAAGAGCACGGCACCGGGCTTGATGACGGCGACGTAGAATTCGACCGGGCCCTTGCCCTGGCCCATGCGGACCTCGGCGGGCTTTTTGGTGACGGGCTTGTGCGGGAAAATCCGGATCCAGAGCTTGCCCTTGCGCTTGAGATGGCGGGCGATGGTGACGCGGGCCGCCTCAATCTGCTGGCCGGTCATCGGGCCGCGGGAGAGGGATTGCAGGCCGAATTCGCCGAAGGCGAGCGTGTTGCCGCGCTTGGCATTGCCAGCGCGGGAACCTTTCATCGACTTGCGGTATTTGGTGCGGGAGGGAGCGAGAACGGACATGGGATCGGGTAGCTGTAAGCTTGGAGTTTAAGCGGTCAGCCGGGTGAGGTTAGTTGGCTTCGTCTTTTTTGCAGATCCAGCATTTGACACCGATCTTGCCCCAGACCGTCAGGGCCTCGGCGAAGCCGTAATCGATGTTCTCGCGCAGCGTGTGCAGCGGGATGCGGCCCTGGCGCTGCCATTCGCGGCGGGCGATGTCGGCGCCGCCGAGGCGGCCCGAGCACTGGATCTTGATGCCGTCGATGCCGAGGGACATGGCGATCTGGATGGACTTCTTGATGGCGCGGCGGAAAGCGATGCGGCGCTCGAGCTGGAGCGCGACGTTCTCGGCGACGAGCTGGGCCTCGACCTCGGGCTTCTTCACTTCCTGGATGTCGAGGAGGACTTCCTTGCCGGTGAGCTTGCCGAGCTGGACCTTCATGTTCTCGACCTCCTGGCCCTTCTTGCCGATGACAATGCCGGGGCGGGCGGTGAAGATCTTGACGCGGACGCGGTTGCCGGCGCGCTCAATGAAGATGCGCGGCACCGAGGCCTGCTTGAGCTTCTCCATCAGGGTGGAGCGGATGACCTGGTCCTCGTGGAGGAGCTTGGCGAAATCCTTCTTGCGCGCGAACCAGCGCGACTGCCAGTTGCGGCGGACGGCGAGGCGGAAGCCTGTAGGGTTGGTCTTTTGTCCCATGGGAAAGGTTAGTTGGTTTTGCCGTCGGAGAGGATGATGCGGAGGTGGGACATGCGCTTGACGCGCGGCTTGGCCGAGCCCTTGGCGCCGGCCTTGAAGCGCTTGAGCACGGGGCCGTTCTCGATGAGGGCGCGGTGCACGGTGAGCGAGCTGGCGGAGAGGCTGTTGTTGTTCTCGGCGTTCGCCACGGCGCTCTTGAGCGTCTTGATGAGGAGGCGGGAGGACTTGCGCGGGATGAGCGTGAGGAAGTCGATCGCCTCGTTGACCGGGCGGCCCTGAATGAGGCGCGCGACTTCGCGGACCTTCTTGGGCGACATGCGCGCGTTGCGGGTGAGAGCTTGAATTTCCATGGGTGTTTTCCGGTTGGGCCGCGGCCTCAGATTTCCTTGCGGGTCATGCCGCCGTGCGCCTTGAAGGTGCGGGTCGGGGCGAACTCGCCGAGCTTGTGCCCGACCATGTTCTCCGTGATGTAGACGGCGATGTGCACCTTGCCGTTGTGGACACTGATGGTGTGGCCGACGAACTCGGGCGTGATGGTGGAGCGACGGGACCAGGTCTGGATGGGCTTGCGGGCGCCCCCGGTCTTGGCCGCCTTCTGGATTTTTTCCAGGAGGTGGTAGTCGACAAAGAAACCTTTCTTGATGGAACGTGCCATGGTGCGGAGTCGTTGGGATTACTTCTTGCCGCGCGGCGGACGGCCGTTGGCGCGAACGAGGATGAAGGAGCTGGAGAGCTTGGTGCGGCGGCGGGTCGGGAAACCCTTCGCGAGCTGGCCCCACGGGGAGACGAGGTGCTGGCGGCCGCCACCACCCTTGGACTTGCCCTGACCGCCACCGTTCGGGTGGTCGACCGGGTTCATGGCGACGCCGCGCACGCGCGGGCGGCGGCCGAGCCAGCGGTTGCGGCCGGCCTTGCCGAGCGAACGCTTGCTGTGGTCGGCGTTGGAAACCTCGCCGATGGTGGCGCGGCACTTGGCGTTGACCAGGCGGGTCTCGCCCGAGGACAGGCGGATCTGCGCGTAGCCGTTTTCGATGGCGACAAGCTCGACCGAGGTGCCGGCGGCGCGGGCGATCTGGGCCCCCTTGCCGGGGATCATCTCGACGGCGTGCAATTTGGTGGCCGGCGGGATGGCGGAGAGCAGGAAGGAGTTGCCCGGCTTGAAGTCGTTGGTGTCGGTCTTCAACGCGTTGTAGATGGTGTCACCGACCTTCAGGCCCTGGGGCGCGAGAACGTAGGTCTTCGTGCCGTCGGCATAGGCGAGGAGCGCGAGGAGCGCGGTGCGGTTGGGATCGTATTCGATCGCCTGCACCTTGGCGGGCATGTCGAGTTTGCCGCGCTTGAAATCGATGATGCGGTAGAGCTTCTTGTGCCCACCCCCGCGACGACGGGAGGTGATGCGGCCGTAGGCGTTGCGGCCGCCGGTTTTGCTCTTGGACTCGACGAGCGAACGCTCCGGGCGCTTGTCGGTGATGTCATCCGGGCGGTTCAGGGTGGTGAACCGGAGGGACGCGGTAAGGGGGCGGAAGGATTTAAGGGCCATGGTGGTGGTCTCCGGGCTCAGGTGAGCTCAATCTTGTCGCCCGTCTTGAGGGTGACGATGGCGCGCTTGCTGTCGGAGGTCTTGATCGGGCGGCCCTGGCGCGAACGCTTCGGCTTGCCCTTGCGGTTTTGGATGTTCACGCGGGTGACAGTGACCTTGAAGGTCTGCTCGACGGCGGCGCGCACCGTGTGCTTGGTCGCGGCGGGATACACCTCGAAGGTGTATTGGCCGTAGTTCGAGGAGAGCTTGTTGGATTTCTCCGTCAAACGCATGGTTTTGAGAATCTGTTCGGCGTTAATCATGACTGACCTCCCTTGGTGCGGGCGATGATCTGCTCGAGGGCCTTGGTGGAAACGACGATCCAGCTGTAGGCGACGAGATCGAGCGTGTTGAGCTTCGAGGCGTCCTGCAGGGTGACGCGGTCGAGGTTGCGCGCGGCGCGCTGGGCCTCGGTGGAGAACGGAGCATCGACGATCAACACCTTGCCCTTGGGGGCGATGCGGCCGATGACCTGGTCCATCTGCTTCGTCTTGGTCTGCTTCGGCGCGAAGGCCTCGATGACGCTGACGTCACCCGCGGTCACGCGGTCAAACAGGGCGCGGCTGAAAGCGAGCGCCTTGACCTTGCCGTTGATCTTCTTGGAGAAATCGCGGGGCTTGGGGCCGAACACGACCCCACCGCCGGACCACAAGGGGGAGCGGATGGAGCCGGCGCGGGCGCGACCGGTGCCCTTCTGGGCCCAGGGCTTCTTGCCGCCGCCGCTGACTTCGCCGCGCGTCTTGGTGGAACGCGTGCCCTGACGGGCGTTGGCGCGGTGGGCGACGACGACTTCCTTGACGGCCTGGAGGCCGCGATTGCCCTCAAAGGTCGGGAGGTTGAATTCCTTCTCGGAACTCTTCGTGGCGTCGGGGGTGAAAATTTTGAGTTTCATGGATTACGTTCTCCGGGGGCTTAGGCTTTGGCCGGCTTGGCCTTCTTGCCGGAGCGGATGATGACATCGTCGCCGTTGGCGCCGGGGATGGCGCCCTTGACGAGGATGAGGTTCTTGTCGGCGATGATCTTCACGACGCGCAGGTTCTGCACGGTGCGGGAATCACTGCCCATGTGGCCGGGCATGCGCTGGTTTTTCCAGGTGCGGCCGGGGGTCTGGCGCATGCCGATCGAGCCGATGCGGCGATGGAACATGGAGCCATGGGCGGCCGGACCGCCGCCGACGCGGAAGCGCTTCACCACACCTTGAAAACCCTTGCCCTTGGAGATGCCGAGCACGTCGACAATCTGGCCTTCGCTGAAAATCGCGACGGTGATGATATCACCGAGTTTCACGGTGGGAGCCGCCGGGAGGCGGACCTCATTCAGCACGCGCGGCGTGGTCTCGAGGCCGGCTTTCTTGGCGTGACTGCTCTCGGCTTTGGAGGCGTTCTTCGCCTTCTGGGCGCCGAAACCGAGTTGCACGGCATTGTAGCCGTCGGACTCGACCGTCTTGACTTGGACGACCGGGCATGGGCCGGCTTCCACGACGGTGACCGGGACCAGGACGTTTTGCGCGTCGTAGACCTGGGTCATGCCGATTTTTTTTCCTAATAGGGTGGCGATCATGGGCTAAGTGGTAGGTGGCGGGTGAGCGCCGTTTGTTTAGACCTACTTTAGCAAGGGCCGGGGTGAGCCGGCTGGCTTGGCTAAGATGGTGGTGGTTGAAAAATGTTAGACGTTGATGGTGATATCGACGCCGGACGGGAGGTTGAGTTTCTTGAGCTCGTCGACGGTCTGGGCGGTGGGCTCCAGGATGTCGATGAGGCGCTTGTGGGTGCGGGATTCGAACTGCTCCATGGACTTCTTGTCGACGTGCGGGGAGCGGTTGACCGAGAGCTTCACGATGTGGGTGGGCAGCGGGATGGGACCCGAGACGCGCGCGCCGGAGCGCTTGGCGGTTTCCACGATTTCCACGGCGGACTGGTCGATGACGCGATAGTCGTAGCCCTGGAGTTTGATGCGAATGCGTTGGCCTTTCATGGCGGGATAAAGAACGAGGGTTGAAAGTTTAGGTGCGGGCCGGGCCCTTGGCGTTGGACTCGACGATCTTGGCGAGCTGCGAATTCGGGACCTGCGCGAAGTGCGACGGGGTGACGGACGCGCTGGCGCGGCCCTTCGAAAGCGAGCGAATGTCAGTGACGTAACCAAAGAGCAGCTCGAGCGGGACGTGGGCCGTGATGATGCACGCGCCGGTCTTGTTATCCATGCCCTGGATCTGGCCGCGGCGCCGGTTGATGTCGCCCAGCAGGTCGCCCTGGTATTCCTCGGGCGTGGTGACCTCGACCCCCATGATGGGCTCGAGCAGGATCGGGCCGGCTTTCTTCATCGCGTCCTTGAACGCGAAGATGCCGGCCATCTTGAACGCCATTTCGGACGAGTCCACCTCGTGGAACGAACCGTCCGTGATGCGCACGATGACGTCCACGACCGGGAAGCCCGCGATGACGCCGTTGTTGGCGCCCTCCAGGATACCGTCGGTCGACGGCTTGATGAATTCCTTCGGGATGGAGCCACCAACCGTCTCGTTGATGACCTCGACGCCCTTGCCCTTGCCGTTCGGCTCCATGCTGATGACGACATGGCCGTATTGGCCCTTGCCCCCGGACTGGCGGATGAATTTGCCCTCGCCGTCGGCTGCTTTCAGGATGGTTTCGCGGTAAGCGATCTGGGGCTTGCCGGAGGTGGCCTCGACCTTGAACTCGCGCTTCATGCGGTCGATGATGATCTCGAGATGCAACTCGCCCATGCCGGCGAGGATGGTCTGGCCGGTGTCCAGGTCGGTCTTGACGCGCAGGGTCGGATCCTCGGCGACGAGACGCTGGAGCGCGACGCCGAGCTTTTCCTGGTCGGCCTTGGAGTTCGGCTCGATGGACATCGAGATGACCGGCTCGGGGAAGGACGGCGGCTCAAGGCGGATGTCGAAATCCTCATCGCACAGCGTGTCACCCGTGATGACATCCTTGACGCCCACGACGGCGCAGATGTCACCCGCGTAGGCGACCTCGATTTCCTCGCGCTCGATGGCGCGCATCAGGACGAGCCGGGAGACGCGCTCGGTGCGGCGCGTGCGGGGATTGTAGAGGGACATGCCGCGCGGCAACTGGCCGGTGTAGACGCGGAAGAACACCAGGCGGCCGACAAAGGGGTCGTTCCAGAGCTTGAAGGCGAGACCGGCCATCTTGGCATTGTCGCTGACGACCGCCTCGACCATCTTGCCGTCGCTGTCCTGGCCCTGCATGGGCGGGACGTCGATCGGGCTCGGCAGGTAGTTGACGACACAGTCCAGCAGGCGCTGCACGCCCTTCTTCTTGAAGGCGGAGCCCGGGAAAACGCCGGTGAACTGCAGGGAAATGGTGGCCTTGCGGACTCCGAGCATCAGTTCGTCGACCGAGATCTCTTCGCCATTGAGATACTTTTCCGCGATGACGTCGTCGAAGTCGGACACGGCCTCGATGAGCTTGTCGCGATACTCTTTGGTCTGGGCCTTCATGGCCTCGGGGACTTCACTCGTGACCGGCTTCATCCCGAGCGGATCGGCCGGGTTGTCCTCGAAATTATAGGCCACGTTCTGCACGAGATCGATCAGGCCGGTAAAATTCTCCTCGGCCCCGATCGGCAGGTAGAGGGCGTGGGCGTTCGCCTTGAGTTTGGTGCGGATGTCCTCGATGCAGCGATGGAAGTTCGCCCCGACCCGGTCCATCTTGTTGATGAAAGCGATGCGCGGCACCCGGTATTTGTTGGCCTGGCGCCAGACGGTCTCGGACTGGGGTTGCACGCCGGCCACCGCGTCAAACACGGCGACGGCGCCGTCGAGCACACGGAGCGAACGCTCCACCTCGGCGGTGAAATCCACGTGGCCGGGGGTGTCGATGATGTTGATGCGCTGCTTGATCCCCTTCCAGGGGCCCCAGGAGGCGTTCCAGGCGCAGGAAATGGCGGCCGCGGTGATCGTGATGCCGCGTTCGCGCTCCTGCTCCATCCAGTCGGTCACCGTGGTGCCCTCGTGGACTTCGCCCATCTTGTGGACGGCGCCGGAGTAGAAAAGGATGCGCTCGGTCGTGGTCGTCTTGCCCGCATCAATGTGCGCGGCGATGCCGATGTTACGGGTCCACTCGAGGGGAAACGGACGGTCCTTCGAGTTGGCCGGCGAGACTTTCGCCTTGTCGGTGACGACGGTGATATTCGGTGAAACAGCGACGGACATGCTCGGGATTCCTTACCAACGAAGATGGGCGAAGGCGCGGTTGGCCTGGGCCATCTTGTGCATCTCTTCCTTCTTCTTCACGACGGAGCCGGTGTTGTTGTAGGCGTCGACGATCTCGGCGGCGATGGCCTCGCGCATCGGCGTGCCCTTGCGGCCGGTGGCGGCACTGACGATCCAGCGCAGGGCCAGGGACTCCTGGCGTTCAAACGAAATTTCGACCGGCACCTGGTAGGTGGCGCCACCGACGCGACGGCTCTTCACTTCGAGCTTCGGGCGGGCGTTTTCCATCGCGCCCATGAGCAGGTCGACCGGGTCGCCCTTCTGGAGCTTCTCGCTCACCTTCTCGAAGGCGCCGTAGACGATGCGCTCGGCGAGCGTGCGCTTGCCGCTCTTCATGATGACATTGATCAGGTGCGTCACCAGGGCGCTGCTATAGCGGACATCCGGGACGGTGGGACGGTGGGTGGCTCTGCGACGGCGTGACATGGGAACTTAAAAAGAACGGGGGTTAGGAGGCCTTGGCGGCTTTCGGGCGCTTGACGCCGTATTTGGAGCGGGAGCGGCGGCGCTTTTCCACGCCGGTGGCGTCGAGGGTGCCGCGAACGATGTGGTAACGCACACCCGGGAGATCCTTCACGCGGCCACCGCGCACGAGCACGATCGAGTGCTCCTGCAGGTTGTGGCCCTCGTCGGGGATATAGGAGATGACTTCCGTGCCATTCGTGAGGCGGACCTTGGCGACCTTGCGGATGGCCGAGTTCGGCTTCTTCGGCGTGCGGGTCATGACCTGCACACAGACGCCGCGGCGGAAGGGATTACCCTGCAACGCCGGAGCCTTGGACTTCGCGACGATTTTGCGACGTCCCTTTCTCACGAGCTGGTTGATGGTTGGCATGAAGTTGGATGGAAGGCTGTTAAATGTGGAAAAGGCGCGGAACCTACCGGAGACGAAGCCTCCGGCAAGCACTATTTCGCGGTTAGTGATGAAACACGAATTTCGGAGGGAAACCGCCCGAAAACGTGGCGTCTCAGGTGCCTCAACAGTTTGGCTGGTGGGGCTGTAAGTGACGAATGGGATGGTCAGGAAAGCAGGCGGCTTCCTCCCCTATCAAGTGTTAAATCAAAAAAAGTCCGGAAAAGTTGTTCACAACCGCCGCTCGAGCCGGCGCCCGGTTGTAAAATCCGCCTACCCCTTGTCTCGCCATAGCCTTGGCGCGGCGGCCCCATGTCTCGCCTCTTGCCAGGCCATAGCTCAACGAGCGACGGCGTATTCCCTCGCCCGCTGTCCGCCACGCCACCCTACCCAAACCAATTGCATGCCCACTCATCGCCCCACTCCCATGCCAACGCCAGCTTCCGATTGGGAGTCATTGACGTAGGCGGCTACCTGCGAGAAACAAAGCCCATAGCTTTGGCAGTCGCATCTCTACTTTAGTTTGACTCAGCTTCATTGCGGATGAGAGAGGCCGCAGGTTGCTCAGGGGTTGACCGGGGAACGTGGCACGAGGCGGGCAAGTCACTGGGATGTTCAGTCCGACGTAGGCGAGTTTATCTCTTCAAAAACAGAGGGTTCGTAGCCGAGAAGCCGCCCAGTGACGATTATTCATAAAAAGCCGCGCGGGTTGGCATCTGGCCCGCGCCCCGCTATGGTTGGCGCGTGGGTTCATGATCCCCACCTTGGTGAAAAATCCGCCCGGCTTGAAGAACGGCTCGGCCTGCAGGTCAGAGTCCAGAAAGAAGGGGTTGGCCGCCGCCTCTGCCGGTGTCATGTCCACCGGGGCCAGCTGCGGCCCGCCACCGACGGGCATAGGTGTTTTCTTTAAAAGATAATTGTTGAACCCCCAGCCGCCGTAGTTGGAGCCGAGGCTCATGGTGCCAATCCCTGAAAATCAGAATCGCCTCGCTTGGTCGGCTTGAGCAAGTTGCGTTTCGGATCGTATTCGATGTTCCGCGTGCTGTCGGGGTTCAGGTAGTAGGTGAAAGATATTCCAGGCAGGCCTGTCGTAAAACTTGGCCCGAATTCAAATGGTGCATGAATCTTTCCATACATGGCCTTCACCACTTTGCCTTCGGCATCCAATTCGCAGCGCACCCGGATGAAAAAGTTCTGCGTCTTGCTGGAATCGTTGATGTATTCCTCGTTCTTCATCGTCAACGGATTGTATTTGCGCACGGCCCGCCATACCCGCTTTGACTCGTAGCCGTCGGCCGGTGCTTCGTAAGGCATGCGCAGCGGGCTGGGCTGCGGTTGCGGAATCTCAAGCGTAATCAGCCCGTTGCCCTGGCCTGGGAAAGTCACCGTTAATTCGCCTCGATAATTGCGGTCTCCCAGCACTTCGCCGGTGCCATGAAAGGTCATATCCGCCAGCTTCCCCTTGCCGTAGGGCGCGACCCAATCGCCTATGATCAGGTCGAAGCCGACATCCGTGTCCTTGGCCGGCACTTCGCCGACTATACGTTTCGCATACATCGGCACCGGGTTCCTGATCCGCTTCAGCATCACCTCAATGGTCGGGTTCCACGGCTGCCACTTGCCACGAACCGGCGGATGCGCGTAAAATGAGGCCCATGCAGTGTAGTGTCCCGGCTTGCTGACTTCATAGCCCGAGCTGGTCGCGTCCCATACGGCGACCTCACCGGTGAAGATGCCTCGTGCATCGGTCAGCCCGTCCACTCTGGCTGCTGCGCCTTCCGTGCCGGCATTCTTGGGTCGGCCGGCACCACCAAAGCCCACTTTTGCCCCTTCAACCGGCTTGCGCTCGTCGTCCACCACGTGGAAGGTCATTTTGAGCAATGGATCGCGGCCCATGGACTGACAGCCTAACATGGCCGCGCATGTCGCGAGAATAAAAAGCCTGATCATCCTCTTCATGGCGGGGATTGATCCAACTGACCAAGGCCGATCAGTTTTTGGTAGAGCACCCGGACATATGGATAAGCCACCACCCGCAGGTCGCTGTGTCGCCAATCTCGATTCGGCAATCTGTTCTGCGGCCACGGTGGCGTCGGGGTCGTTCCCCGAAACACCGGCAGGTTGATGTCGAAGTTAAAATCTGTTGATGGACTGCCAAATTGCTCCACCGCATCATGCCCAGTCACAAAACTGAGGGCGGGGATCATCTGCGCGAGCAGCGTATTGCGATGGCGCGCGGCAAAAGCGGAGCCCGTGTCCGGGCCGTAGAGCAGGCCGAGCCGCTCAGTGTTGAGCGAGGGTTTGCCCGACGCATCATGGATCCACGTGCTGATCTTGCCCCGATTGCTGCCGGGCCGGAAGAAGGGCTCCTCGCGCAATGCCTCATCTGTAAAGACGGTGGGCCGCAGCGCGGCGGCCTCGGTGGGCTTCAACTCGACTGGAGCTATCATCGGGCCTTTGCCTCCGCCCATCGGGAATTTCTTGAGGTAGAGATTATTGAACCCCCAGCCGCCGTAGTTGGAGCCGAGCACGTTCACGGAGCGAGATTCTCGTAGTCCGAATCATCGCGCCTGGGTGACTTAAGCAGATTGCGTTTCGTATCGTATTCGATGTTCCGCGTGCCGTCGGGGTTGAGGTAGTAGGTGAAAAATATTCCTTGGCGGCCGGTCGCGCCATTTCGTTCAAAACCGCGGGGATCATATTCAAACGGCGCATGAATCTTGCCATACATAGCCTTCACCACCTTGCCTTCGGCATTCATTTCGGTGTGCACCCGGATGAAGAAGTTCTGGGTCTTGCTCGAATCGTTGACGTATTCCTCATTTTTATGAGCCTGAAGATTGTATCTGCGTGCCGAACGCCAGATTCGTTTGGATTGATACCCATCGGCGGGAGCCTCATAAGGCATGCGCAGTGGACTGAGTTGCCCAGACGGCGGAGCCTCAAATGCAATAAGGCCATTGCCGTTGCCTGGAAATGTCACCGTCAGTTCGCCTCGATAGTTACTGTCGTTCTCCACTTCAGCCTCACTGTGAAAAATCACGTCGACCACCTTGCCTTTGCCGTGAGGCGCGACCCAATCACCGATACAAAGATCGTAGCCAATGTCGGTTTTTGAGGCGGGAATCTCCACTCCCACCCGCTTCGCATACATGGGCACCGGATTTTTCTGTCGCTTCAACACCACCTCGACCGTTGGATTCCACGGCTGCCAGCGTAGGTACCGACTATCCTTAAAATGATAGCGCAGGCCCCACGCGGCGTAGTAGCCTTCCTTGTTCACTCCGTAGCTAACACCCGAGGCGAACGTCTTTCCGTCCAATGTAACTCGCCCGTCTTGATCTGTGACGCCTTCGGCTGAGATGATGCGCTCAGAGGGTTTGGTCGCATTGGCATTCTCCCATGAGACCCCGGCTTTGGCTCCGACGACGATCTTACCCTCATCGTCCACAGCTCGAATAGTGATTTGAAAGGTGCGCTCTATTCCGTGGCACGCAACGACCGTGAAAAAGCATAGCAAAATCGCGACCTGTTTCAAGGGGCAGCCTCCCCAAGATCGCCTGTTGTCACGAGTTGCTTGTATAGTCCTCGCACATACGGATACGCAACCTCCCGTAGATCGGTGTGCCACCAACGAATGTCTTGACCTCGTGCGCCTGGCCACCGCGGCTTCTGTTCGCCCTGCTTGATCGGCCGAATCACCGTGCCGTTCATGTCGAAGTTGCGCTGATTAATGGCTCCAAGCTTCGGCACCGGGATTCTGCCGGCGGGAGGGCTCATGGCGGGGATCATGCGCGCCAGCAAAGCATCGCGCTGGCGGGAGGCAAACGCGGAACCGGTTGCCGGGTTGTAGAGTAAACCGAGGTTTTCCTCGGAAAAAATCGGTTTGTTCTGGGTATCGCGCTGCCATGAGCCCACCTTCCGCCAGCGACCGCCCGGCCGGAAGAACGGTTCCTCGCGGAGCGCCTCAGGCGTGAAGACCTGATCGAGCATGGCTTGGCTGATCTCCGCCGGCCGCAGCACGGCGGGGGTCATGATCGGACCCTTTCCGCCCGCCCCACCGGGGCTCTTTTTGAAGTGCAACGAGTTGAAGCCCCAGCCACCAAAATTGCTGCCGAGCACCTTGCCCGTGATCGTTCGCCCCTTTAATTGCTCCTGATATTGCCACGATTTGTGTCCCGCGGGCTCGCCGTTACCGATGAACGGCACCTCGAAGTGCAACCATTCGCCCAGTTTGTTGGCAGCCAATTGCAGCAAAACAAACGGGAGACTGGGGGTGCTTGCATCGTTGTAATCCAACACGTCCTCGCCAGTGGAGTGGAAATCAAAGCATTCGGTGCCGACCCTCAGCGGGAATCTATCGCGCCAGGTGAGGCTGGCCCGAGCATCGCTGCCAGTATTGAACAATGCATACCAATTGGCCGCCCAAAGCCGGGATGGATAAACACCGCCCAACTCCTTGTTCCACTCGGTATGGGGTAGGTTGGCGGTGGCATCGTCAAGTTGCACCACGCGGCCGGGGTTGCTCGTGCTGCTGTCGCCATCGTAAGCCTCGGCGGCAACCGCGGCATCGATCATGAAATAACGATGAACAGGGGCGTTGTGGTCCGAGATTGCCGAGGAAACCACCATGTTACCCAAGCTATGCCCGGCCACATTGACGGTCACGGGGTTATCCGTCGGACCGCGCAGGCTCGTGATGAATTCTGCCAATTTGGGAGCCGTGCCCAAAGCATGGATGACGTTGATCTGGTAATTGGGTGTAATGTGCGCGCTACGCACATTGATTTGAGATTCCGATCCATACCACGTCACGCCGTAAAACTTGGCGTTGGAGCCGCTCCACCACAGGCGCTTGAAAAACTCGGCCTGCCAGCCGCGGGCCTGCTGCTGGTTCACGTTGTAGCCGTGGACAAAGACAAAGGCCTGGTTGTTGTTCAGCCGGTCCGGCAAGTTAACGGCGCCTTCGCGATCAGCGGTTTCAGGTTTCATGCCGACCGCGTTCACGAGGTTCTTGTGGCGGAACATGGTTTCCACCCCACCGAAGTTTAGAGGTAGTTCGACTTTCGAAAGCAATTCGGCGCCGCGCCAGACCTCGAGCCGGAGGGGTTTGGCGGTTTCTTTCCGCGCCTCGACGAGGATGATGCCCTTGCCCTCCGTGTGAATCTTGCTGAGGAACGTCGGGTCAAGCGGCACGCCGGTCGCGGTGATCTGGGTGACAGGAGCGTTACCCAGCGGGCCCGCTAGGACGGCATCACGTTGGTAGTCGTCGGCGTTCCCGGGCTTAAGTTCGGTGGTGAGAAAATTGGCCGTGGAGATAAAAGGGGTCAGGCTATACATTTGTCCCTGAGTTTAACGAACTCGGCTAGAGGTTGCGGAGCGTGCCGCGCGGCGGAGACGAGGCGGCTCACATAGGTGGGTCGTTGCATGCCGAGGCGCTGGGCCAGCCACGGGTTGGAGGCTTGGGTTCGCTCTTTGAGGAAGGTTGCCAGTGCCACCTTCCACGGTGCGGATTTTGGCCCGATTGCCAATTCACTTTCCTTCCGGCCGAGGGTCGCGAGCGCCCGGAGGAACAGAGCCTCCCAGGCCTGTTGCCGGATTTCCCGGGCGCCCTGACTCTCCCAAGCTCGGCTATCCGCCGCCAGCGCATGATCCTTCACCAAGGTCTTCTTGAACTCCGCGCTGCCCAAGGCCCAACCCTGACTGAGTGAGACGTAGGACCTGGATTTGCCCGTCGGCCCCTCGGCAACCTGCCAGGCCAAGTGGTCGATATAACTGTTCCAGCCGGCAGCGTTATCCGACAGCCCTCCCACTTCAGCCAAGACAGTCTCAAACTGAAGGAATGGCGGCCGCGCCTTCGGCTGACGCAAATAGTAATAGCTCGAGTAGCGATACTCCCCCAATCGCTCCACCGGCAGAACGCCCGCCCGCACCGGATTGAGATGGAGGTAGTGGCAGACCATCCCCAAGGGCTCTCCCTCCTCGACCATCAGGGCCTTATAGCGGCCTTGGAACAGGTGCCCGCGCTCCCCCCGCAACTTGTTGAAACGATTGGCGAAGGTCGCCTGCAGCCACTGCATGCCGGCCACCAGATTGCCCTCCGGGGTCTCCAGCGCCAGATGGTAATGGTTGCGCATGATGACAAACGCATGCAGCACCCAGCCGGATTTTCGACACGCCTCGAACAGGCAGGCTTCAAACGCCGCCTTCGTCTTCTGTGTCTTGAACAGATCCGCCCGGTAGTTACCCCGGTTGATCACATGGTAGCACGCCCCGGGGAATTCCAATCGCAGCTTGCGAGCCATGCGCAAACTCTGGCGCTCCTATCCTCACCGTCAAGGACTATATGTATAGCCTGACCCCTTTTGCTTTTTTTTTGCTTTTGCTGACCCCTTTTGCTTTGCCCCTTTTGCTTTGCCGGCCCGGCCTTTTTTTTGCTTTCGGATAACGCGAGTATCATGGCTTGGCCACATTTTGCAACGGGTCGTATTCGAGATTACGCGAGCCGGAGGGATTCCAAAAGGAGTTGATCCGAGCGTAATTATTGCCCGGTATCATCTTGATCTCGATTCGGCCGTAACCTTTCGGGGTTTGCACAAAAAACATCCCGCCTTGATAGCCCCCATCGACTCCGATTGGCTTCGGCGTGGCGTAATCGGTGACCAAAGTCGATTGATAGCCCGATACGGGAGCCTCGTAGGGAAACTCGTCCAAGGTGGATTGCAGCCCTCCACCCGGCACGCTGATCCGCGCCGACCATTGCTTTTCACGAAGCGGGGCGTTGTTGAGCAATTCAATGACCACCTTGGCTGCGTTCTGGTCATTTGGACTTAGCGAGAACGTCGTCTCGCTACCAATTTGCAGCGGCAGCCGAACCTCACGCGAGACCAGTGGCTCCGCCTCCCGGTCCTTCCGCAGCCGGAAAATCACGGGGTTCTTGGGATCAGGCACATGCCACTCGGGCTCGAAGTAAGCCGCGTATTCGAAGCTAGAACGATTATCGTGATAAACGGAGTAACCCTCTTTCTTAATTCTTACGATTAGCCGCTTACCACTAACGCCTGTTAAACTAAATTCTCCTGATTCATCGGTAACAAGTGTGCGCTCAGAACTGCCCGTGGCTGATAAATCGGTCCAATGAGCGCTTACTGTTGCCGCCGAAACGGGATGGCTTTGGTTGTCGATGACTTTCCCATAAAACTCGACGGGCATCTTCCACTCAAAGTTTTTGTCGAGCTTGGTCATCTTCAGCCACCATTGATGCAGCTCCTCTTTGTCGGTCGTGCGCGGGGGCGGCACAACTTCAGCTGTAATCTTCTGCTCCGGAACCGGTATGACTGGTTCGACCACCGCTTTTTTATTGGCGGCGGCTACGATTGGCGGTGGCACCGAAGGCGCTTTTCTGGGACTCCATAGCCAGAGTCCTCCCGCAAGGAGCACTAGGATAACTGCAATCAAACCAAGTCGGATTCGGTTCATGGCACAGCTCCTACAGAGTCGAACACACGTTGATAAAACGCAACTGTCTGTTGGATTATTCGGGTAAACTCGGCGCTATGGTCGGAGCGCGTAGCGCCAAAATTATACGTGGTGTTATTCAACTGAACTTCCTGTGACACCACACCACCCACCCCAGCCAATGCACCTACGGCTTTGGTGCGTGTGCGAGCAATGAAGGCCATCGATTCATGCGGATCAGTCACGGGGCGGATAGCCGCTTGGAAAATGCTGTAATAAACCGATCCACCCAATGGAATTGGGCCAGTATACCCGGCAGGCTGCTGGGTAACATAGTTATATTGTCCAACCCCAACCGGATCGTCCGGCTTGGAGTCGATCTGGTTCTTTTCCCAGTTGGTTTCAACCCCGAGTATTGTGCCGGTGGCCAAGGCAAAATCGTCGGGATTGAACATGTTTATCAACGTGCCCTGCACATTGGCCAAGTAGCCGCCGTAGCCGTTGATGAGCGCCATATCCGGCGTCGGTTTCCCGGCCTCGGCATCCTGGAACCGCTGAAGCGTCGGCAAATTTGCGTCGTAGCTCTTGGCCGAGAACGCGCCTTGCAGCACGAGGTAGTTGTTCACCGCCATGCCCTCTTTCAAGGCGGAAAGCACGACGCCTGCGCCCAAGCTATGCGAGGCCACATTGACGGTGCGGCCTTGTGACAGCGTGGCGACGTAGCTCTTGAGCGTGGGGCCGTATTTCAGGGCCCGGTATTCGTTGAGGTTGTAGGGCAACGCCGGAATCTCACCGGCAAAAGCCCCAACCAATGTATCCCAGTAGAACAATACAAAGCGTCCTTTGTTTCCCTGCCAGTAGAGTCGCTTGAACATCGTCTCCGCATTCCACACTGCTTCGCCGTAGGAGATATTCGAGCCATGCACGAACACCAATGCGGTCTGGGCTTCATCCGTAGATGCGACAAATGGATGTCCGTCAACTGAGGGTTCGGTGCTGGCTGTGCCGGCATCAAATGTTGTCGCCGACATAAACGGCTCTGGGATTCCACTTGGATCGCGCGGGGTGACCTTCACCCGCTGATACATGGATTTCACGGACGCCAAATCCATCCACACCCCCGGGCCTTCGCCGATGGGCGCGCCGTTTTTGTCGAGGATCACCATTTGCAACCGGCCCTTGCCCTCACCCGCGCCCTCGAAAAGGAAATGGGCGGCCGGCTGCTCTTCTGTGAGGTTGTCAAAAACTCCCTTCTTCAGGACAAAAACGTCGCCGGGAGCGACCACGTTCTTGTTGGTGGTTGAAACCAACGTGGCCGACCAAGGGTTCGATGTTTGGCCAGCAGCGATGTTGCTATCGGTGAGATACTTTGTGCCTCCATCCGACTCGTAATGGAGATACAGGTTGATCTTCGGCGTGCCGGAGTAGCCGTCCGTCCACTTGAAGCCCAGTTGAAGATCGCCGCGCTTCAAGGCCGCGGTGATGCCCTGAACGGAAAGCCACAGCCGGGCGAAGTCCTCCAAGTCACGCTTCGACGCTATGCCAAAGTCCCCGCGCGATTCATAATCCTTGGCCGTGCCGCCAGCAACCTCCTGCTCGTCATTCAAGGCGTTCCCGTCATCATCATCATTGAGCCAGAAGCGGTAGGGGTTGGTGGCGGAGGTGGCGTCGGAGGCGTCTTCGCTGGCGAGCTTGATAGTGCCGTCGCGGTTGGCGTCCACGGCGAGACTGGGCGGAGCGCTGGCCATGAACGGGAGGGGGATTTCAACGAGGACGGTGCCGTCGGGTTTCTGGACGCTGAGGATCAAAGGCTGGGTGGTGGCCTGGCGGGCTTCGATCAGAATGATGCCGCCGTCGCGCAGGCGGATGGCCTCAAGGAACAGTGACGACCCCGTCGGGCCGGTGAAGAGGTCCACGCCGTCGGCGGTGATGCGCTGGGTCGGGGCCGAGGCGGCGGGCTGGCCGAGGCCGGGGCCGAAGCCGCTGGCGGGGGCGTCGCGGTAGGCAAAGGCCGTGGTGGGGGTGAGATTGGTGTAGACGAAGTTCAACGCGCCGTCGGCCTGTTTGAGCTTGTAGGTGAAGCCGCTGGTGGGGGGCAGGGTCGAGACCAGTCCGCTGAGGTCAAGATACACAGGGATGAACTGCCGCAGGTCGTCGGGACCGTTGACCTTGGGCTCGACCACCTCAAGGGCGTCAGCGATTCCGTCGGCATCGCTGTCGTCGAGATTGGCCTCCAAGGCGACACGCCCGTCCGCCGCCAACTGGTCGGCATTCGCAATGAGGTAGGGAGTGATAGGGTTGGCGGCCGAAACGATCTTCCCGTCGCCATTCACGTCCGTGGTGAGCGCGGCGGCGAGGGACTCGCCGTCGTAGGCGACCACCTCGTAGGTGCCCGGCTGGTTGCCAAAACGCGCGAACGGGTCGAGGGTGCGGGCGGCGGTTTCCGTCGCACCGGCGCTGACGCGTTCCGAGATGAAGCGGTGGTCGCTGGGCTCGCTTTGCCCTTCCGGCGTAAAGGTCTCGGTCCAGGAGACGGTGCGGGCGAGGCCGGGCTGGAGCTGGATTTTGTAGCGCACTTTGCTGGCGGAGGCCGCGTTCGGGGAGAAGGAGTAGCTCGCAATGGCACCGGCGGACAGTTCGAAGTTGCCGGTAAAGGTCCAGCCCGCGCCGCGCAGCGCCTCGTAAGCCGCGTCCTCGGTGAGCGGCTGCCCGTCAGTGATCTGGTAAGTGACCCGCTGACCGGCCGCATATCCGGGCGTGCCTGTGACGGTCACCTCGCCAATGGGGTAATACTCCCGCAAATTCGGGAATGACTGGTTAAAATAATTCGTGTGAAACACCGCCGTGGTGCCGTCGGCCTGGGATTCCGCCCAGTATTGGCTGGTGCCGTAGAGAAACCAGTAGCCTTGGCCGCTGAGCCAGCTGAAGAGACCCAACTGGCCCTCGGCCCGGGTCACACTCCCCACATGAAAGCGTGGGCTGGGCAGATTGGACGGGCCGATGCCGATTAAATTGCCGCTCCCCCGCCCCTCGATGACGGAGTTGTTGAGGCTGGGATCGCCGATGGCTTGCAGGGCGAAGGTGGGCGTGCCCTGCCCATCCCAGGTCGTCGTCAGGGTGATGCGTTGATAGCGGTTGGTTCCGAAAAATGGCCCATTGCTCGCCCCCCCTATCGGTCGGACGACGTCGGGATGATTGGCCGCATAGTTGGCGTCAAAATTGAAGGTGCTCGTCGTGGCACCCGGCTGCGCGGGGATGGTCTCGGTCTGGGCGATGGCGACACCCAGCACGGCCTGGCGCTCGCGCCGCAGCGTCTCGGTCAGGATCACGGCGCGCCGGGGTGGCTCGTAGGCGTGCTGCACGGCACGGGTTTCGGCGCCCACCGTGACCTCGATATCCACCACTCCGCCAGTTGTCGGCGGTGGCAAAGTCTGGGCCACCAACGGCGCGACGGCAGAAATCGCCAGCCACGCCATGAAAAACGGACGTTGAGAGGTGGGCGTCATTCTTCAGGCCCCCCGCCACCGCTACCGCCACCACTCCCGCGGCTCTTCTTGGGTTTCGGAACATCGGGGGCAGTCAGCAAGACCGTCGCCAGCCCGGAAGCATCAGTTTGCAGTGTCACCGTATCCACGCGGCTGCCGCCGTTGAGCAGTGGATTGTCTCCGACCGGCACGCGAACCGTCACATTAGCGTCAACCAAGGGCGTGCCGTCGTTACGACCGACCCACACGATCAGCTTGCCCCCGGGCAGCAGTTCACGCGCCGGGCCGAGGAGTGGCACCACCAGCAACTCAGGGCTGCCCGAAGCCTCCGTCGGCGCGGGAAAATAGGCAGCCAGTTCCTTGGTTTTGGTTTTCCATCGGCCGGAATCCGCCAGCCCCGGGGACGGCCACAGCAGGGTGGAGCAAACCCAGGCCCAGCTCAGGCGCCGCAGAAAAATGGCGGGGCGCTTCATGGTTGCCGGAGATAGGCTCGGGCGATGCCGCCGGGGCCGGTGCGGATCTCCGCCGTGCGGCCCAGGAGCGGACCGTCGGGGGTGAGGGCGATTTGCGCGGTGCCCTCGTTCAGTTCCAAGGTCACCGGAGCGTTGACGAGGGGGGTGCCGTTAAGGTCGGTCACGCGCACGGCGAGCAGGCCGCGCGCGCCGAGATCAAAGTCCCCGCCGATGAAGGGCAGGATCACATGTTCCCGCCCGTTGTAGTAATCGTCGGCCGCGGTGCCGCGGCGGTATTCCTCGAGGTTGTTTACTCCGTCCCCATCGGCGTCGAGGGCGCCATCATTGACAAGGGGGTTCAGGCCGTGGCGCACCTCGTAGTCGTCGCGCAAACCGTCGCCATCGGTGTCGGGGTTGGTCGGACTGGTGCCGGCCTGTGCCTCCAGATAAAGGACCAGCCCGTCGCCGTCGGCATCGGTGTTGAGCACGGCCTCGCTCTCCGGTTGGAGGGGATTGGTGCCGTGGGCCGTTTCCCACCGGTCCAACAGGCCGTCACCATCCGTATCAGCTGGTCCGGGTTGGTCGGGCCGGTTGGGATTGGTGCCAAGCTCCAGCTCCTGCGCCAGCGAGAGTCCGTCGCCATCCGTGTCGGAGCCCAGCAACGCAGCCGCGTCATTGACCAACGGGTTGGACCCCAAAGCGGCCTCCAAATTGTCGCTCAGCCCATCCCCATCAGTGTCCGCCACAAGCGGATTGGTGCCGAGAGTGCGTTCTTGGGCGTCGGTGAGGCCGTCGGCGTCGGTGTCCGCGGCGTTGGGAATGGTGCCGAGGACGTATTCCTGGATGTTGGTCAGGCCGTCGGCGTCGGGATCCCCGTTGCGGTCGTTGGCGGCGGGGCTGAGGCCGTGGGCGGTTTCCCAAGCGTCGTCCAGGCCGTCGCGGTCGGCATCGGCGAAAAGGGGATTGTCGAAGGCCACTAGGAGATCATCAAATCCGGTGGTGAGGGTCGCGTGGCCACTCAGGCCCAGGCCGGTGAACACGGTCTGCGCGTTGCTCACGAAGCCAAGGTCGGCGGCAATCATACGGCCGTTGAAGTAGAGATCCCACTTCTTGGTGGTGTAATCCGCGCGCGCCGTCAGCCGCAGCCAGTCGGAACTGCGTCCGGTGGCGTCGAGCGCCGGGCCCACGCCAGAGGCGGGCAAGCCGGCCCCGGTGGAGGACCAGGTGCCCCCACCCGCTCCGTCGCCTTGGAAAGCCTGCAGCCTGCCTGTGATGCCGGTGCCGGTGAGCGCGACGCGGGCCGCATCTGTGTCGAAAAACACGCCGGCCTCGGCCGTGGCCGCGGCGGCGGGCAGCGCGAAGAAATCCACGAAGGTGACCCTCGGGTCGGCGTTGACGAAGGCGCGCACCAGCAACGCCGCCGAGGCGGCGGGTGCGACCGTCACCCCTTGCTGGCCGGCATAACGCAATGAGGTGCCGACCGTCGCCGAGCCGGTCACGGTCCAGCCGTTCTGGCCGTCCAAAGGCCCGGGATGGTAGCCTTCCGTTGGCTCGAAGTTGGCAAGGAAGGGAATGCCGTTAGGTGGTGTGGCCAAGATCAGCTTCAGCAGACTGTTGCCGTTGAGGGTCAGGCGGTCGGCGATGAGTCCGCCCACGAGTTGGGCGTTGCCGTTGACGGTGACGGTGCCCGACGGCGCGGTCACGTAACCATAGGCGGAGACGTTGCCGTTGAGGGTGAGACCGCCGGCCGCGATTTTGAGTGTCACCCACTCCGGGTGCGCCGAGTTGCCGAGGCTGCCATTCGCGCTGACGGCGTTGGCCAGTGTGATGACGACCGGGCCGACCACGTCGAGGCGGCTGGAGCCGTTGAGCGTGAGGCGTTGGAAATGATAGACGGCAGGCGTGGTGGCGCCGGCCACGCCAAGGGCGAAGCGGCTGGAACCGTTGGCCGTGAAATCGCCATAGGTGCCCGGCGGCACGGTGATCGCCCCGACATTGCCGTTGAGCGTGAGGTTTTTCAGCGTCGCGAAATCACCCGGCGAATCCGTGGCGTTGTTCAGCGAGACGCTGCGCGTGCCGGCGGGTGGTGGTGGGGCGGCCACCACCGGCAAAGCGACCGCATCGGTCCGGCGGACAACGTGCCCCAGTTTGGCCCCGCCGTTAAGTGTCACCTTGTGGCTGGTCGGCGAAGCCGCTCCGGTGCCTTCAACCGTGCCGCCGTAGGTCGGGTTGCCGTTTAGCTGCACTGCCGGTGTGCCTGGCACGCGCAGATTTCCGGTCACATTCGCACTGCCATTAAGGGTCACGTTCTCCGCTGTCATCACCTGCACGGAGCCCTCCACCGTGGCGTTGAGCGTCGGCGCGTGCCACACTTGCGCCGTCTGCGCGCTCAGGCCCGAAGCCAGCAGGATCAACCCGAATAACGCTGCTATCATCCTTCGCACGAAACGAACTGTGCTATTTCACATATTCCTGACAAGGACCGATAGCCGCCGCGCGGTAAACAGGCTGTCAAAATTTCAACCGGTGGGACAGGTCGGCCAGCGCCAAAGCGCTTCAACGGGGCGCACCGACAAGGCAGCTGCACTTATCGCCGGCCCGGTGCGCCACGGCGGAGCGGGCCGCTCCACCCTACCCCAAGGCAATCTGACAATAGTCCAATTCGAATAGTAGCATGATAGCCATGGCGCGATTGCATCCGGCTTGGCCGGAAAGAAAAAGCCGCGGACAAAAGTCCGCGGCTTGAGAGTGGATCGCGGCGTAAAGCCGCTCCTACATCGGAAACAATCAGCTCGCCTCGGCGGTGGCCTTGGCGGCTTCCTCCATCGGGATGTCGCCACCGAGGGGCAGCGTCACCCGGAGCTTCTTATAGGCCGGGAGGCCCGTGCCCGCCGGAATCAAGTGACCCATGATGACGTTTTCCTTGAAGCCCTTGAGGTGGTCGACCTTGCCGAGCGTCGAGGCGTCGGTGAGGACGCGCGTCGTCTCCTGGAAGGAGGCGGCGGAGATGAAGCTCTCGGTCTCGAGCGAGGCCTTGGTGATGCCCAGCAGGATCGGCTCGGCCTCGGCAGGTTTGCCGCCGGCGGCGTCGATGCGCTTGTTCTCGCGCAGGAACGCCACGCGGTCGATCTGCTCGCCCCAGAACCACTCGGTGTCACCCGGATCGGAGATGCGGACCTTGCGGAGCATCTGGCGGATGATGACCTCGATGTGCTTGTCGTTGATCGACACGCCCTGAAGACGATAGACTTCCTGCACCTGGCCGATGAGGAATTCATACAGCGCGGTCGGCCCGAGGATCTCGAGGATCTCGTGCGGATCGGCGGAGCCGTCGGTGAGGTGCTGGCCCTTGTGGACGACGTCGCCGGCCTGCACGATGATGTGCTTGCCGTGCGGGATCAGGTGTTCCTCCTCGGCGCCGGACTCTTCCTGGCGGACGACGAGCTTGCGCTTGCCGCGGATGGAACCCTCGAAGGAAACGACACCCTCGATGCGGGCCATCTCGGCGGCTTCCTTGGGGCGGCGGGCTTCGAAGAGCTCGGCCACGCGGGGGAGACCACCGGTGATGTCCTTGGTGACGGACGCCTGACGCGGGGTCTTGGCGAGCAATGCACCGGGCTGGATGATGTCACCCTCGGCGACCGCGACCTGCGCGCCCGTCGGGATGGAGTAAGCGGCGACCGGCTTGCCGTGATCGTCGCGGACTTCGATCTGCGGGTTGAGGTCTTCCTTGTGCTCGATGACCACGGTCGCGATGCGGCCGGTGGACTCGTCGAGCTCGCGCTTCACGGTCACCCCGGGGATCATGTCCTTGAAGTGGAGCGTGCCGGCCTTCTCGGAGAGGACCGGGATATTATAGGGATCCCACTGGGCGATGGTCTCGCCCTTGGCGACCTTGGCCCCGTCGGTGACGGAGAGGAAGGTGCCGACCACGATCGGGTAGGACTCCAGCTCGCGATCGTTCTCGTCAATGATGAGGAGCGCCCCGGTCTTGTTGAGGACGATGTTGTGGCCCTCGGCCGTCTGCACGAGGCGGAGGCCGCGGTATTTGACGAGGCCGGCGTTGCGGACCTTGATCTCGGGGTTCTTGGAACCGGCCGAGGCGACACCACCGATGTGGAAGGTGCGCATGGTGAGCTGTGTGCCGGGCTCGCCGATGGACTGGGCGGCGATGATGCCGACGGAGTCACCGATCTTCGCGACCTTGTTGGTGGCGGGATTGATGCCGTAGGACTTGGCGTCGATGCCCTGCTCGCTCGTGGAGGTGAGCGGCGAGAGCACCTTGACGCGCTCGATGCCGGAGTCGTCAATGCGCTTGGAGAGTTCCTCGGTGATGAGTTCGCCGGCGTCCACGATGGTCTTGGTCGGGGCGAGCGGGTCGTAGACATCGTCCGCCGAGAACCGGCCGACAATGCGCTCCGCGAGGGAGACCAGCATGGTCTCGCCTTCGAAGATGGCCCGTTTCCAGATGCCTTCGCGCGTGCCGCAATCTTCCTCGGTGACAACGGCATCCATGGCCACGTCGCAGAGCTTGCGGGTCATGTAGCCGGCGTCGGCCGTCTTGAGGGCGGTGTCGGCCAGACCCTTGCGGGCGCCGTGGGTGGAGATGAAGTATTCGAGGACGGTGAGGCCCTCGCGGAACGAGGACAGGATGGGACGCTCGATGATCTCGCCGGAGGGCTTGGCCATGAGGCCGCGGAGACCGCACAGCTGGCGGACCTGCTGTTTGTTACCGCGTGCGCCGGAATCCATCATGATGTAAACCGGATTAACCTCGGGCTTGCCGTCGTTGTTCTCGAGTTTCGCGAACACGGCCTTGGCGATGCGGTCGGTGGCGCCGGTCCAGATGTCGATGATCTTGTTATAGCGCTCGCCGGAGGTGATGATGCCCTTCTTGTATTGGGACTCGACCTCGTCGACCTTCTTGCGGGCGTCGTGCACAATCTCCTTCTTGTTTTCCGGGATGATCATGTCGTCGATGCCGATCGAGATGCCGGCCTGCATGGCGGTCTGGAAGCCCAGCTCCTTCAGCTTGTCGAGGGTCTCAACGGTGACGCGGTCGCCCGCGACCTTGTAGGTGTTGAGAATGAGGTCGCCCAGCTTGCTCTTCGGCACCGGGAAGTTGATGAACCCGAGGCCGGCGGGCCAGATCTCGTTGAAGATCACGCGGCCCACAGTGGTGCGGAGGTGCTTGCGCTCCTTGTTGCCGTAAACGGTGTCCTTGCCCTTGTCGGGATTCGGCACCTCGATCCAGTCGTGCATCTTGAGGGCGCCGTCGGCCTTCACATAGAGCACTTCCTGCAGACCGCTGAGCAACGGCACGCGGACGCCCTTGGCGGGCTTGGAGCGCGGCTCGATGGTGAGGTAGTAGGCGCCGAGGACGATGTCCTGCGAGGGCGTAAGGATGGGCTTGCCGGAGGAAGGCGAGAAGATGTTGTTCGTCGACATCATCAGGAGTTTGCACTCCAGGATGGCCTCGAGGGACAACGGCACGTGGACGGCCATCTGGTCGCCGTCGAAGTCCGCGTTGTAGGCGGTGCAGACGAGCGGGTGGACGCGGATGGACGAGCCCTCGATGAGCACGGGCTCAAAGGCCTGGATCGAGAGACGGTGCAGGGTCGGCGCGCGGTTGAGCAGCACCGGGTGGCCCTTGGTGACTTCCTCGAGGATGTCCCACACCTCGGGGGACTTCTTCTCGATCATCTTGCGCGCACCCCGGACGGTGTGCACGAAGCCGAGTTCCTTGAGGCGGCGGATGATGAACGGCTCGAAGAGGACGAGGGCCATCTTCTTGGGCAGACCGCACTGGTGGAGCTTGAGCTCCGGACCGATGACGATGACGGAGCGGCCGGAATAATCGACGCGCTTGCCGAGCAAGTTCTGCCGGAAGCGGCCCTGCTTGCCCTTGAGCATGTCGGAGAGCGACTTCAAGGCGCGGTTGCCGGCGCCCGTGACGGGGCGGCCGTGGCGACCGTTGTCGAAGAGCGCGTCGACGGCTTCCTGGAGCATGCGCTTTTCGTTGTGGATGATGACGTCGGGCGTCTTCAGCTGCATCAAATTCCGCAGGCGGTTGTTGCGGTTGATGACGCGGCGATAGAGATCGTTGAGATCGGAGGTCGCGAAGCGGCCGCCCTCGAGCGGAACGAGCGGGCGCAGGTCCGGCGGGATGACCGGCAGCACCTCGAGCACCATCCACTCGGGACGGGATTTCGAGTTGATGAAGCCGCCGATGACCTTGAGGCGCTTGGAGAGTTTCTTCTTGATCTGCTTCGAGCGCGTGGCGCGCATCGTCTCGTGGAGTTCGGCGACGACGGCCTCCATGTCGATCTGCATGAGCACGTCGCGAACGGCCTCGGCGCCCATCTTGGCGGTGAAGGCATCGGCGCCATACTCGTCCATGGCCTGCTGGTATTCGGTCTCGGTGAGGAGCTGCTTGAGCTCGAGCGGCGTCTTGCCCGCGTTGGTCACCATGTAGTTCTCGTAGTAGATGACGCGCTCGAGCGCACGGGCGGTCATGTCGAGCAGGAGGCCGAGGCGGCTCGGCATGCTCTTGAGGAACCAGATGTGGGCAACCGGCACCGCGAGCTCGATGTGGCCCATGCGCTCGCGACGGACGCGGGCGATGGTCACCTCGACGCCGCAGCGATCGCAGACGACATCCTTGTATTTGATGCGCTTGTATTTGCCGCAGGCGCACTCGTAGTCGCGCACCGGGCCGAAGATCTTTTGGCAGAAAAGACCACCCGGCTCGGGCTTGAAGGTGCGGTAGTTGATCGTCTCGGGGTTCTTCACCTCGCCCTTCGACCAGGACCGGATGGTCTCGGGCGAGGCGACGGTGATGGAAACGTTGTCGAACTGGTTCTCGTCCGAACCAAGGACGGAACGGACTTCTTCGCGGGCGTGTTCGGTGCTCATTATGATTTTGCTCCCAGTATAGTGTTAAGAGTTAGCGGCTGCCCCCGAGGGCTTCGCCGAGGGCGGTGCGCTTCGCGAGTTTGATGTCGAGGCCGAGGGCCTGCATTTCCTTGACCAGCACGTTGAACGATTCCGGCGTGCCGGCGCTCAGCGTGTTGTCACCCTTGACGAGCGACTCGTAGATCTTGGTGCGGCCGTTGACGTCGTCGGACTTGACGGTGAGGAGCTCCTGGAGGGTGTGCGCCGCGCCGTAGGCCTCGAGGGCCCACACTTCCATTTCGCCGAAGCGCTGGCCGCCGTATTGGGCCTTGCCGCCCAGGGGCTGCTGCGTGACGAGCGAGTAAGGACCGACCGCGCGCGCGTGGATCTTGTGCGACACGAGATGGTTCAGCTTCATCATGTAGATGTAGCCGACCACGACCTCCTGATCGAGTTTCTCGCCCGTGCGACCGTCATGGAGCGGGGACTTGCCGGTGGACGGCAGCTTGGCCTCCTTGAGGTAACCGCGTACCTTGCTCTCGGGGATGCCGTCGAACACGGGCGTGGCGACCTTGATGCCGAGCTTTTTGCAAGCCCAGCCGAGGTGCGTCTCGAGCACCTGACCCACGTTCATGCGCGAAGGCACGCCGAGGGGATTGAGGCAGATTTCGATCGGGGTGCCGTCGGGCAGGAAGGGCATGTCCTCTTCCGGCACGATCTTGGCGACGACGCCCTTGTTGCCATGGCGGCCGGCCATCTTGTCACCGACCTCGAGCTTCTGCTTCGTGGCGATGTAGACCTTGACCTGCTTGATGACGCCGGGGCCGTTCTCGTCGCCGGTCTCGATGGTGGCGATCTTGCGCTCGCGGTCGCCTTCCAGCTCGTCGAACTTCGACTGGAACGAGGCGATGATCTCCATGATCTTGATGCGGACAGGCGAAGGATCGATTTCGATGTGCTTCGCGACGGCGGCCAGCTTGCGCAGGAGCGTCTTGGTGATCTTGCGGTTGGCCGGGATGATGATTTCACCGGACTGGCCGTTGATGACGTCGAGCGGGATCTTCTCCCCGAGGAGGATGTTGGAGAGCGCCTCGGTCAGCTGCTCGCGCAGCTTGTCCATCTGCGTCTTGTAGTCTTCCTGGATCTGTTTCACCTGGCGGCGGCGGTCGGACGGCGACAGGCGGTCGCGCTCGGCGTCGAGGCGGCTCGTCGAAATCTTCACGTCCATGATGATGCCGTTCACGCCGGAGGGGACGATGAGGGAGGTGTCCTTCACGTCGGCGGCCTTTTCGCCGAAGATGGCGCGGAGGAGCTTTTCCTCGGGCGCGAGCTCGGTCTCGGACTTCGGCGTGATCTTGCCGACGAGGATGTCGCCGGGCTTCACCTCGGCCCCGACGCGGATGACGCCGTTGTGGTCGAGGTTCTTGAGCGCTTCCTCGCCGATGTTCGGGATGTCGCGGGTGATTTCCTCCGGCCCAAGCTTCGTGTCACGGGCGGTGACCTCGAATTCCTGGACGTGGATGGAGGTGAAGATGTCTTCCTTGAGCACCTTCTCGGAGATGAGGATGGCGTCCTCGAAGTTGTAGCCATTCCACGGCATG
>JANNDM010000121.1:0-16433 GCA_031387725.1 Verrucomicrobiota bacterium | reverse complement strand
CGACCTCGCGGCCAAGGGCATCCGCGTCATCACCATCGTCGACCCCGGCGTGAAACACCAACCCGAGGGCGGCTATCCGGTCTACGACGAGGGCGCGAAAAAGGATTTCTTCCTCCGCCAGACCGACGGCTCCGTCTACGTCGGCGAGGTCTGGCCCGGCAAATCCACCTTCGTCGACTACACGAAGGAAGACGCCCGCCGCTGGTGGGGCGGGCTCCACCACACGCTCACCGACGTCGGCGTCGCCGGCATCTGGACCGACATGAACGAACCGGCCGATTTCCGCGATCCCACCGGCAAGCTGCACGAAAACATCCGCTTTGACGACCTCGGCCAGCAGACACCCTACAACGGCCTGCGCAACACCTTCGCGCTGAACATGGCCCGCGCCACCTACGAGGGGCTCCAGCGCCTCCAGCCCGACCGCCGGCCCTTCGTCATCACCCGCGCTGGTTATGCCGGCATCCAGCGCTACGCCGTCAAATGGACCGGCGACAATAACGCCACCTTCGCCTCCCTCGCGCTCAACGTCCCGATGTTCGCCTCGCTCGGCCTCAGCGGCCAGACGTTCGTCGGCGCCGACATCCCCGGCTTTATCGGCCGCGGCGATGGCGAGCTGCTCGCGCGCTCCTACCAGATCGCCGCCTTCTCGCCCTTCTTCCGCAACCACTCCGCCGTCGACACCTACGACAAGGAACCCTGGCGCTTCGGCACCTACTACGAGGACATCGTCCGCAAGTTCATCAAGCTCCGCTACGCCCTCCTCCCCTTCCTCTACACCACGATCGAGGAAGCCCACCGCACCGGCGTGCCGCTTTTCCGCCCGCTTGTGCTCAATTTCCAGGCCGACGAAAACACCGCCACCATCGACGACCAGTTCATGGTCGGCGACGCCCTCCTTGCCGCCCCCATCACCCGCGCGGCCCAGCGCGAGCGCGAGGTCTACCTCCCCGCCGGCCCCTGGTTCGACTATTGGACCGGTGCCGCCGTGTCTGGCGGCCAGATGCTCACCGTGCGCGCCCCGCTCGACCACCTTCCGCTCTACGTCCGTGGCGGCAGCATCATGCCCTCGACCATCGCGATGCAGCACACCGGCGAGAAACCGTGGAACCCCCTCCGCTTCGACATCTACCCCGACGCCGCCGGTGCGGCCCAGGGTTCGCTCTACGAGGACGACGGCAACAGTCCGGCCTACCGCGATGGTGTTTTTCGTCGCACGTCTCTCACTCTGGCCGCTGGCCGGCTCACGATCACCCCGGCGGGAAACTTCCAACCACCCGCGCGCCGGTTTGAAATCGTGTTGCACGCCGCGCCCCGGGAAGCCTCGGTGCGGTTAGACGGACAACCCCTGGCTGCGGCACAATGGTCGCGCGACCCCAATGGAGTGCTGACCGTGCGGCTCGATGACGACGGGCGCACCCACACGCTCGAATTTCGCTGACCATGGAAAATCCGCTGCCCACCTGGCTCGACACCCGCACCGCCGGGGTGCTGGCGCATGTCTCCTCGCTGCCGGGCCGCTATGGCATCGGCAACCTCGGGCCGGACGCGCGGGCCTTTGTGGATTTTCTGGCCGAGGCCGGCGTGCATTGGTGGCAGATCTGCCCGCTCGGCCCCACCGGCTACGGCGATTCGCCCTACCAGTCTTTCTCCTCCTGCGCGGGCAACCCCTACTTCATTGATCTCG
Organism: Verrucomicrobiota bacterium; assembly: GCA_031387725.1. Classification (GTDB taxonomy): domain Bacteria; phylum Verrucomicrobiota; class Verrucomicrobiia; order Opitutales; family Opitutaceae; genus Lacunisphaera. The sequence continues at coordinate 14,746 of JANNDM010000121.1, read as the reverse complement.
GTGAACTGGTCGCCGCCGGTCTCCTCACCGAGGCCGAGGTGGCGCCGCTCGGCCGGTTGCCGGCGGAACGGGCCGATTACGGCGCGCTCTACCGCGAGTTCCGCCCTGTGCTCCAGTTGGCCCACCAGCGTTTCGCGGCCTCCGGCGCGGACGAAGTGGCGGGGCTCGGTTCGCTGACGGAATTCCGGCACCAACACGGGGACTGGTTGCGCCCTTACGGCGAGTTCATGGCGTTGAAGCAGGAGTTCGGCGGCCGGGCCTGGACCCAGTGGCCGCTGGAATTCCGCGCCTGGTCCCCCGCCCTGCGCGACACGATGCCGGCCACCGCGCGGACCGAGGTCGACCGGCACATCTTCTACCAATATTTATTTTTTGCCCAGTGGCGGCGCCTGCGGGAATACGCGCGAAGCAAGGGGGTGGGCGTGATCGGCGATGTGCCGATCTTTGTCGCCATGGACAGCGCCGACACCTGGCAACACCGCGAAGTATTCCAGCTCAATGCCCAAGGTGAACCCTCCGTCGTGGCCGGGGTGCCGCCGGATTATTTTTCCGCCCTCGGCCAGCTGTGGGGCAACCCCCTCTATAACTGGGAACACCTGGCCCGCACCGGCTATGTTTGGTGGATCGACCGGCTGCGCGCCGCCTTCCAGCTCTACGACATCATCCGGCTTGATCACTTCCGCGGCTTCGACACCTACTGGGAGATTCCCGCCGACGCCCCCGACGCCCGCACCGGGTGCTGGCAGTGCGGCCCCGGCCTGGCGTTTTTCCGGGCGGTGCAAAAGGCATTGCCCGACGCCCGCATCATTGCGGAGGACCTGGGCTACATCGGGCCCGAGGTCGTGGCGCTCCGGCGCGCGGCCGGCCTGCCGGGGATGAAAATTCTCCAGTTCGCCTTCGGGCACGACGCCAACAATGCCAACCTGCCCCACCATTATCCGCCCGGCAGTGTCGCCTACACCGGCACCCACGACAACATCCCCACTCGCGGCTGGCTGGAAAGCCTCACCCCGGAACAGATCACGCCCATCCAACATTACTTCCAGATCAACGGGACCCATTCCGCGTGGCCGATGATCCGCGTGGCCCTCGCGACCGTCTCTCGCCTCGCGGTCATCCCGATGCAGGATCTGCTCGACTTGTCTGCCGCCGCCGCGCTCAACCGGCCCGGCACCGCCGACGGCAACTGGCAGTGGCGCTTCACCGCGGCGCAGCTGGGGGGCCTGCGCGAACAACGGCTCGCCACGCTGCGGGACTGGATCAAGCTCTACGATCGCACCGGCCGCCGCCCCTTCCGCGATTTCAGCGAACCCCTCACCCCATGAGCACTCCCCCGCGTCAACTTTCCCTGCCCGCCATCTGGAACATGAGCTTCGGCTTCCTCGGCATCCAGTTTGGCTGGGGCCTGCAGATGGCCAACATGAGCGCCATCTACCAATACTTGGGCGCCAGTGAGAGCGACATTCCCCTCCTCTGGCTCGCGGCACCCATCACGGGCCTGCTCGTGCAGCCGATCATCGGCTATTATAGCGACCACACTTGGACACGCCTCGGCCGCCGCCGCCCGTATTTCCTCGTCGGGGCGATCCTCGCCAGCCTCGCCCTTATTGCCATGCCCAACGCGTCGTCGCTTTGGATGGCCGCCGGCCTCCTCTGGGTGCTCGATGCGTCGGTCAACGTCAGCATGGAGCCGTTCCGCGCTTTTGTCGGCGACCTGATGCCCCCGGCCCAGCGCCAGGTTGGCTTTGCAATGCAGAGCCTGCTCATCGGCCTCGGCGCGGTGCTTTCGTCGGCGTTGCCTTGGTTGCTCACCCATTTTGGTCTCGCCAGCGGCGCCGCCACCGCCGGCGCGATTCCGCAGTCCGTGCATATCGCGTTCTATGTCGGTGCCGCCGTCTTTATCAGCTGCGTGCTCTACACGATCGTCACGACCAAGGAGCATCCGCCGGCGCCCGATGCCCCCAAGGCCGGGAGCCCCGGCCGGGCCTTCGCGGAAATCCTCGCCGGCATGAAGGCGATGCCGCGCACGATGCGCCGGCTCTCGGTCGTGCAGTTTTTCAGCTGGCTCGGGCTGTTCTGTATGTGGATCTATTTCACGCCGGCGATCGCGCACAGCCTCTTCGGCGGCGCCCCCGGTTCACCGGAATACCAGCGCGGCGTCGAATGGGGCGGGGTGTGTTTCGCGGTCTATAACGGCGTGGCCTTCGCCGTCGCCTTCGGGCTCGTCGCCCTCGCCCGGCGCGGCGTGCCGGCCAAGACCCTGCACCGCGCCGGCCTCCTTTGCGCCGGCGCGGGGCTTCTCACCGTGGCGGTATGGCCCACGCCGGAGTTGCTGCTGGTCTCCATGGTCGGCGTCGGCATCGGCTGGGCCACGATCCTTTCGATGCCGTATGCCCTGCTCGCCAACGCCATCCCGCCCACCCAGATGGGTTTCTACATGGGTGTGTTCAATTTCTTCATCGTGTTGCCGCAAATCCTGGCCGCCACCGTGCTGGGCTTTGTGGTCGAGCACCTGCTGGGCGGTCGCGCCATCACCGTCGTGGTGGCCGGCGGCCTCTGCATGGTAGTCGCCGCCATTGCCCTCTCGTGGGTGGACGACGCCCAGACCGCCTGATCCCCCCGCATGAAACCTCTCCGCCGCCTCTCGTTCCTCGGACTTCTGTCCTCCGTCCTCTGCTCCCTTGTCGCCGCCCCGGCGGCCGCGCCCGAGCGGGAAAAAGCCCAGCCGAGTGCCCATCTGCCGGCGCTGGGCCAGCCGGCGTGGGTGCGCACCGGCACAATCTACGAGATCAACGTCCGCCAATACTCCGCCAGCGGTAAATTTACCGCCGTCACCGCCGACCTGCCGCGCCTCAAGGCCCTCGGTGTGGATATCCTCTGGCTCATGCCGATCCACCCCATCGGCGAAAAAAACCGCAAGGGCTCGCTCGGCAGCTACTACGCAATCAAGGACTATTTTGCCGTAAGCCCCGAGTTCGGCAGCGAGGACGACTTCCGCGCCTTCGTTACGACGGCGCACGGTCTCGGCCTGAAGGTCGTCCTCGACTGGGTCGGCAACCACGTGTCGCCCGACAACCCGCTCACCACGGCCCATCCGGAGTTTTTCTGGCACGACGAACAGGGCCGCCTCGTGCCGCCGCACGGCACGGACTGGACCGATGTCGTGCAGTTCGACTTCAACGCCCCGGGTCTCCTCGACTACCAGGCGAAGGCCCTCTTGCACTGGATCAAAAATTTCGGCGTCGACGGCTACCGCTGCGATGTCGCCTGGGGCCTGCCCACGCCCTTCTGGGACGCGCTCACCGCCCGCGTGCGCGCCGCAAAGCCCGACGTCTACTTCCTCGCCGAGGCCGAGCTGCCGCAGGAACAGGTCCGCGCCTTCCATACCTCCTACGGCTTCGACCTGCACCATGCGATGAACGCCGTCGCCCAGGGCAAAAAAGGGGCCTCGGCCATTGACGATGCGCTCGCGAAATTCCGCGCCCATTTCCCGCGCGGCGGCTCGCTCATGGTTTTCACGAGCAGTCACGACGAGAACAGCTGGGCCGGGACCGAGTTCGAGCGCATGGGCGGGGGTTACGCGCCCTTCGCCGTGCTCACCTTCCTCCTCGACGGCGTGCCCATGATCTACAACGGCCAGGAGGCCGGGCTCGACCGCCGGCTGAATTTCTTCGAACGCGACCCCATTGTCTGGCCACCGGTGGCGCATCCGGCCGCGCGGCGGTATGAGGTCCTCACCGCGCTCCGCCGATCGCACCCCGCGCTGCACACCGGCGCGGCGCAACGCCGGCTCGACACGACGGACAATGGCGCGATTTACGCCATGCTCCGCGAGAGCGGACATAAAAAAGTCGTCGGCTTCCTCAACCTCACCGCCAAAGAGGTGAAGGCCGATGCTTTCGACCCGGCGCTTGCCGGCACGTGGCGCGACGCCTTTACCGGGGAAGCGGTCACGCTTAATCCGCTGGTTCCGCTTGATCTGAAAGCCTGGGAATACCGGGTCTTCGCGAAGTAGACGCGGGCCTACGGGCCGGCCGCCGGGGTTTCCTTGCCGTGCGGCACCCCGTGGGTGAAGTCGAGCCGGTCGTGATAGACGGTCTTCGGTTGCACATCCAGCAGGCGGCGTTGGTCCTCGAGCCGGGTGCGGTAGACCTGCGGGGTGGTCTCCTTGTGCTGCTTGAACACCCGCGCAAAATACGCCGGGTCGGAGAATCCGCTGGCGTAGGCGATCTCCGCGATGGTCAGCGACGAGGTCTCGAGCGCGAGCACGGAGCCCTCGATGCGGATCCGCTGGATATAGTGCGTCAGCCGCTCCTTTGTTTCCGTGTGGAAAAGGTGGGAGAGATAGTCCGGGGAGCAGCCGAGCAACTCGGCGATGTGCTGCACGCCGAGCTCGGCGTTGGCGAACTGCTCGCGCACGAGGCATTTCGCCTGGAAGACCTTGCCGATGTCGCTGTTGAGCTGGCCGGTGCCGGTCTCGACGATGTTGCGGAACAGGCCGAGCAGGGCGAGCAACAGGCCCTTGAGCACGGCGTCACGCGCCGGCCCTTGCATGCTGTGAGTCTGCGCCGTGGTGTTGGCGAGCGTCAGGAAAACCTCCAGGTTGGGCGCGTCAAAGAACTCGATCACGTCGATGTCGGGCTTCCCTGGACGCGCCTCGTGCGCGAAATGCAGGCTCAGCGTGTTATTGTAGAAGCCGGCGACGAGGTTGCGGAACGGCTTGTCGGATCCGGCCTGGACGACCTCGCCATGTGGCACGCCGGCCGGAATGATGCAGACTTCGTCGGGCCCGAGGCGGAAGCTCTCACGGGGAAAGCTGAATTCCGTCGCTCCCTGCAGGCCGAGAAAAATCTCCGGCCGGTAATGGTAATGCATGCCCCGTTTGTTCTGCACCGTCCTGACCTCGTGCGGCACGCGCAGGGTGAGCCGGTTGCGCTCGGCCAGTTTCAGGGCCTGATCAAAAGCCGCCCGCATCTCGGCGCGGTTGTGCGCGCTCATGGAGCGGGCCGTGAAGATGGCGTGGGGGGCGCTCGATGCGCCGGGTGCGGTCATGGGGACAGGCCCGGCCGGGGTGTGCGGCGGGCGGTGTTGGGGTTGTCGGAACCAATGAACCCTAATTCCGTAACATCAAACGGGAAATAAACGACCGGCCGTTTAGAGCAGCCGGGTATCCCCAAAACCGAGCACGTTGAAGCGCTCCGCCCCAACGCCTTGGGCGTTCCGGGCCGCGGCGAGCGCGGCCAGGGGTTCGTCGATGGCCTCGTTGGTCAGTTGGAAGGTGCCGAAGTGCATGCCGATCGACTGCTTGGCGCCGAGGGCGAGGTGGGCGCGGACGGCCTCGTCGGGATTCAGATGCACAGGTTCCATGAACCAGCGCGGCTCGTAGGCGCCGATCGGAAGCAGCGCCAACGCCGGGGCGCCCAGCCGGGTTTTTATCTCGGTAAAGTGCGTTGCCCAGCCCGTGTCACCCGCAAAGAAAACCGGGCCCGCCGGCGTGCGCAGCATGAAACCGCCCCACAAGGTCCGGCACCGGTCCCACGGCGTCCGCGCCGCGAAATGCTGGGCGGGCGTGCAGGTGACATCAAGGTGGACCCGCGCGGCCTGCGACTGCCACCAGTCGAGCTCCACGACCCGGGAGACGCCGCGCGACTCCAGCCAGGCCTTGTTGCCGAGCGTGGTGATGATTTCCGGACGGTGCTGCCGTGCCAGCCACCGCAGGGCTGCGAGATCGAGATGGTCGTAGTGATTGTGGCTGAGCAGCACGACATCGATGCGCGGCAGCTCGGGCAGCCGCAATGCCGGTGGACGGACGCGTTTTGGGCCGAGAAAACCAAAGGGCCCGGCCCGGGTGGCAAACACCGGATCCGTCAGGATGTTCAACCCGGGCAGTTGCAGGAGGAAGGTGGAGTGTCCGATAAACGTGACAGCGAGTTGACCCGCCGGAATGCTTTCCGGCAAAACCGGCTTCAGCGGCGCCGGCGCGGGGTCCGCCCAGCGGGTTCCCTGCCGCAACACCAACCGCTGATACCACCAGCGCGGTAGTTGGGCAAACCCACGGGCCTGTTGCCGGCCCGCCGGGTTGAAGAAACACTCCCCATCGCAATGATCGCTGACGGGAAAGGAAGGCATTGTCGCCCGATCAGGCCAACTTGCGCCGGGCCTGTTCCCAGAAGGCCAGCAGCGCGCGGAAGTCCTGCTCCTTCGATCCACTATGAATCACATAGTCGTAGGAATTGCGCTCGGCCAGTTCGAGCTCGGCGCTTTGCAGCCGGCGCGCCAGTTCATCGGCGCTCACCGGGCCGCGGCCCTGCAGGCGCTCGCGCAGGACATCAAGCGAATCGGGCGAGACAAAAATGGTGACCAGTCGTTCACGCAGCAGCGGCAGGGTGGCCGACGCCGCGCGAATGCTGCGCACCCCCTGCACGTCCACATTGGCGACGAGGCTGGTCTGGGGCAGCCGGTTCAGCACGGCGGACCGGAGCGTGCCATAGCGGTATTTGCGATGCACCCAGGCCCACTCGAGGAATTCACCGGCCGCAAGCCGGGCGTCAAACTCGGCCTCGGTCAGAAAATGATAATCGCGGCCGTTGGCCTCGTTGGGTCGCGGCGGACGGGTCGTGGCGGTGATGACGCGCTCGAAACCCGGCACTTCGGTCACGAGCCGGTCGCAGAGCGTGCTTTTGCCGATGCCAGCGGGGCCGGCCAGGATCAAGAGCACGGTCTTCGTCGGCGTCGGCATGTCTCAGTAGGTGAACGCCGCCGCCGCCGTGGCCAAGCCGTAGGACAGCAGGATGGTGCCAAGCAGCCGCCCGCGCGCCGGTTGTTGAAAGAGCCACTCGAGGAAATCGCGCAGCCGGTAGGGCGCGGCCGCCAGATACAGTGCCAGGGCGAGCCCAAGATAAACGGCCGTGACCATGAGCAGACGCTGGGGGTGCTCGTATTCCATGTAGGCGGCGTAAAGCAGAGGCTCCGCGGCCAGCAGCATCAGCACACACAGCCCGCGCACCGCGAGGAAGTCGGGCGTGTAGATGAAAGCCAGCACGGCCAGCACGCCGAAGGCGATCATGACCGGGACGGGCGTCTTGAAGAAAATCAGGTCGGACTCATTGAGGTGCGAGCAACGCCAGATGAACCACACCGCGCCGGCCCCGAAGAACAGCCACGCCCCGCGGTTCGAGCGCGGCAGGGCCTTGGCCGTCGAGCCCACAAGGGAGTTGTTCCAGAGCAGAGCCGCGCCGAGCAGGGCGAGGAAGAGGCCGGGCAGCAAAGTGGCGAGGAAGAGGCTCATTTCGAGTCACCACGAAACACACGAAATACACCAAAGGGGAAGATTCATTTTCGTGTATTGGGTGTATTTCGTGGTGATCATTGGTTTACCCCGGCCAGCGTCAGCGAGCCGTAGAGCACGGCGGTGGAGGCGCGCTCGATCTTCACCGGCACCAACTCGCCGATGAGCCGCTCGTCGGCATCAAAGTGGACGATGCGGTTGCCGCGGGTGCGACCCATGAACTTGCGGCCCTTCTTGTCCGGGCCCTCCACCAGCACCTCCTGCGTGGTGCCGAGGAGGGTGGCGTTGCGGCGGTCGGAATTGGCCGCGAGCCGGCCGAGCAACACCTGGTTTCGCTCCTCCTTCACCTCGTCCGGCACCTGGCCGGCCAGGTCCGCGGCCGGCGTGCCGCTGCGGATCGAATACTTGAAAATGTATGCCATGTCGTAGTTGCAGGCCTCGAACAGGTCGCGGGTCTGCGCGAAATCCTCCGCGGTTTCGCCGGGGAAACCCACGATGACATCGGTGGAAAAATACATGTCGGGCCGCACGGCACGCAGGGCGGAGACGATTTCCAGATAACGTTCGCGGGAATACGGCCGGTTCATCGCTTGCAGGATGCGGTTGGACCCCGACTGGAGCGGCAGATGCACGTATTCGCAGAGTTTTTCCAGCCGGCCATAGGCGGCGATCAGGTCGTCCTTGAAGCCGCGCGGATGGGGCGAGGTGAACCGGATGCGCGCGATCCCCGGGACGGCGTTAACCCGTTCAAGCAGTTGCACAAACGGCGTGACGCCGCCGGTATGGGCGTAGTCGCGCCGCCCGTAGCTCGTCACGATCTGGCCGAGCAAAGTGACTTCCTTCACGCCGCGCTCCGCGAGCTGCTCGCACTCGCGCACGATCTCGTCCATCGGCCGCGAGCGCTCGTCGCCCCGGGTCTTGGGCACGATGCAGAAGGCGCAGTCCATGTTGCAGCCCTGCTGGATGGAGACGAAGGCGGAGACCTGTTTCTCGGTGAGCACATGATCGCGGATGGTGTTTTGCGAACCCGCCTCCTCGGCGATATCCACGAGGGTCGAGCCAATCGGCACACCGGCGGCACGGGCGGCGCGGAGGTTGTCGAGATAGTCCGGCACCTGGTGGAATTTCTGGGTGCCGACGATCAGATCGAGGTCCGGCAGGCGGTCGAGCAGTTCGGTGCCGCGGTTCTGCGCCATGCAGCCCAGGATACCCAAGATGAAGTCAGGCTGCTTTTTCTTGCGGGCAGAGACGTTGGCGGCCTTGCCGATGGCTTTTTGCTCGGCGGCATCGCGCACACTACAGGTGTTGAGCAGGAGGATGTCGCATTCCGCCTCGTCGGCCACGATCCGATAGCCCCGGCCGCGCAACAAGGCCGCGACCGCCTCGCTGTCGCGCTCGTTCATCTGGCAACCATACGTCTTGATGTGAACACGGTTCATCCGGGAGTGGGTCTAATTACCCGCCCACCCCGCCCGGTCAACGCGGGAAAGGCCGTCCAGATGCTTGCCTGCGTCGGGGCGGCGGGCCACCTTGGCGCCCATGCATCGCTTGGCCTGTCTGCTCTCCCTCTTGACCGGCTGCGCCACCCGGCCCGAGGCGCTGCTGATCATCGCTGGCGATCAGCACTCGGCCTACGAGCGCACGGCGCAAGTCGTCGCGACGGTGGACCGGCTGAAAGCGGCGCACCCCGGCCTGCCGTTGGCGATCCTGCTCAACGGCGACACGCTCGAATACGGCAACATCGTCGCGCGCCGCAGTGCCGGCGCGGTGGACTTTGCGATGTTCGCCGCCCTCGCCCGCCGTGCGCCGACCATCGTCAACCTCGGCAACCACGAGCCGGAATTCTTTGATCTCACCGATACCGTGGCGCGACTGCAGGCGACCGGCGTCACCGTCATCAGCAACATCACCAACCGCGTCACCGGGCAGCTGTTCGCGCCCGCCGCGGCGAAAATCAAACTGGGCCGCACGCAGGCGGTCGTGGTCGGCGTGTCGACGGACGACCTCGCCACTTACCGGGTGGCGGTCCGGCCCACTCTGGATCTGGCGAACCCGGTGGTCTGGGCGAAAGCAAATTTTCCCGCGCTGCTAGACGGCGCCCCGGTATCGATTGTGCTCAGCCACGCCGGCATCAGGGCCGATCGCGGGATGTTATCATTGGTGCCGCCGGGCACGCTCTTGGCCGGAGCCCACGACCACCAGCGTTTCGTGCACCCGTTTGAGCACGGCACCTACGTCCATTCCGGCTCATGGAACGAATTCCTCACCCTCGCCTGGTTGCACCGCGATCCGACCGGCGCCCCGCGTTGGGAGGTGGAGCAGGTGTTTATCCCGACCGACGGCCCGGCGGACCCGGAACTCGCCGCGCTGATCCGTGAAACCCGGCAACAACACCTCACGCCCGAGGACAGGGTGATAGTAGGCCACACGACGACGGCACTCGGCCCGGCGGCGGCGGCCCGCTTTGTCGTCGGAGCCTTGCGAAAAGCCGCCGGCGTGGATGCGGCATTCATTGGCAACACGACCTTCGGCGCCGGGTTGCCGGCGGGTGACGTGACCCGTGAGGCGTTCAACGCCTGCGTGCGCTTTGACGGGACGATCTGCACCACCGAGGTCGACGGAGTCCGGTTGCAACAACTCTTGGCTGCCGCCAACCTGGGGCCCGACACACCGTTCGAGCAACGACGGGGAGAATTCTCTTTCGCCGCCGGGACTGACACCATTGATCCGAAGAAAATCTACCGCCTCGCCACCACCGACTGGGGGGCGAAGAACACGACGCGCTACTTCGGCGAACCCGCGCTCATCTGGCACGAACAACCAGCCCTGAAGCTAAAAGCTGCCGTGCTGCCCGCGCTGGCACCGCGCTGACCCCGCCGTCCCGGGAGAAACGGCCCCGGCCCTAATTCCGGTGCGTGGGCTGATGTCAACTAATAGTTGACATCAGCCGGAGACGCGCCGAGATGTGTGCCACGCGATGTTCGGGCCGGATCAGTGGCATGGCGATCCAGTCCCTTGACAGGCTCGGGGCCTTGAGCTTGTCGAAACGGCTGGATTGCTTCGGCGGCCCAGTGGGGGGCCTTCTCGCAATGACATTTTGCTAACCCACCCTGCAAAACCGCCTCGCTTCGGGGGCGGGGATGCGTTTGCTGGCACCCCATGGGATTCTTCGACCGCAAGCCCGCCGACCAACCTGAGACCTCTCCAGCTGCATCCGCCGGCGGCGTTTTGCCGCAACTTGCCGCCGCGCGCGCGAAACTCAACGCGAAGGACGTGCCGGGGGCGGTCGCCATCTATGAGAATGTGCTGGCGGGCGCCGCCGACCGGGCGGACGTGCTGGTCACCATCTCGGGTGATCTCGGCACCACGGGCCATGTGAAGGAACTGATCGAGTTGATTGCTCCGCGTTACGATGCGCAGCGCCATGGCGCGGCGGCGGGCATCAACCTGCTCCAGGCCTACCTTGTCACACGCCAGGCCGAGGCCGCGCAGCACCTGCTCGATCTGCTGTTTGAACTGCAGCGGCCCGAACTGGAAGCACGTCTGGTCGGTTTTTCCAATGCCGTGGCCGAGTTGTTTGTCGTGGAGCACGAGAGGGCCGAAGGGCCGAGGCCGGCCGAGGCCGCCAAGATCGGGCTCGCGAGTATCAGCAAACCGGTTTGGTTTTACGGACTGGAGAATTTAGCGCCGCACCTGCTGCCGCAGAAAGAAGGCAAGCGCCGCCGCCTGGCCTTCGCGCAATGCGCGCTGCCGGGACTCGAGGACGCCGGCGCGCGGGCGGCGCAACCCGAGGACGCGCTTGGCCGTTTGAGCCGCGGGCTCCCGCTGTGGTTCGCCGACACGTTCACCTATGGCGCGGGCTACGAGTCAGTCGTCGCCGTGGGCACTTCGGACCGGAAACACTACGCGCTTTTTTTCACCGAATGGGTCGCGGAGAACGTCCGCCAGTTGAACGACAGCACCGAGGGCGGGCTCGATTATGTCGTCACCGGGGCGCTGCGGAACCGCAACGAGGATTTCGAATACAGCCTTCGTATCTGGGAGGTGAAAAAATACCGCGAACTGAAGGTGTTCACGACCCGTTGGACGCCGTCCAACGCGGACGAGGAGCTGCGGAAGTTTCACGAACTGGTGCGCGGCTACATGGAGTGGTCGGCGTTGCCGGCCGGCAACGGACTCGCTTATGCGGCGCCAGTCGCGCCGCTGGCCTATGCGCACGCCCTCGGGGCGGCGTTGACGCTTTTCCTCGGGGAGAAAGGTGTGCTTGCACCTGAGCAAGTGCCGGCGGGCACCGGCGCGCTATTGGCCGCGGCGCAAGCGAATCCCGATGATGCCCGCGCCCAACTGGCGCTGGTCGCCGCCCTGCTGCGGCTGAAAGCGCAAGGCAGCGCGCCACCGCCCGCCGCCCAGCAGCACGCCAGCGCGTGGCTGGCTTCCCCCGCCGCCCAGGCCGCCGACGTGGCGGCGCTGATCATGAAACTGGCGTGAGCAAGGCCGGAGGCAGTTTGGTCGCCCGCCTGCGCCGACTGCGCAGTCCCCGCAACATCGAGGGCATGCGCCGTTTTGGCCTTATTTCCGCCCACGAGCAGCTCGGTATCAGCGTGGCCACCTTGCGCGAACTGGGCCGGCCACACCGGCGGGACCACAAGCTCGCTTTGGAGCTGTGGGCCAGCGGCATTCTGGAAGCCATGGTGCTGGCGACGGTGATCGACGACCCGCAACAGGTGACACGCGGACAGATGGAGCGCTGGGTGCGCGATTGCGACAACTGGGGACTGACGGATGCACTTTGCTTCGGGCTCTTTGACCGCACGCCTTTCGCGGAGGAAAAAGCGCACGCTTGGAGCAAACGGAAGGCGGAGTTCGTGAAGCGGTGCGGCTTTGCCCTCATGGCCGGGATGGCGGTGCACCGGAAGGAGCTGCCTGATGCCGTGTTTCTGCGCTGCCTGCCGGTGATCCGGCGCGAAGCGGCGGACGAGAGGAACTTTGTGCGCAAGGCCGGCAATTGGGCCTTGCGCCAGATCGGCAAGCGCAACCCGCGGTTGCGGCGGGCGGCGATCGCCGAGGCCCGGCGCATGGTGAAAATAGACTCCAAGGCCGCCCGCTGGATCGCACGGGATGCCTTGAGGGAATTGGAAAAATAAAAGCCCGGCGCAGGCCGGGCTTGAAAAAACAGAACAGGCGGACGGGTTACGGGTGCTTGGCGTTGAAGTAGCCGATGAAGTCAGCCGTCAGGTCGAGCTCGGGCTTGGCGTCGATCAAGGCGTCACCCAGTTTGGCCAGGTCAAAGAGCATCGAGATGTCGCGTTCTTGGGCAAAGGTGCGGAGCTCCTTGCCCAAGGCGGTGCTGACCGGGCCCTGCAGTTCCTGCTGGCGCTTGGCGTAGGCCTGCTGGGCGACCTGCTGCTTGGCCTGCAAATCCTGCTGGAGGGCGAGACCGGCCGACTCTTTTTCGCCGATGGCCTTGGCGTTGGCGACCGGGTCGGCGCGGAGTTTGCCGAGCTCGCCGCTGATGGTGCGGAGTTTTTCGGCCATGAGGGACAGCTCGCTCTGCTGGGAACTGAATTCCAGCTCGAGCGCCTGGAAAACCTTCACCAACTGCTTGATGCCGGTGCCGGACTCCAGAAAGGCGCCGCTGTTCACGTAGGCCACGCGAGCGGGCTCGACGGCCTTGGCAACGGGGTTTTTGGCGGGCTGGGCCGACACCGAAACAGTCAGGGTGGTGGCCAGCAGGAGTGGGAGCAACGGGCGAAAGAATTTCATGGGAAGTTGACTGGTAGGCGTCCGGCCGACTTTGGCAAAGGTTAAATCACCGGGCCGTGGCCAGCTGCCCGCAGCCGGCGGCGATGTCGATCCCCCGGCGCTGGCGGACGGTGCTGGGCAGGCCGTATGCAGCCAGGACTTGTTGGAAACGCCGGGCCGCTTCCTGGCCGGTGGGGGCGCCCCCGTAGCCGGCGGTTGGGTTCAGTGGGATCAGATTAACCTGCGCGGCCTGACCCTTGAGCAAACGGCCGACCGCGTGGGCGCTCTCCGGCGAATCATTTTTCCCCGCAATCAGCGTCCATTCGTAGAAAATCCGGCGCTGCAGCTTGGCACTGTAATAACGGCAGGCCGTCATCAGCTCGTTGAGCGGCCACTTCTTCGCCACCGGCACCAGCGCCGCACGCTCCTCCTGGGTTGCGCCATGCAGCGACACCGCGAGGTGGGTGGGCCGGCGCTCGTCGGCCAGCCGGATGATGCCGGGCACCACGCCCACCGTGCTGAGAGTAATTTGCTTGGTGCCCAGTGAAAGCCCGGCCGTGTCGCACAGGATGTCCGCGGCCGTCATCACGGCGTCGTAGTTGTGCAGCGGCTCGCCCATGCCCATCAGCACGATGTTGCGCAGGCGCTCGCCCGGGGTGCTCCCCGGTGCTTTGTAACCTATTGGGTTACAAGTGGGATTTCGCAGCACCCGGTTCACATGGAGGGCCTGGGCCACGATTTCACCCGCGGTGAGGTGGCGCGCAAATCCCATCTGCCCGGTGGCACAGAACACACACCCCATGGCGCAGCCGGCTTGGCTGCTGATGCAGGCGGTCACGCGGCCGGTGAAACGCATCAGCACGGTCTCGATCCGGCGGCCGTCGGCGAGCGACAGGAGGTATTTCCGGGTGAAGCCGTCGCGGCTGTGCGTTTCGGTGGCCACGGGCAGGCGCGTGAAAACAAGCTCCTTTTCCGCCCGGGCCCGGAAGCGCGTCGGGAGCTCCGGCATATCCGTCCACCCTTCCGCCCCCTCCCGATAGGCATAGGCCCAGAGTCGCGCCGCGTGCACCGGACTAAAACCCCAGCGCACGACCCGCAGGCGCAGCTCCTCGCGGGTAAGATCGTGAAAATTGAGGAGCGACCCGGACATGATGCCACCAGTCATTGCGAGGAGCGGAGAGACGAAGCAATCCATCTTGCTGGATCGCCACGCCCGGCCGGGCCGGGCTCGCGATGACAGAAGTTTTGCCACGAGCGTCCTTTTTGCCCCACCATCCCGCCCATGGCAAAAGTCATCCTGGCAGGAGGCAGCGGATTTCTCGGGCAGGCGCTCGGCCGGGCCTTGGCCGCCGAGGGCTGGGAAGTGGTCGTGCTCAGCCGCAACCCCCGGGAAGGGACGGCGCTTCGCGAGGTGTTCTGGAACGGCGCGACAGGTGGCGCGTGGGCGGCGGAACTTACGGGAGCGGCGGTGGTGGTGAATCTCACGGGCCGGAGCATCAACTGTGTCCATTCGCTGGAAAACAGCCGGGAGATCCTCGAGTCACGCCTCAACGCCCTCAAGGCGCTGGCCAAGGGTTTCGCCCGCGCCAAAAATCCGCCGCCGGTGTGGGTGCAGTGCAGCGCCACCGGCTATTATGGCAACGCGGGCGACCGGTTCTGCGAGGAGACCCTGGCCCCCGGCCCGGGTTTCCTGGCCGAGGTCTGCCGGCGGTGGGA
>JANNDM010000107.1:0-23301 GCA_031387725.1 Verrucomicrobiota bacterium | reverse complement strand
TGGAAATCGAGGAAGTCGATGACGTGGCCGTGGACGGCGCGGTCCACCAGATTGCCGACGATGCCGCCGCAGAGCAGGCCGAACGCCGTTTGGGCCGTGGGGGAACGCAACCCGAGCGGCCGGCGCCAGAAGTAGATCGCCCCGAGGGTGCCCACCGCCAGCAAGGCCAGCCAGAGACTGGCCCCCGTGAACATACTCCAGGCGGCCCCGGTGTTGCCAACATGCACCAAATAGAAAAAATCGGGAAATATCTCAATCCGGGCGCCCGGGCCGTAGCTGCCAAACGGCAGGCGGGCCTGAATCCAGTATTTGGTCAGTTGATCCAACGCGCCGATCGCGAGACCGAGCAACCAGAGCCGCCGGTAGGCGAGCAGACGGTGCAAGCGTGAGGGATGGGCGGCCAAAGGCGGAGAGGCGCGGGGCTTAATCGTCGTCGCCACCACTGGCGATCTTGCCGCCTTCCTCTTCGGTGCCGTCGCCGAACAGGCCGCCGCGTTCGACCGCCCGGTGCGAGTGACGCTCCACCTCTTTCTTGGCTTCCGTCGAGTAACGGGTGAAGGGCACGGCCAGCAGGCGCTCCTTGGCGATGGGTTTTTGGGTCGTCTCGCAGATGCCGTAAGTGCCGGCATGGACGCGTTTGATGGCCGCTTCGATTTCGGCGAGCGCCTCCTGCTCGTTCGAGACAAGACTGAGCGCGAAGTCGCGGTCAAAAGTGTCGGTGCCGGCGTCGGCCATATGCTGGCCGTAGCCGGAAAGGTCGCCGGAATCATCCTTGGCGGACTTTAACAGGGTCTCCTCCGTGTGCTCGCCGAGCTGGGTCAGCACATGGTTGCGCAGCTCGAGGAGCAGGCGATAGTAGCGGCGATACTTGTCGGGGACTTCAGATTCATCGATCATGGCGGGCCGCGCCTTTTTGCCCTTGGTGGGATTGAAACCGAGAATATCAGCCAGCGACGCGGTCTTTACGTGGTGCGGTTTGTGCGGCTTGACGACATCGGGGTGAAGATTGGCGAATTTGGCGCCGGCCCCGGCTTTGCCATTCTTCCCGTTCTTGGCCGTGCTCTCCACCTGTTTTTCATTTTTCTTCGCGATTTCGCGGACCTCATCAAGGCTGAAGGCGATGGCGGCCTTGGGGGCCGATTTACGCTCGAGCAGCAGGCGCTTCAAATTCGCGGCCGACCCGGCCTTGCCTTTGACGAGAGCCGGCTTGACGCCGGGGATGAGCTTCGGCGCGGTCTTGCCGGCCACGGGCTTGGCGTGCGCTTTGGCCGCCGGCGCGGCCTTTTTGGCGACGGACTTCTTGGGCGCGCCTTTCTTGGCGGCGGGCTTGTGCTTCGCGGGAGATTTTTTCTTCGTGGCCATAGGGGATCGGATTAGGAGTTAAGGGCTTCTTCGCACCGAGGGCAAACTTCTCCGTGCGGGTTGTGAACAAGTTTTGGCACCCAACGCCAGCAGCGCGGGCAGCGGACATAGCCGAGTTCGGAGCAAGGCTTGATTAGAATGGAACTTTCGGGTGCGACTCCGGCGGTGGGGTCGAATTTGACGTCCGATACGATGAATAGTTCCGCTAGGGCAGGTTGCTCCTGTCCCACTGCGTGCATTTCATGGTCGGCATGTGCTCCCCGGATGATCACGACGGCATCCAGCGACTTGCCTAGCTTCCCGGCGGCGCGGAGGGGTTCAATGGCCTCATTGACCAGCGCGCGGTATTTCAGGCGCGAGACCATGCTGGTGGTTAGTTCAGGATTCGTCCATTCTGGCAATGCCTTGGGCCAGTCCTGCAGATGGATGGAATCATCGCCGTATTCCCGGCCCGTGGTGGCGTAGCTCCAGGCCTCGTCGGCCGTGAAGGTGATGATGGGGGCGAGAAGCTTGACCAGGGTGGTGAAAATTTGGTGGAGGGCGGTCTGCGACGAGCGGCGGAGCGGATTGCCGGCGCCGAGGGTGTAGAGCCGGTCCTTCAGGATGTCATGATAGACGGCCGAGAGCGTGACCGAGCAGAACTGGGTGCAGAGCTGGTAGACGCGGTGGAATTCGTAGGCGTCGTAGGCCTTGGTGCACTCGTCGATCAGGACAGAGGTCTGGTGCAGCGCCCAGCGGTCGAGCACGTTCAACTTCCCGACCGGCACGGCATGTTGCGCGGCATCGAAGTCAAATAGATTGGAGAGCTGGAATCGCAGCGTGTTGCGGATCTGCCGGTAGGCCTCGTTGACGTGCGACAGGATTTCCTTGGAGATCGGGATGTCGTCGCGGAAATCCTGCGAGGCGATCCAGAGACGGATGACGTCCGCGCCGTATTCGGCGACGTAGGCGTCGCTGGTCTGGGGCTTCTCGTAGGTGCTGCTCTTGGATATCTTGTTGCGCTCGTGATCGACGATGAAGCCGTGGGTGAGGACCGCCTTGTAGGGGGCGCCACCCCAAGCGATGACGCTGCACCAAAGGGACGACTGGAACCAGCCGCGGTGCTGGTCGCTGCCCTCAAGATAGAGGTCGGCGGGCCAGGAGGTGCCGCCCTGTTGCTGGTGGAGCACCGCCGCCTGGGTCGAACCGGAATCAATCCACACATCAAGGGTGTCCCGGCCGCAGATCAATTCGGACGGCGCCGGCCAGCCGGCAGGGAGCTTCAGGCCCTCGAGGATTTGCGTCGGGGTTGAATCATACCAGAGATTGCTGCCCCGGGAGGCGAACTTGTCGGCCACGGCGCGGGTAACACCGGCGTCGAGGTAGGCCTGCTTCTTGGCGTCGTAGAACGCCGGGATCGGAACGCCCCAGGAACGCTGGCGGCTGATACACCAGTCGGGCCGCGATTCGACCGCGCCACGGATGCGAGCCTCGCCCCAGGCCGGGACCCAACCGCCGGCCTGAGAGATTTTCGCTATCTCAGCCAAGGCGGTGGCGCGCATGCCGTTCTTGTCGAGCGACACGAACCACTGGTCCACCGCGCGAAAGATGATCGGGGTCTTGGAGCGCCAGCAGTGCGGGTAGCTGTGGGCATACTTCGCCTTGGCGAGCAGCGCGCCTTTGGCGGCGAGCAACTTCAGGACGCCGAGATTGGCGGGCGCGGGTTTCTTGGCGGCAAGATCTTCCACGGTCTCCAGGGTGGTGAGGCCCACGAGGTCGGCGGGTATTTTGCCGTCGTCGAGATATTTGCCGTCGTCACCGACGGGGCAGTAGATCTCCAGCTTGTATTTCAGGCCGGTGACGTAGTCCTCCGCGCCGTGGCCGGGCGCAGTGTGGACGGCACCCGAGCCGCTGTCGGTCGTGACGTAGTCGGCGAGCACGACGGGCGACGCGCGGTCGATGAAAGGATGGCGGGCCTGCAGGTGCTCGAGCTTGGCCCCGGGCAAGGTGAGGACGATTTCGCCCATTTTCTGTAGGTCGGGGTTGACCCCCGACGCGTCGGGCTTAAAGCCCGACCTACAAGCACTGAGGACGGAACCGAGCAGGGCTGACGCGACAATGATTCGCTCGGTGCCTAGGTCTACGACTGCATACTCCACGTCGGGATGCAGCGCGATCGCGAGATTGGCGGGAATCGTCCAAGGCGTGGTCGTCCAAATGACAATGGAGAGCGGCTTGTCGGTTGGCAGGCCGAACTTCTTCGCCTCGTCCACCGGCACGGGGAATTTCACCCAAATCGCGATCGAAGTGTGGTCCTTGTATTCGATTTCGGCCTCGGCGAGCGCGGTTTCGAAGGGAATGGACCAATAGACGGGCTTCTTGCTGCGGTAGACGAGGCCCTTTTCAATGAAGGCGGCGAAGGTCCGCACGACGTCGGCTTCAAAGGCCGGCGCCTTGGTCTTGTATTCGTTTTTCCAGTCGGCGAGCACTCCGAGCCGCTTGAATTGCGCGGTCTGCATCGCGATCCAGCTCTCAGAGAACTCGTCGCACTTGGCGCGCATCTCCGCGGTCGTCAACGTGAGGTTCTGCTCCTTGATCTCGCGCGAGACCTTCTGCTCGATCGGCAGGCCGTGGCAGTCCCAGCCCGGCACGTAGGGCGTGCGGAAGCCCTGCATGGATTTGTAGCGGTTGACTATGTCCTTGAGCGTCTTGTTCAGCGCGGTGCCGATGTGAACGTCTCCGTTGGTGAAAGGCGGGCCGTCGTGCAGCACGAAAGCGCCTTGGGGGCTCTGGGCGAGTTTCGCCTGGATTTTGCCGTAAAGATCGAGTTTCTCCCAATGGGCGACGCGGCCGGGCTCACGTTGCACCAAACCGGCCCGCATGGGAAAATCGGTCTTCGGAAGCAGGAGAGTGTCTTTCAAGTCTTGCGCCATCGGGAATAAGGGGCGGGAGGCTACCCAACCGAGAAGGGTAGTCAAGTGGCGACAAGGCGCAGTGCGGGCGCAGAAATCAGCCCAAATATTCGCCAGCCTTTCGGGCCAATTCCGAGCCGGATTTGATGCAATCCGGGAGCGAAATCCCGTCGCGCACGTTACCGCCGATGAACAATCCCCGGTGTTGCTGCTCGCTGCGGGCCAGCGGCTCAAGGTAACGTTCGTAGCCGAGGTTGTATTGCGGAATGGCCTTGGGCCAGAAGCTGTGCCGGATGTAGGCCGGCTCACCGGTGACGCCGAGCAAGGTGGACAGATCGGGCGCGATCCGACGCAGCAAGGCGGGGGTGTTGAGCCGGGCATTGTCGGGCTGGCGGGTGCCGCCCAAGAAGAGAGTGAGCCCCACATGGCCCTCCGGTGCGCGTCCGGGGAAAAGAGAGGACGAAAAAAGGATGCCCAGCACTTCGCACCGCTCCCTGGCCGGCACGAGCCCACCGAATCCATCGAGCGGATGGCCCACCTGGTCGCGCCGGTAGCCGAGGAAGAGCGAGCTGACCGGTGGTTGCGCCACGGAATCGAGCAGGGCGAATGGGCGCTCGGCGAGCGTGCCGAAGGTGAGTTGGGCCAGCCCGGCCGCGGGCACGGCCAGGATCACCGCATCAAATTCACCACTGGCGGACTGGCCCTCAAGCTTCCAGACCAGCCGGTGCGGCTGACCCGGAATGACAGTTTCGACCAGGGCGTTGAGTTGCACCGCATCAGCCGGCAGCCGGGCGGCGAGGGTGTCGGTGAGAGTCTGGAGGCCGTGGGGAAACGAGACGATGGGCGGCGGCTTCCGCGGTTGGCCGGGGACCCGCCTGGCCTTTAGTTGGGAAATCATGCCGCGGATCAGCGAGCCGTGCGAGCGCTCGGCCTGCCAGAGCGAGGGAAAGGCGTGCTTGGTGGAGAGCTTCTCGGGGTCGCCCGCGTAGATACCCGCGATGAGGGGGTTGATGGCGTAGTCAACCAGCTCCTGATTGAAGTGGGAACGGATCAGTTCGGCGAGACTGATATCCGTGGTGCGGCTGCGGGGGCGCTTGAGCAGTTCGAGGGGAAACCGCAGCTTGGTGCCGAGGGAAAACAGGGGGGTGCGCAGGAAGCCGACCGGGCCGGCGGGCACCGGCACCAACCGGCCGCCGCGGACGATGAAGCGTTTTTCACCCGCGGGACCGGCCGTGAGCAGGGCGGCCTCGAGGCCGAGATCGCGGACGAGGGCCTTGAGCTCGGGCGCACTGTATTGCAGGGAATTGGGCCCCGCCTCGATCAGCCAGCCGTTCTCGCGGATGGTCCGGACCGAGCCGCCGGGTTGCGGGCCGCGTTCGAAGAGCCTCACCTGATGCCCCTGTTGGTGCAGACGGAAGGCGGCGGTCAGACCGGTGATTCCGGCGCCGACGATGGCGATGCGCTTGGCGGTCATGTCAGGATTTCGCGTGGACGACCGTATGCACCAGGGATTCGACGCATTCGATCTTCGCCGCGGGCATGATGCCATGCCCGAGGTTGAAAATGTGACCGCGCGTGCCGCGCATCGACTCCAGCAGCCGGGTGGTCTCGCGGGAGACAATATCCGGCGTCGTGTTCAGGAGCACGGGGTCGAGGTTGCCTTGCAGCGCGATGTTGCCCGGGACAAGCTTGCGGACGACAGACAAATCGACCGTCCAATCCACCGCCAGCACGCTGGCACCGCTGAAGGCCTGGTCGGTGAGCTGGGACGCCGTGCCCTTGGCGTAGAGGATGACGGGAAAATCCTTCGGCAACGCGGCGATTATCTCGCGGATCCAACGGAGCGAGGCGGCCTCGTAATCTTGGCCCGCAATGATGCCGCCCCAGGAGTCGAAAATCTGGATGGCGTCGGCGCCAGCGCGAATCTGCATTTGGAAATACCCGATGAGCGCGGCGGTGAGCTTCGCCATGAGGGCGTTGAAGAACGGGCGGTCGGAGTAAAACACGGCCTTGCTGCGTTCGAAGTCGTCAGCGCTTCCGCCTTCCAGCATGTAGGTGGCCAGCGTCCAAGGCGAACCGCCGAAACCGAGCAGGGCTTTTTCCCCCTTCAGTTCCGTTTTTACGCGAGCCAGCGCCTGCCCGACATAATCGAGTCGTCCGGCCACATCGATGGCGTCGAGGCGATCAAGCTGGGCTTTGTTTTCCAGCCGAAAGTCCATCGCGATACCGCCCTCCTCGCGGAATTTGTAGCCCTGACCCATCGCTTCGGGAATAACGAGGATGTCGGAAAAGATGATGGCGGCATCGAGGGCGAAGCGGCGCAGCGGCTGCAGCGTGACCTCGGCGGCCAGCTCTGGCGTTTTCACCATCTCAAGGAAGGAGCTCTTGGCCTTCAGGGCGCGATATTCGGGCAGGTAGCGACCCGCTTGGCGCATAATCCACACCGGCGGCCGGTCGAGTGGCTCGCAGGCACAGGCTTTCAGGAATCGTTCACGGGAAGTCATTTTGGTTTACACCAAGGAAGCAAAGTTAGCGAAGAGATGAATTACCGGGCTTGGTTGAGTTGTAGCCACGAGCGTGAGCGAGTGGAGTCTCGTCCACTCGCTCACGCTCGTGGCTGCTTTGGAGATCAAGGAAGTGGTGATGCTTGGGCATGACGGGTTTGGTTAAATGCGCCGGAGCGTGCTCTGGGATGTTTAGGCGGAGTAATTGGCCCAGTCGCGGGGTTGGAGGAAGATGTCGTAGAGTTTGGCTTCCGGGGTTCCGGGCGCGGGTTTCCAGTCGTAGCGCCAGGCTACGAGCGGGGGCAGCGACATGAGGATGGATTCCGTTCGCCCGCCGGTTTGCAGTCCGAAGAGCGTGCCGCGGTCGTAGACGAGGTTGAATTCCACGTAGCGACCGCGCCGGTAGAGCTGGAAGTCGCGTTCGCGCGGGCCGTGGGCGTGCCGCTTGCGCCGTTGCACAATGGGCAGGTAGGCCGGGAGGAAGGCGTCGCCGACATGGCGGAGGAGAGTGAAACTTCGGTCGAAGCCCGGGGCATTAAAGTCGTCGAAGAAGATGCCGCCGATGCCGCGAGGTTCGCTGCGGTGCTTCAGGAAAAAATAGTCGTCACACCACTGTTTGAACCGGGGATAAAGTTCCGGGCCGCAGGCCCCGCGCGCGGTGCGGTGCCAGTGCACGGCGTCCTCCTCAAAGCCGTAATACGGCGTGAGGTCGAAGCCGCCGCCAAACCACCAGACGGCGTCGGCCCCGTCGCCGGCCTGGAGGAAGCGGACATTGGCGTGCGTCGTCGGCACGTAGGGGTTGCGCGGATGGATCACCAGCGACACGCCCATCGCCTCGAAGGCTTTGCCGGCCAGCTCGGGCCGGGCGGCCGTGGCTGAGGCGGGTAGGGTCGCACCGGTCACGTGCGAGAAGGCCACGCCGGCCTTTTCGAACACGGCTCCATCGCTCAGCACGCGGGAGCGGCCGCCGCCGCCCTCGGCGCGCGTCCACGCATCCTCCTGGAACTTGCCGGCGTCCTCGCGCTCCAGCGCCGCACATATGGAATCCTGCAGGGCAAGCAGGTAGGTGCGGACGGCGTTGAGGTCGGGGGGCATGGGGGCAGTAGACAGGTAGCCACAAAGAGGCGCAGAAATACACGAAAAAGCTTCGGCGGTTTCTGCCAAAGACTGGGCGTCTGTTGCCCCGACCACTTGACGGCTTTGCTATGGTTCAAGGTCGACAGGGCCGCCCTTGCCGACTTTTCTTGCCAACCCGCTGATGAACACCGCCGTCCTCACGACCATTGCCGCCACCGGCTTCACCGTGGCGTTCTTCCATGCGGCGATCCCGACTCACTGGCTGCCGTTTGTGCTGGTGTCGCGGGCGCGGGGCTGGAGCCGGGCCAAGACCCTGGCCGTGTCGGCCCTGGCCGGGCTGGGGCACGTGGCCCTGACCAGCCTGCTCGGCCTGGGCATCGCGTGGTTCGGTTTCCAACTCGATGAAAAAACGGGCCGCCTGTTTCCTTGGATTGCCGGCGGGATCCTCGTGACGATCGGGCTGTATTATTTTTGGCGGCAATCTCGGGGCGGGGTGGTGCATCACCACGTGATCGGCGCGCACCATCATCCCAGTGAACAATGCGGCCATGAGGCCGGGCACAGCCACTGGGAAGAGGAGCTGAAGGACAGCCGGTTGGTCGAAACCAAGACGGGCGACTGGGCGGCCGTCAGCGGTCTTTTCGTGATGCTGACGCTGTCACCCTGCGAGGGCTTCCTGCCGGTCTATCTCTCCGGCGTGCAATTCGGGTGGCGCGGCTTTGTCGTGCTCAGCCTGATCCTTGCCGTGGGGACGCTGGCCGGCATGATGCTCTTCACCTGGCTGACGCTGGTCGGGCTGGAGAAAATCGAGGTAAAGAGCTTCGAGCGTTACGAGGCCGGCCTGCTCGGCGCGCTGTTCACGCTGCTCGGCGGGTTGCTGATCGTGCTCGGGCACTGAGGGTGGGGCGCACCGGCCCGGCGACAAGTGCAGCTGCCTTGTCGGTGCGCTGTGGCGGAGCGGGCCGCTCCGCCCTACCTTTGCGCAACCATCTTCAATCGATCCGGTCGGGTGCTTCGGTGGTCAGGGAATTCTTCATGACGCGCCCGCCTTTCATGACAAAGTCCACGTGCTCGAGCGAGGTGACATCGGCCAGTGGATCGCCGCGCACGGCGATGAGGTCGGCGTAGTAACCCGGCGCGAGCCGGCCGATCTTGTCCGGCCAGCCCAGCAGCTCAGCGGCACTGACGGTGGCAGACTGGATGGCCTGGATCGGAGTCATGCCCCACTTGACCATGTGGAGGAATTGTTTGCCGTTCCAGCCGTGGGGATACACACCGGAGTCGGTGCCGTAGGCCAGCTTGCAGCCGGCCTTGAGGGCCTTGGTGAAGTTCTCGCGCTGCGTGCGGCCGACCAGCTTTTCCTTGTCGAGGATCTTCTGCGGATAACCGAGCCGGCCGTATTCGGCCATGATGTAGTCGTCGTTGTAGATGTCCATGACGAGCCAGGTGCCGTGCTCCTTGGCGAGGGCGATGCCCTCGTCGTCGATGAAACTGGCGTGCTCAACGGAGGCTACGCCGGCGCGGATGGCGCGCTTGATGCCCTCGGTGCCGTGGGCATGGGCGGCGACTTTTTTGCTCCACATGGCGGCCTCCTCCACCAGCGCCTTCATTTCCTCCAGGGAGTATTGCGGGGCGCCGACGGATTCCTCCTCCGACAGCACGCCGGCCGTGGCGCAGAACTTGATGACATCGGCGCCATACTTGATGTTCTCCCGGACCTTTTTGCGAATCGCGTCGACCCCGTCCGCCACTCCGCCGATATCGCCCGCAAAGCGGATGTAGGGTGACATGCCGTTGAGGTCGCTGTGCCCGCCGGTGGAGCCCAGAGCTGGACCACTGGCCAGGATGCGCGGGCCGGGCAGCTTGCCCGCATCAATGGCGCGCTTCAGGGCGAAGTCGACATAGTTGCCCGAACCCACATTGCGAATCGTGGTGAAGCCGGCGTCCAGCGTGCGCTTGGCGTAAAGGTGGGAGGTCGTCGCCTCGTCGATGGGTGACTTGCGGAAAATGTCCTCGTAGAAATTCTCCGGCTGGCTGGTGATATGCGTGTGGCAGTCAATCAGGCCCGGCAGGAGGGTGGCGGCGCCCAGGTCGATGATCCGCGCGCTGGTGCCGGCGGGCACGACCTTGGCGAGATCCGCCGCCGCCACGACGGCCTTTATGCGGTCGCCCTCGATGATCACGGCCTGGTCGGTCAGGACACGTCCGCTCACCGGATCGACCAGGCGCGCGGCCTTGACGACGACGAGCGGGAGAACCTTGGTTTCGACGGCGTCGGGTTGCGGGGCGGCGAACAGCTTGGCGGTTGCAATAGCGGAGAGGAGTAACGCAGGGAGGAGGGATAGTCGCATGGCGGCATGCTGCCATTTCGCACCCGCCTGACAAAGCAAAACAGCAGGGCTGGAACCCGGATGGTCCTTGCGGGTCACTGGTAGGCGGCTAGCTTGCAGCAGTCGGTTCAACCTTTACCCCAGAGTTCCACTGATGAACGCATTCACCCGTCTGATGGGAGGGACCCTCGCGCTCGTGGGTGCGTTGTTTTTTAATGGCTGTTACTCTCCAGCGGCCCGCGCCCCGCATCCCAAGGTGACGGTTGATTTTGCCGTGGTGGAGAGCTCTACGGAAAAGGAGCTGACTCCGAGACAGCTCACCGACCTGCGGGAAGCCGTGCTGGCCTACCTGCACGAACAGGGGTTGGCCGGCGGCCGGACGTATTTTGTGAAAGTGGAGTTCCCGGCGGCGAATCCCGCCGACGGGTCGCAATGGGCGATCGTGCGGATAAATAATCTCTCGACCCAGACCTATAGGGTTATTGCGGCCTACCCCGGCTCCGATGACTACTACCCCTACGATTATGGGCGCAGCGGTTACTCCCACGGGGGCTACACCGGATTCACGAGGTATGATTACCCTGACCCCTACTATCACGATGCGAGAAAATATTATCCCCCGCCAATCCACTACGATCGTCCCAAGCCGGACCAGCCCGAGCACAAGCGCGACCATCCGCCGCGCACCGAGCCGGAGCGGCCGCGTTCACCCGGCACGCCTCCGCTTGCACCCGTTACCGGACACCGGAAACGGAACCCTGATCCTGATCGCGATCGTTCCCCGGACGACACCCCGCCGCGCTCGACCCCTGGCGCCGCCAGCGGTGGCGGCGCATACCGTGACAATCCGCCACCTCCCCGCCGGCAAGAGCCACCGCCGTCCTACCAGGCGCCTGCCCCCGAGGCGCCGCGCAGCGAGCCGGTGCCCGACCGGAAAGAGCGCATCGAGCGGCCAGAGATCGAGCGGTGAAATGATTCGCCGCGTCTTACCGCAGGCCCGCTAGCAGCCCGGCCAGTGCCTCCGGCTGGCGCCAGTGCGGGTTGTGGTCACCTTCCATGAGGAGCACAAGCCAGCCGCGCGCCTTGGCGCGCTCGGACGCGGCGTAGAAATCGTCGTCCTCGGGCCGCTTGCCCTTTTCGACGGTGAGGATGTAGGTCGCGGGGATTTTTGCGGCAGCGGCCTGATTCTTCAGCACGATGGAATCGGTGAACGTCTTCAGCGGGTGGGGAACATCGAGGGGGAAGGGTTTGCCGGGTTTCACCCAGTTCGGAACAATGAAACCGTCTTTGCTCATTTTCTCGATCTCCTGGCCGCCGGCCTTGCGGAGGCCCAGGAGATTCTCGCCGTCGTTCGGCACGAAGGCATCAAGGTAGACGAGCCGGCTGAGGCGCTCGGGAATGCGGTCGGCGACGCCGGTGATGACCATGCCGCCGTAGCTGTGGCCGAGGAGGATGACATCATGCAGATCCTCAAAGAGTATGAAGTTGACGATGTCCTCGATGTGCGTGGCGAGACCGAGGTCGGCGCGGGCGGTGTTGAAGTGCTCGCCGAGGCCCGACAGCGACGGCCGGTAAACCTTCCAGCCCTTCGCCTCGAGCAGCGGCGCGACCTTCTTGAAATGCCAGCCACCGGCCCACGCACCGTGGACCGTGACCAGGAAGGGTGGCTTGGCGGCCACAGGGGCCTGCTCCGCGGCGGGCAGGGCGGCGCCGCAGACCAATCCGAGGAAGGGGAGCAGCAGGCGGAGTTTCATGCCTAAATCAGATCCAGCGCCGGACCCGGCGCTGGTAGGCGAGGTAGGATTCGGCGAACTTGGCAGCCAGGTAGCGCTCCTCGCGCTTGATGACGCCATAATGCAGGGTGAAGGCCAGTGGCACCAGGAAAAGCAAGGGCAGCACGCCATTGATCAGCAGGCTGAGGCCAAGATAGAGCAGGCAGAGCGACAGATACATCGGGTTGCGGGTGTAGCGGTAGGGCCCGGCGGCGACAATCGCGGTGGTTGGCAGGCTCGGTCTCACGTTAGTGCCGGCGCGGCGCATGGTTCTCGTGGCCCAGAACGCCTGCGCCCCGGCCGCCACCGCGAACATCACGCCGATGATCCGCGCCGAGGGGGAGGGCAGCAGCGGGAGGGGGCAGAGCCAGTGGGCGAGGCCTCCGGCCGCCACATGGCCGGCCAAGATCAGCGGCGGAAACGCAATGACCCCGGGGTTGTCCTTGGCTTCAGCTGTCATGCCCTAGAGCCGTGTCCCTTTCGCCGGGTCTGGTCAAGCCGGCGAAAGGCTACCGGGCCTGCTCCAGCGGCAGAGCGTGGAGTTTCAGCTCGGGATTTTTCTCCTGAAAATAGCGCATCGTCCACTCATTGGGGAAGAGGACGATCGGGTTCTCGAACTTGTCGGCGCCGAAGCTGACGCCGGTGGCGACGATGAGCTTGGAGGAATCGAACGAGCCCATGCCCGTGTTCAGGGGCGTGCCGTCGGCGCGGGACAACCAGCGCAGGACGGTCCAAGGCGAGGGCGTGAGACGGGACTCGGCGCCGTATTCGCTCTGCAGGCGCCATTGCACGACTTCGAACTGCAGCGGACCGACGGCGGCGAGCAGCGTGGCACCGGACGGGGCGTTGCGGGCGGTGAATGACTGGACCACACCCTCCTGCAGCAACTGTTCGAGGCCGGCGCGGTATTTCTTGGAATCGCCGGTGTTAGGGTTGGCGATGTAGGTGAAGACCTCCGACGGGAAGCGCGGGATCTCGTCGTAGCAGATGGTGCGGTCCTGCGTGAGCGTGTCGCCGATGCCGAACTCGCTATGGCCGACGAGGCCGATGACGTCGCCCGGCCAGGCCTCGTCCACCGTCTCGCGCTCGCGGCCGAAGAGCTTGTGCGAGGAGGAGAGGCGCACGGACTTGCCGGTGCGCTGGTGCGTGACGACCATGTCGCGGTCGAACTTGCCGGAGCACACGCGGCAGAAGGCGATGCGGTCGCGGTGCTTCGCGTCCATGTTGGCCTGGATCTTGAAGATGAAGCCGGAGAACTTCGGGTCGGTGACAGGCACCTCGCGCGCGGTGGTCGGCTGGGGGAAACCCGGCAAGGTGATGGTGACGGATTTGCGCGGGGCCGGCGGCACGGAGTCCTTGAGAAAGCCGTCGAGCAGCAGCTGAATGCCGAAGTTGTTCACGGCCGACCCGAAGTAGACGGGCGTCTGTTGGCCGGCCTGCACGGCCTTGAGGTCGAACGGGTGGCCGGCGCCGTCGAGCATCGCGAGCTGCTCCTTCACCTGCGCGTAGGTGTAGTCGTCCAGTTTCTCGCGAACGGCCGGATCCTCGAGGGAGGAGACGCTGACCGGCGCCTGGAATTTGCCGCCGGGGACACGCTCGAAGAGGTGGACTTCCTTGGAGCGGCGGTCGAACACGCCCTTGAAAGTCGGGCCGTTGCCGAGCGGCCAGATGACCGGCGACGACTGCAAGCCGAGCACGTTTTCAAGTTCGTCGAGCAGGTCGATCGGGCTGCGCGTGGGCCGGTCGCACTTGTTCATGAACGTGAAAATGGGCACGCCCCGACGGCGGCAGACCTCGAAAAGCTTGCGCGTCTGCGTCTCGACGCCCTTGGCGGCGTCGATCACCATGAGGGCGGCGTCCACGGCGGTCAGCACGCGGTAGGTGTCCTCGGAGAAATCCTTGTGGCCGGGGGTGTCGAGCAGGTTGACGGCATAACCGGCGTAGTCGAACTGGAGGACAGTGGATGAAATGGAGATGCCACGCTGTTTCTCGAGTTCCATCCAGTCGGAGGCCGTGGCGCGCTGGTTCTTGCGGTCCTTGACCGCCCCGGCGAGGTGGATGGCGTTGCCGTAGAGCAGGAACTTCTCGGTCAAAGTCGTCTTGCCCGCATCGGGGTGCGAGATGATCGCAAAGGTGCGACGGCGGGCGATTTCCTGGACGGGAGTCATGACAGAGGACGGAGGACAGAGGACCGGGGGCGAGAGGGAAAGACTAATTTACAAATTTGCTTCCAAGCTTCCGGCAACGCGGAAACAGTGCAGCATGACTGCCAGCCTCAAGCTCAAGCCCAACGCCACCTCCCGTGTGCTCGGTGGGCACCCGTGGGTGTTCGCGAACGAATGCGAAGCGTTGCTGCCCACCGACCTAGACGGCGAAGTGGTGGAATGTCGCGACCGCACGGGGCGGTTCCTGGGCAC
The DNA here is from genome assembly GCA_031387725.1 of Verrucomicrobiota bacterium. Taxonomy (GTDB): domain Bacteria; phylum Verrucomicrobiota; class Verrucomicrobiia; order Opitutales; family Opitutaceae; genus Lacunisphaera. The sequence continues at coordinate 8,948 of JANNDM010000107.1, read as the reverse complement.
CGGCATCTACAACAGCAAGTCGCAGATTGTCTGGAGACGGTTGAGCCGGGAGCGCGTGGCCCTGGATGAGGGCTATCTGCGGGTGGCGCTGACGCGGGCGCTCGCCCGGCGGCCGGCCGGCGAATTCAAGCGGTTGGTGTGGTCCGAGTCTGACGATCTGCCGGGCGTGGTGGCGGACCAGTTTGGCGACGCATTGGTGGTGCAGATCCAAACCAAGGCGATGGAGAAGCGCGTGGCGATACTCAGCGACCTGCTCGCCGAGCTGACCGGCGCGAAAGAAATCATCTTCCGCAACGACGCGAACATCCGCAAACTGGAAGGCCTGCCCGTCGAGGTGCACACGCGGTCCGGCGCAGCCTGGGAATCGCGCTGGGTAAACATCGACGGGCTCGACTACTGGCTCGATCTGCAGGGCGGGCAGAAAACCGGATTCTATCTCGACCAGCGCGCGCAGCACGCCGTCGTGGCCAGATACGCCCCGGGCAAGCGCGTGCTGGATGCGTTCTGCAACCAGGGATCGTTTGCCCTGCACTGCGCCAGGGCGGGAGCGGTGCGCGTGCTCGGGCTCGACAGTGCCTTTGATGCGGTTTCGCAGGCGAAGAAGAACGCCGGGCGCAACAACCTGAAGGCGGACTTTCAGGGCGCGAATGTTTTCGACTGGTTCACCGCGCAACGGGAGGCCGCGCCGGCCTGGGATCTGATCATCCTCGACCCGCCGCCGTTTGCGAAATCGAAGTCGGCGCTCGAAGGCGCGCTCCGCGGCTACAAGGAGCTGAATTTACGGGCCATGAAGTCGCTCGGGCCGGGCGGCGTGCTGGCGACCTACACCTGCTCCCATCACATGCAGGACGCGCAGTTGCGCGAGATTCTCGCCGAGGCCGCGGCCGATGCCAAACGACGCGTGCACGTGCTGGAATTCTGCCACCAGCCGCCGGACCATCCGGTGCTCGTGACCATGCCGGAAAGCGAATACCTCCGGGGCTACATCCTGCGGGTGGAGTAGGAGTAGTTTTGACCACCGATCTAGTGCAGGCGGAAGGGGCTTTATGCCCCGACCGGGATCACACGCATTCACGTCGGGGCGTAAAGCCCCTCCCACTCAGATCTGAGCCCGCGCTAGCGCTGCGCCGGCACGTTGTCCAGATTCCGACGGGTGGTGCGGATATTCACCAATTCCTTTTCAACCAGGGCCTGATCCTCCTCGGTGCGGGGAAACTTAAGCCGCTCCAGCAGCGTGCGCTCCTGCTCGAGGAGAGCGACGCGGGAGGCGGCGACAGCGGCCAGGTGAGCGGCGGAATTCCCTCCGAAAATGGCGGCGGCGTTGGAAACTTTGTCACTGTTGAGAGACTTGTCCAGATTGGTGGACTTCATCTGCTTTTTCTCCCGGACGATCTGCCGGTCGATTTTCTTGAGCTCGACGTCGATTGCCTTGATGCGCTTTTCCTGCACTTTCATGGTGGGCAAATCGATGGTGGGTCCGACCGGAGCAGAAGTGGACTTGGCCGGTTCGGTAGCCTTCGCCTCCTCGGCGGCGAGACATTGACCGCAGGAGGCGGTCATGAGAATGAGCAGACAGGAGCTGAGCTTGGGGCGAGTCACGGAAGGCAGAGTGGCGAGGCCGGGCGGCCGGCAGCAAGATCAGAAGCCGAGGTGCTTTCCCGACTCCCAAGGAAACATCCCCGGGCAAGTCCCGGGGCATTTGACCAAACCCGTCATGCCCAAGCATCACCCTTCCTTGATCGCCAAAGTAGCCGCGAGCGTGAGCGAGTGGAGTCTCGTCCACTCGCTCACGCTCGGGGCTACACCTCAACCAAGCCGGAGCCAGCTCCAGGGTATCGGACCCAAAGCAAATGAAAAGGCCGGGCTAGGCAGCCCGGCCTTCCCAGCGTGTGTGCTGACGAAACTTGGTGTTAGGCCTGTTTCGTCTGATGGCAGCTAGGGCACTCGGCCCGGCCGTGGCAAGTCTACAACTTTCCGCCGTAAATCGCACTGGCGCCGAGCTCTTCCTCAATCCGGAGGAGTTGGTTGTATTTGGCGACGCGGTCGGTGCGGGAGGCGGAGCCGGTCTTGATCTGGCCGGCATTCGTGGCGACGGCAATGTCGGCAATGGTGACATCCTCAGTCTCGCCCGAGCGGTGCGAGATAATGGTCGTGTATTTGTTTTTCTGTGCGAGCTCGATGGAATCGAGGGTCTCGGTGAGCGAACCGATCTGGTTCACCTTGACGAGAATCGAGTTGGCGGTGCCGGTCGCGATGCCCTTCTTGAGGAACTCGACGTTGGTGACGAAGAGATCGTCGCCGACCAGTTGCACCTTGTCGCCGATGGCGTCGGTGAGTTTCTTCCAGGTGGTCCAGTCGTTCTCGGCGCAGCCGTCCTCGATGGAGACGATCGGGTATTTGGCGCAGAGATCCCGGTAGTAGGCGACGAACTGGTCGCCGGTGAAGGAGCGTTTGTCGGATTTCTTGAAGACGTAGGTCTTGGACTCCTTGACGTAGAACTCCGAGGAGGCGACATCGAGGGCGAGGAAGATGTCCTTGCCGAGTTTGTAGCCGGCGCCCTTCACGGCCTCGGCAATGGCGTCGAGCGCATCGGTGGTGGAGGCGAGGTTGGGGGCAAAGCCGCCTTCGTCGCCGACGGCAGTCTGGAGGCCTTTCGACTTGAGGACCTTTTTGAGCGAATGGAAAACTTCGGCCCCCGCGCGGAGGGCTTCGGCGAAGGTATTGAAATTCTTCGGCACAATCATGAATTCCTGGAAGTCGATCGGGGCGTCGGAGTGCGCGCCACCATTCATGATGTTCATGAGCGGCACGGGCAGGACCTTGGCGTTGGGGCCGCCGAGGTATTTGTAGAGGGGAACGCCGGCCGCGGTCGCGGCGGCCTTGGCGGTGGCGAGGGATACGCCGAGGATGGCGTTGGCGCCGAGCTTCGACTTGGTCGGGGTGCCGTCGAGCTTGAGCATGGTGCGGTCGACGCCGAGCTGATCGAAGGCGTCGATGCCGAGGAGCGCAGGGGCGATCTTGCCTTTCACATTGGCGACGGCCTTGAGCGTGCCTTTGCCGAGGTAGCGGGCTTTGTCGCCGTCCCGGAGCTCGATGGCTTCGTGCTCGCCGGTGGAGGCGCCGGAGGGAACGGCGGCGCGACCGAAAGCGCCGTTGGCGAGTTTGACATCGACTTCAACGGTCGGATTGCCGCGGGAGTCGAGAATCTCACGGGCAGTGATGGCGGTGATAGTGGTATTCATGTGATAATGTTGAACTGTCAGCAGGGGCACATTTTGTCCGCGATTACAACCCGGGGTTGTGTCACATCCTGTCCGCCCGGATTAACCGAGGGGGGGGCGGGAGGCGCCGAGCTTGTAGAGAAGTTTGTCAAACACACTGGGTGGCTTAGGGACAAACTCTGCCGGCAGCTGGTCGGTGTGGCCATAGCGGATGGCGGCGCCGACGGGTGTGCCACCGTTATAGTTTCGCATCAGCATGGTCGCGCGGTTCAGGAATTCGTGCGGGATGTCCTTGAGGTGCCCTTCGACGGCGGCGGCGTGCAGCGGGGTGTCGCCAAAGTCGTTCCGACTGATGAGCAGGTCGATGGTCAGGCGGTCGCTCGGTATCTGGCCGATGCTGCCCGACTCGGCGGCGGCGTGAATGGGGGTGTGGCCGGATTTGCTGGGCAATACCAAGTTGGCATGGGTGAGAACTTCGGGCGGGATCTGGTCCAGGTGCCCGGCGATGGCGGCGGCGTGCAGGCATGTGTCGTGATTCGCCGTTTTGATGAGCAGATTCTCCGTGGTGAGCAGCGGGCGCGGCACCTGGTTCAGATGGCCGTTGAAGACCGCCACATGCAGCACGGTTTCGCCGCTGCCGTTGCCGACCGTCACCGTCTCGCGGTTGAGGAATTGCGGGGGGAATCGGTCAAGGGCGCCATGCTCGGCCGCGACGTGCAGCAGCGTGTTGCCGCTGTCAGTCCGGGTCAGGACTAATTCGATGGTGAGCAGCCCGGGGGGCAACTGGCCGAGGGCGCCGCCGGCCGCGGCTTGGTGCAGCGGGGTGTAGCCACTGTTGGAGCGCGCGAGTAGATTTTCGCGGGTATGGAGAGCGGATGGCACCTGCCCCAAGTGCCCGTGGAGGGCGGCGAGATGGAGAGGCGTGTAGCCGGCGTCATTTTTCTTCAGGAGGTGCGCGGTGGTCAGGAGCGCTGCGGGTAACTGGCTTAGGCTGCCGTATTTTGCCGCGAGGTGGAGGGGAGTGTTGCCCGAGGCATTGGGGTTAAGCAGGGCCTCCAGAGTGAGCGCGCTGGCGGGCAGGGTGGACAGTTGGCCGTCACGGGCTGCAGCGAATAAGTCGTGTTTTTCCATGCCAGTGGAGGTCAAAAAACACCTCGCCTCCCGTGCACGCAAACCAAAACCGGATACGACCCGAGGCGCTGCGATTTTGGTTTGCCAACAGATGGACGGGGCTCAGCCTCCTAGGCGTGTCAACCGCACCGGCTACCGAGCAATCCACGGCCAGCAAACCGAAGCTGGGCGTTGTGCTGCTGATTGATGATGAGAAACCGCTCATCGAATTGTTTGCCGAGGCCCTTTCCCCCCATTTCGAATGCGTGCTGGCCACCAACACACGGGAGGCCGAATTCATCCTCCACAAGAAGGCATGCAAGGTCGTGGTGTGCGACCATCTGATGCCGGGCGGCAACGGCCTGAGTTTTCTGGTGGATGCCCGCGAGGAATATCCCGACATGCAGCGCGTGCTCGTGACCGGCTACATGAAGCCCGAGATGCTGCTGCGCAGCGTCAACGAGGCGGCACTTTACCGCTACCTGCTCAAGCCGGTGTCCTTGCCGGAGCTGGTCAAGACCGTGCAGGATGCCGCCCGGCTCCACGACCAGATCGTGGCGGCGCGGGCTGGCGCCTAATCGTAGCGCCGCCGCATATTACTCGGCAGCAGGCCGAGTTCCTCGCGGTATTTGGCCACGGTGCGCCGGGCAATCTTAAGCCCCCTTGCCTCCAGCAGGCCGACAATCTCCTGATCGCTCCGCGGCTGGCCGGGATCTTCGCCCGCGATGAGGTCGGCGATCATTTCCTTGACGCTGGTGTTGGCCACCGCCGCGCCCGCGTCCGACTGGTAACCGGACGTGAAGAAATACTTCATCGCGAAGACGCCATGCGGGGTCTTGATGTATTTGTTGGCGAGCGCCCGGCTGACCGTCGTCTCGTGCACCCCGATGATGTCGGCGATCTGGGTCATGATCAGGGGCTTTAATTTGGAGACACCTTCGGTGAAAAACGCGCCCTGGTGCTTGATGATTTCCCGGGTGATGCGCTCGATGGTGCGCTGGCGCTGCTCGATGGCATTGATGATGAACTTGCCGGAGCGGAGCTTTTCGCGGAGGTAGTCGCTCTCTTGTTTGCTCAGCTTGCCTTTCGCAATGAGTTCCTTGTAGGTGTCACTGAGCCGCAAGCGCGGGATGTAGTCGTGGTTCAGGCTGATCTTCCACTCGCCGCCATCCTCCTCGACGGTGACATCGGGCACCACCACGCGGTTGGCGTCCTCGGCGAAGCGGCGGCCGGGTGCGGGGTCGAGCGTGCCGATCTCCTCGATGGCCTCCTGGATTACGTCGGCCGACAAGCCGGTCTTGCGGGCAAGGTCGGGGATGCGCCGGCGAACGAGCAGGTCGAAATGGTCGCGAATGATGCGGGCGGCGACAGATTTCTCGCGCCCTTTCTGCGCCAGCTGGATGAGCAGGCAGTCGGAAAGATTTTCCGCGCCGATGCCGGCCGGTTCGAAGGATTGCAGGAGCTTCGCCCCCTCCTGGATTGTGGCCAGCGGGAGGCTGGCCAGGAGCGCGATATCGGAAAGCGTGGCCGTGAGGTAGCCACGGTCGTCGAGACTGCCGATCAGAAACCGCAAGGCAGCGAGAACCGCCGGCTTGCAGTCGGACTGCTCGGCTTGGCCCATGAGGTGCCCCTGCAGCGAAGTCTCCGTGGTCAGCGAGTCATAGAAGTGCTGCCGGCGTTCATCATCCTCGCTGGAGGTCTGGCGCACGCCGCCGACGTCCGAAAGGTGGTCACGCCAGTCCTGGCCTATCTTCTCCAGCACTTGGAGGTCCTTCGAGAAATCCATCTCCTCGCGCGGATCGTCGGTGGGGGTGGCGTTGTCGTCTCCGCTGCGAGCCTCCTTCTCGAGGCTGATATCGTCCATGGGCAGCTCCTCCAGGGTCGGGTTGGACTGCAGTTCTTCCTGGATGGTGGCGCGCAGATCAAGCGCGGCGACTTGCAGGATCTTCAGGGACTGCCGCATCTGCGGCGCCAGCACCAGCTGCTGGGCCTGCCGCTGGTGGAAGCTCTGGTTGAGTCCGGGGCCGCTCATGCGCGCAAGGGGTTACCTCTGGCTTTCGAGCGTGGAAACGCGGGGTAGGGCGGGGGGCGGGACGGCGGGGGTTGTGCCGGGTTTGGCGGGAGGGAAAACTTCAGCGAGGTAGACGGCCAGTTTCTCGTTGGTCGGGCCGTAGCGATCACTGTAGAGATACATCTCCAGATCAGTGAGCATCTCAAACGCGGACTGGTAGCGCTGGCCGCGATCGCGCTCCAAGGCCTTGTGCAGGATGCGTTCCAGCTTGGGGTCGATGTCCGCGCGCAGTGAGCTGAAGAGAGGAATGGGCAGGGTCAGGATGTGCCGTCTTGATTCCACCCGGGTGGCGCCGCGGAAAATGTTTTTTCCGAGCAGGATCTCGGTCAGCACGATGCCGAGTGGGAAAAGATCGGAGCGACCGTCGGTGACGGCGTAGCTGGCGCCTTCGGGGGAGAGATACTCATCCTTGCCCGGGATCACCTTGCCTTCCTCATTATACATCAGGTCGAGGGCCTTCGCGATGCCGAAGTCGGTCAGCTTCACGTCGCCTTCGATGGCCAGCATCACATTTTTTGGGTTCACGTCGCGATGGACGATGCCGAGGAGGCGGCCGTCGGAATCGCGTTTCGTGTGGGCGTAACTGAGACCGCGACAGACGCGCGAGGCGATGAAGACCGCCATGTCCAACGGCACGGGCCGGCCCAGCTCGAGGTGGCGGTCGATAAACTGCTCGAGGTTCACCCCGCGGACGAATTCCATCGTCATGAAATACTGCCCGCCAATCTGGCCGAGGTGGTAGGTCTGGACAATGTTGGTGTGAATGAGATCGGCCACCAACCGGGCCTCGCCGATGAAATTCTTCTGGAATTCGGGGATGCTGGAATACTCCTCACGAATCAGTTTAATGGCAACGGTCTTGCGGAAATTGCCCGTGCCCTTCTGCACGGCTTCGAAAACCAAGCCCATGCCCCCCTCCGCCAGCTTGTTGGTCAGCTCGTATTGGAGTTCGTTGAAAATATGCTTAAGGGCGGGGGACGTCACATCCTGACAAAAACGGGCGGCTTCCCGTGTGGCAAGAGCGCAGCGGCGAAATTTGCACACTTCCTGCTACATAACCAGGAAGTTCTTGCCCGGGGCCGGTTGACAGGCGGGCTTGGGCGCCTACCTTCCGCGCATGATCACTCTGTCCCACCGTGCGGCCCGCCAGGTGCAGACGATGCGCACGGCGCAGGCCGACGGGGCCAAACAGTTGCGTGTTTTCGTCGAGACGGGCGGCTGCTCCGGCTTCGAATACGGCATGTCCTTCGATCGGCCCAAGACGGATGACAAGGTGTTTGAGAGCGAGGGCGTGCAGGTGCTGGTCGATCCGACCAGCCTGGCCTATCTCAGCGGCTGCAACATCGACTTTGATGACGGCCTTCACGGCAAGGGCTTCGAGATCAAGAATCCCAACGCCCAGAGCACCTGCGGTTGCGGCAAGTCGTTTAACTGAATCGCGCTTTGGCGCGATTCATCCTGAGCGAAGTCGAAGGATCCGGCTTAGCCCGAACATTCACACTTGCTGGTGTGAAATGTTCGCCCTGTCGGGGCTAACCGCGGCAAGGTCGCCTTTCCCCGACGCAGCGTCGGGGAAACGGATATTTTTCTGATGGGTCAGGTCTGATGGTGTGAAATATCCGGGTTAGTTAATAGCCTCGTGCAGAGCCACGATCCCGCAAGTCAGCGGCGTCGCGATTACGGAACCGAATCCCGCGCGGCGGATTTCTTCCGCCATCGCCGCCCGGCCGGGAAACTGCTCGATGGAGCCGCACAGATATTCGTAAGCGGAGCGGTCACCGGTCACGACGCCAGCAATCGTGGGCAATAATAGCTTAAGATAGGCGTAGTAAAACGGCCGGAACCAGAAATGGGGCTGGGAGAACTCCAGCACGAAAAGTCGGCCTCCCGGCCGGAGCACGCGGTGCATTTCTGTCAGCGCTTGGTGCCGGTCAGTCATGTTGCGCAGGCCAAAGGAAATTGTGACCGCATCGAAGGACCGGTCGGGAAGGGGCAGAGCCAGGCCGTCGCCCGAGCGGAACTCAATGGCGGCCCAACGGGGATTGCCGGCCTGCTTCTTTACGGCCTCGTCCAGCATGGGCCGGCAAAAATCCATGCCGGTGATCCGGGTGCCGGCCGGCAGCCCGTCGGCCAGGGCAAAGGCCACGTCGCCGCTGCCCGTCGCCAGGTCAAGGACGGCCCCGGCGCGGGCGTCGTGGACCGCCCGGACCAAGCGCTGGCGCCACCAATAGTCCACCCCTCCGCTCAAGAGGTGGTTGGCGAGGTCGTAACGGCCCGCAATGCGGGCAAACATGGAGTTTATGGCCTTCGGATCGGGCATGGTTATGGCTTAGGGTTTGTGTGGCTTTGCGGTTGACGCAAGCACTGGGTAGTGAATTATTTGTGGCTGTAATCAGCTAGGTTATTTTTTTCAACCCCACTCCGCCATGTCGACTAATCTGACCAAACGAGAGATCGTCCTCGAAATCTACGAGAAGACCGGCTTCCCGCAGAAGCAAATCCAAGACACGGTGCAAATGACACTCGATATTGTCATGGATGCACTT